>CAMCJI010000006.1 GCA_945874805.1 Asaia bogorensis | reverse complement strand
GGAGGCGGAGCGGGTGGCGCGGGCGCGGGGGGTGCCGCGGCTGGGCCTGGGGGTTTTGGTGGGCAACGGGCGGGCGCAGGCGCTGTATGAGCGGCTGGGCTTTGCGCCTTATGCCGTAGAGTTGTGCAAGGAGTTGGGTGGGGGCTGATTGGCACTTTATTTCCCTCGCCGTCCCGATCTAGTGTTTTTGGGCACAGAACGGGGGCTTGGGCCATGCAGCGCAGACGTCTTCTTCAGACCGCGGCCGCCGCGGGTTTGGCTCGGCCGGCGTTGGCGCAGGGCAACAGCCGGGTGTTGCGGTTTGTGCCGCAGGCGAACCTCGCCAATCCCGATCCGATCTGGACGACCACGGTGGTGGCGCGAAATCATGGCTATGTGATCTGGGACACGTTGTTCAGCCTCGATGCCGGGTTGATTCCGCGGCATCAGATGCTGGCGGGGCATGTGGTCTCCGACGACAAGCTGACGTGGCGGCTGACCCTGCGGGAGGGGCTGCTGTGGCATGACAATGAGCGGGTGCGGGCGGTCGACTGCGTGACCTCGCTCGCGCGGTGGATGAAGCGGGACGGGTTCGGGCAGCGGATCGCCAGCCAGCTCGACGAGATGCGGGCGGTGGATGACCGGACGATCGAGCTGCGGCTGAAGCGGCCGTTTCCGCTGATGCCGTATGCACTCGGCCAGGGGTCGTGCTTCATGATGCCGGAGCGGATGGCGAAGACGGACGCGTTCCAGCAGATCACGGAGTATGTGGGGTCCGGGCCATACCGGTTCGTGCGCGATGAGTGGGTGTCCGGCTCGAAGGCGGTTTATGCGAAGTTCGACCGTTATGTGCCGCGCGATGAGCCGGCGAGTTTCACCTCCGGCGGGAAGCGGGCGAATTTCGACCGGATCGAGTGGATCATCATGCCGGATGCGGCGACCGCGGCGGCGGCGTTGCAGACGGGCGAGGTGGATTGGGTGGAGCAGCCGCTCGCCGATCTGCTGCCGGTGCTGCGGCGCGCGCCGGGGGTGGTGGTGGAGAATGTCGATCTGCTCGGCGTGATCGGGATCATCCGGTTCAATCATCTGCATCCGCCGTTCAACAATCCGAAGCTGCGCCAGGCGATCCTGCCGGCGATCGATCAGACGGATTTTCTGGCGGCGATCATGGGCTCCGAGACGAGCCTGACGCGCAGCGGGGTGGGGTATTTCACCGCGGGGACGCCGATGGCCAATGATGTCGGGCTGTCGGCACTGACGGGCAAGCGGGATATCGCGCTGGCGCGCAAGCTGGTCGCCGAGAGCGGCTACAAGGGCGAGAAGGTGGTGCTGATGGCGCCGACGGATTTCGCCGTGGTGAATGCGATCGCGCAGGTGACGCGCGGCGTGTTCGAGCAGATCGGGCTGAATGTGGAGTATGTGACGGCGGATTGGGGGACGGTGGTGTCTCGCCGGGCGTCTCGCGAGTCCGTCGAAAAAGGGGGGTGGAGCGTGTTCACCACCTATGGCGACGGACTCGCCTATGCCAATCCGGCAACGCATACGGCGCTGTGGGGGAGCGGGTTGCAGGGATGGTTCGGCTGGCCGACCTCGCCGCGGATCGAGGCGGGGCGGGCGGCCTGGTATGACGCGCCGGATATCGAGGCGCAGGCGCGGCTGGGGCGCGAGATTCAGGCGGTGGCGTTCGAGGAGGTGCCGTTCATCCCGATCGGCCAGTGGTTCCAGCCGATCGCGCGGCGGACGAACCTCACCGGGATGGTGAAGAGCATCCTGCCGGTGTTCTGGAACGTGTCGAAGACGTAGGTCAGGCGGCGTCCACGGCGCGGGTGACGGCGGACTGGAAGTCGGTGACGAACCAGTCCGGCCGGCCGAGGGGACGGGCGCGGATGTCCGCGCGCAGGCTGGTGCGCAGGGCCGCGCAGCGGGGGGCGTCCGCGGCCAAGGCGAGGGCTTTGGCGTGGAAGTCGTCGGGGGTTTCGGCGACGAGGTCGCCGAGGCCGGCGTTGATGAGGTTGGAGCGGCTGAGGCGTTCGAAGAAGCAGGGGCCGGCGAGGCTGATGGTGGGCACGCCCATCCACAGCGCCTCGCAGGTGGTGGTGCCGCCGGTTTGCGGGAAGGTGTCCAGTGCTACGTCGATGCGGTTGTAGTGCGGCATGTGGGTGCCGCGGACGGCTTCGAACTCGAGGCGGTCGGGGGTGACGCCGGCTTCGGCGAAGGCTTCGCGGATGTTGGCCTGGAAGGCGGCGTGGCCGGCCTCGGGGCGGACGAAGAGGAAATGCGCGCCAGGGACGGCGGCGGTGGCGCGGGCCCAGGTGGCGAGAACCGCGGGGGTGAACTTGTAGGGGTTGTTCATCGTGCCGAAGGTCAGATGCCCTGACCGTTGTTCCGGCGTGCCTGGGGTGATGGCGATGGCTTCGTTGAAGCCGAGGTCGCCGAGGACCACCCAGGAGCGGGCGAGTTCCAGGGGTTTTTCGATCAGCAGGGCGTCGTCCGTCGGGCGGTTGTGGGGATCGACCAGGATGTAGTCGATGCTTCTGGGGCCGGCGGAATGGGGGTAGCCGAGCCAGCTCGCCTGCACGCGGGCGGGCTTGTAGGCCATGACGTTCAGCTTGTTCATGTAGGTGGTGCCGCCGAGCTCGATCAGCATGTCGAGCTGGTCGGCGGCGATCATGGCGGCGGCGTCGCGGTCGCTGATGGCGGGAGCGAGGCGCCAGGCATCGACGGCGGCGGCGATGCGGGCCTGCACCGGATCGCCAGCGCCGCTGTTCCAGGAGTAGCAGTAGAGTTCGAAACGATCGCGGTCGTAGCCATCGATCAGCGGCATGGCGAAGTAGCTGACGGGGTGGTTTCGCAGGTCCGACGACATCAGGCCGAGGCGGATTTTCGCCCGGCCGCGGCGGATGGCGGGACGGGCGAGCGGGGCGCGGGCGGCGAGCGCATCGACGGTGCGGCCCCATTGGGCGTGGGCGTCGCGCAGCAGCAGGCGCTGGTCCATCGTGGTGACCTGGGCCATCTGGTAGTGCAGCGCGCTGATGTAGCCGGTGTCGGCCCAGTGGCGGGTCAGCGCCTCGAAGCTGCCGACGCGGGCGCTGGCGGCGAAGTCGCAGGCCCGGTTGAGGATCGAGGTGATGCTGCGGGCATGGCCGAGCATGGGGCCGCCGAGGTCCACCCGGCGCAAGGCGAGCTTGTAGGCGGCCTCGATGTTTTTGCCCTCATCCGGGCCGCGCGTGCGGTCGAGGCTGTCGGCGAGGTCGGTCAGCGCGTCGGCGTTGTCCGGCTCAAGGCGCACCGCTTCCTCGAGGTGGCGGTTGGCGGCGCGGCGGTCGGAATGGACGACGTTGCGGGCGGCCTGGATGTGGACCCAGGCGGCGTCGGGCAGGCGCTTGAGGAGGGCGGCGGCGTAGGCCACGGCCTCATCCTGCCGGCCGGCGCGGCGGAGCAGGGCGAAGCGGGCTTCGACGAGGAGGCGGGAGTCGGGGTTGGCGGCGAGCGCCTCGTCGATGGCGGCCAGGGCATCGGCGCTGCGGCCGAGCTCGTCGAGCAGGCCGGCGGTGTCGATCCAGGCGCGGAGCGCGGCGGGGGCGAGGCGGCGGGCGGCGGCGAAGCTGGCCAGCGCCGCCTCGGTCTGGCCGGCCTGGCGCTGGGCCACGCCGAGCAGGCGGGTGTTCTCGGCCTGGGAGGGGTCGGCCTGCACCGCGCGGGCGAAGGCGGCGACGGCGGCGACGGCGTTGCGGCCGAGCAGGATGTTGCCGCGGTTCACCCAGGGCGAGGGGTGGGCGGGGTTGACGCGGCTGGCCTCATCGAAGCTGGCCAGCGCCTCGTCGGTGCGGCCCTGCGCCTTCAGCAGCACGCCGAGCAGGTTGGTGAGCGCGAAGTCTCCGGGCAGGCGGGTGAGGCCCTGACGGGTGCGGCGCTCCCCCTCGCGCGCCTCGCCGGCCTGGAAGAGCAGGGCGCCGAGGTCGTGGAACAAGCCGCGCGGCACGGCGGCCCCGGTGGTGAGGTGCAGGTCGGCGGCCTGGGCGAGCAGGGCGATCGCCGCTGGACGGTCGCCCGCCGCCCGGGCTGCCTCGGCCCGGGCGAGCAGGGGGCTGGCGTCCGCGGCGACGGCGCGCGACCTGGCCGGTGGGCGCACGCGGGTCAGAAGACGAAGTCGCCGGCGGAGAGCGAGGCCTTGAGCACGCCGGTGAGCGTGAGCTGGTTGCCGCCGCCGAGGTCGATGACCGCGCTGCCGCCGACGTTGCTGATGGCGGGCGAGAGCGAGGCGAAGTCCACGAAGCCGCCGGATTGCAGGCCTATGCGATCCAGGCCCGGGATGAAGTCGCTGATCACATCCTGGCCCAGGCCGACATTGAACAGATCCGCCCCGGCAGAACCGGTGAACAGGTCGTTGCCGGTGCCGCCGGCCAGCGTGTCGGCGCCGGCGGTGCCGATGCCGGTGATCCGCCCGCTGGTCATCGCACTGGCGTCGAGGTTCACCGAGGTCGCCGCGGGCGCGTAGGCGAAGATGCTGCCGCCGAAGGCGGTGGCCGCATTGGCGCCCAGCACGAGCGATTGGGCGCCGGTGCCGGCGAACATCAGCGTCTCGAGACCCGACATGCCGATGAAGGACATGGCGGCCGGGCTGCTGAAGTTGCCTTGCAGGATCAGCAGGTCGCTGCCGGTGCCGGCGTCGATGCCCGTGGTGCCGGCGGTGAGCTGGGTGCCGGTGATGACGAACTGGTCGTTGCCGCCGCCGCCGGTGAGGCTGTCTGCCCCGCCGGAGCCGAACAGCGTGTCGTTCAGGCTGCCGCCGGTCAGGCTGTCCGCACCGGCGGTGCCGAAGGCGGTCAGCTTGGAGGTTGCCAGCGCGCTGCCGTCGATGCTCAGGCTGGTGGCGTTCGGCGCCTGCACCGAGATGGCACCGCCGAAGGCCGCCGCGGCGAGCGCACCGAAGGTCATCGACTGGGCGCCGAAGCCGACGATGCGGATCTCCTCGAGGTTGGCGAAGTCGGTGAACTGCGCGTCCGTCGTGCCGGCGAGGTTGCCGTTGACCAGCAGCGTGTCGTAGCCGATGCCGCCGTCGATACGCAGGCCGGGGGCGGCGAGGTTGGCGGTGGTGACGGTGAAGTTGTCGTTGCCGCCGAGGCCGGAGAGGCTGTCGCCACCACCGTTGCCGATGATGATGTCGTTGAGGGCGCCGCCGATGATGGTGTCGGCGTTGGCGGTGCCGAAGACGGTGATGCGGCCCGTCGTCATCGCGCTGGCGTCGAGGTTCACCGAGGTGGCGACCGGGGCGTAGGCGAAGATGGAACCGTCATAGGCGGTGGCGGCGTTGTTGCCCAGCGTCACCGACTGGGCGCCGGTGCCGGTGAACAGCATCACCTCCAGGTGCGACATGCCGGCGAAGTTGGCATCCACCGCGCCGGTGATGTTGCCGGCGAAGACCAGCGAGTCCCACTCGGAGCCGGCGTCGATGCCGAAGCCGGGGGTGGCGAGCTGGGCGCCGGTGACGATGAAGGTATCCAGCCCCGTGCCGCCGATCAAGCTGTCGGCGCCGGCGACACCGTTCAGCGTGTCGTTGCCGCCGGCCCCGTCCAGCGTGTCGGCCCCGTTGCCGCCGAAGAGCAGGTTGCCGAGCGCGTTGCCGGCAGAGGAGAAGTCGCCAGCGCCGGAGTAGACGATCGCCTCGATATTGGCCGCCAGGTCGTAATGCGCGAGCGTGGTGTAGATGGTGTCGTTGCCCTCACCCACGCCTTCGACCACCTGGTCGCCGGCGTCGCCGACCGAGTAGCGGTCGTTGCCGTTGGCGCCGGTCAGGGTGTCGTTACCGCCCTGGCCGAGCAGGAAGTCGTCGCCGACGCCGCCGGTCAGGCGGTTGTCGAGCCCGTTGCCGAAGACGGTGAAGTCGCCGCCGCCGATCCGCTCGGCGTTCTCGATATTGGCCTGCAGGGTGTAGTTCAGCAGGGCCGTGCGGACGGTGTCGGTGCCCTCGCCGGGGTTTTCCGGGGCGAAGTCGCTGCTGTTGTCGACGATGTAGGTGTCGTCGCCGAGGCCGCCGATCATGGTGTCGGCGCCGCCGCCACCGGTCAGCGTGTCGTTGCCGGCAAAACCGATGAGCAGGTCGTTGCTGGCGCCGCCGGTGATGGCGTTGTCGATCTCGTTGCCGCGGCCGGTGAAGCTGCCGACGCTGTCGAAGGTCAACGCCTCGACATTGGCCGCGAGGGTGTGGGTGGCGAGCGTGGTGAAGACGGTGTCGTTGCCCTCGCCGAGGTTTTCGATGACCTGGTCTGCGGCTTCGTTGACCATGTAGCGGTCATTGCCGAGGCCGCCGGCCATCGTGTCGTTCCCGCCCTGGCCGAGCAGGAAGTCGTTGCCGGTGTTGCCGGTGAGCCGGTTGGCGGCGGCGTTGCCGAAGCCGGTGAAGTTGCCGGCGCCGGTGTATTCGACGTTCTCCAGCGCGCTGGACAGGGTGTAGCTGATCAGGGTGGTGCGGACGGTGTCGGTGCCCTCGCCGGGGTTCTCGGCGGCGAAGTCGGACGCGCTGTCCACCCCATAGGTGTCGTCGCCGAGGCCGCCGACCATCGTGTCGCCGCCACCGGCACCGTCCAGCGTGTCGTTGCCGGTGCCGCCGGCGAGGAGGTTGTCCGAGGCGTTGCCGGTGCCGGCGAAGGTGCCGGGGCCGGTTTTGAACAGCGCCTCGATATTGGCGGACAGGGTGTAGCTGGCGGAGCTGGCATAGACGCTGTCGCTGCCGGCGCTGCTGGCTTCGATGACCTGGTCGGCCACGTCATCGACGAAGTAGCGGTCGCTGCCGCCCAGGCCGGCCAGGATGTCGATGCCGGCGAGGCCGTTCAACGTGTCCGCCCCGGCGCCGCCGGTGAGGCTGTTGTCGCCGGCATTGCCGGTGCCGGAGAAGTTGCCGGCGCCGGTGTAGGTCATCGCCTCGACATTGGCATCCAGCGAGCGGGCGGCGAGTGCGGTCAGCAGAGTATCGAAGCCGGCGGCCGCGGCCTCGGTGATGGCGTCGAGCGCGGTGTCGATGACGTAGGTGTCATCGCCCAGGCCGCCGGCCATCGCGTCGGCCCCGCCGGCGCCATCGATGCTGTCGGCACCGGAGCCGCCGCTGATGCTGTTGGCGTCGGCGTTGCCGATCAGCGTGTAGGGGTTGGCATCACCGTTGGCGAACAGCGCCTCGACATTGTCGGTGAGGGTGTAGGTGTGGAGCGTGGTGTAGACGCTGTCATTGCCGCTGGCGGGGGCCTCGCTGACGAGGTCGCCGGCGTTGTCGACATAGTAGGCGTCGTTGCCGCCATTGCCGGCCATGCTGTCTGCACCGGCGCCGCCGTCGATGCTGTCGCCGGCGCTGCCGCCGGTGATGGTGTTGGCGCCGTCGTTGCCGGTGAGGGTGGCGCCGATGGCGCCGTCATAGACGAGGTTTTCGATGTTCGGCCGGGTGGCCAGCGAGTAGGTGGTGATGCCGGAGAGGCGGATCGTGTCGGTGCCTTCGCCGGGGGACTCGCTGGGCGTGTCGTTGACGCTGTCGACGAGGTAGGTGTCGTCGCCGGTGGCGCCGATCATGTGGTCGTCGCCGGCCGCGCCGTCGAGCGTGTCGTTGCCGGTGCCGCCGGTGAGGGTGTTGGCGCCGGTATTGCCCATGCCGGAGAAGCCGCCGGTGCCGAAGAAGGTCAGGGCCTCGACATTGGCGGACAGCGTGTAGGCGTTCATCTCCGCCTGGACGGTGTCGCTGCCTTCGCCGGGCAGTTCGACGACCACATCGCCGGGGTTGGAGACGATGTAGAGGTCGTCGTCCACGCCGCCGAGCAGGGAGTCATCGCCGTCACCGCCGTCCAGCGTGTCGTTGCCCTCGCCGCCGTCGATGGTGTCCTGGTCGTTGTCGCCGATCAGGCTGTCGGCGCCGCCGCGGCCTTCGATGCTGTCGTTGCCGCCGAAGCCTTCCAGCGTGTCGGGGCCGACATCGCCGATCATGGTGTCGGGGTTGGTGCTGCCGTTGAAGATGATGCCGACGGATTCCGGGTCCAGCGGGACGATCGCGTCGTCGAAGACGGCGAACTGCACGTTGGTCAGGGTGTCGGCGTCGCCCAGGGCGGCCGAGGTGTCGGCGAAGTTGTCGACGATGCGGAAGGTCTGCACCCCGTCGCCGTTCAGGCCGGCATAGGCGACGGTGTAGTGGCTGCGAGGGCCGGCGTAGTAGGCGTAGTTGGTGCCGGCACCGCCATCGAGCTGGTCGCTGCCGCCGGCGCCCTGCAGGCTGTCGTCGCCGACGCCGCCGAGAAGGATGTCGTCGCCGGCGAGGCCGGTGAGGCTGTCCTCGCCGGTGCCGCCGTCGAGCTGGCCGCGGCCGGTGATGCTGTCGTTGCCGCCGCCGCCGGAGAGGGTGCCGCTGCCGGAGAGGCTGTCCGCCCCCTCCCCGCCGTTCAGGGTGTTCAGGGTCAGTAGCACGCCGGAGATGTCGATGCGGTCGCCGAAGAAGCCGCTGGCGTTCCAGTCGCTGATGATGTCGGCGGTGGAGCCGGGTTGCCAGGCGAGCTGGTAGAGATGGGCGTGCGGGCCGGGGCCGGGGTTGTAGGTGTCTGCCCCGGTGCCGCGCGAGACGCTGTGGAAGATGTCGTTGCCGCCGCCGCCGTTGAAGACGTTGTTGCCGTTGGTGTCGATGAAGCCGTCATTGCCGCTGCTGCCGTTCAGCGTGTCGTTGCCGGTGCCGCCGGCCATCGTCACGCCGGTCGTGCCCGTGAGCATGGGGGCGTGGTAGACGAGGACGCTGCCGGGGTTGACGCCGTAGACGGTCAGGGCGGTCTGCCAGCCGTAGAGCTCGGCCGCGCCGTCGATGTCGAACTGGATCTGGGTGATCAGTTCACCGGCGGAGACGAGGCGGTAGTAGCCGGAGGTCTGCGGATCGACGCTGAGGCCGACGAGCGTGTCCGCCCCATCGCCGCCGGCGAGCGTGCCGCTGCCGGTGATGCTGTCATTGCCGGCATCACCCGCGAGGGAGCCTTCGCCGGAGATGACGTCGTTGTCCGCGCCGCCCCAGAGGGTGCCGGTGCCGTGCATCGTGTCGTGGCCGGCATCGCCGGTCATGGTGCTGTTGCCGTAGATGCCGGTGCCGCCGGTCAGGCTGTCATTGCCGTCGTTGCCGGCAATGGTCTGGGCGCCTTCGCCACCCTCCACCGTGTCGTTGCCGGTGCCGGCGGTGATGTTGTTGCTGTCCGGGCCGCCGGTGATGCTGTCGTCGCCGCTGCCGCCGTCGATGGTATCGTCGCCGAATTCGCCGAGGATGGTGTCGGCGCCGCCGTTGCCCATCAGGCTGTCCGGGCCGTCATAGCCGGCGATCCAGTCGCGGCCTTCGCTGCCCGAGGCGGTGTCGTGCCCGGCGCCGCCGAGCAGGACGTTGTTGCCGGTGCCGGTGGCGAAGATGCTGTCGTCGCCGCTGCCGCCGTCGACGCGGTTGTTGCCGTCCTCGCCGCCCAGCGTGTCGTTGCCCTCATCGCCGGCCAGGCTGTCGTCGAAGGCGGTGCCGAGCAGGCTGCTGCCGAGAGTGGGGTCGGCCAGGGGCGGGACGGCAGCGGTGAAGACCGCGCCGGTGTTCACGCCGGGCTGGTCGGGGGTGAAGCTGGTGTCGGAGAAGAACAGCGTCTCGATGCCGTCGACCGTGTCGGCGCCGAGATTGGCCGGGTTGGTCTCGCGGTTGTCCACCACCGCGTAGCCGCCGCCGGCCAGCGCGATGATCGAGGTGAAGGCGCGGCTGGTGTCGTAGAGGGCGCTATCGTTGTCGGCGCCGCCGGTGAGTACGTCGTTGCCGGTGCTGCCGCGCAGGGTGTCGTCGCCCGCGCCGCCGTTGAGGCTGCCGCGGCCGGTGAGGCTGTCGGCGTCGTCGCCGCCGTCGATGTGGTTTTGGCCGGTGCTGTCGGTGATCGTGTCCGCGCCGCCATTGCCGAGGAGGCTGTCGTTGCCTTCGTCACCGTTCAGGGAGTCTGCAGCCACGCTGCCGAAGAGCTGGTCGTGGCCGGTGCCGCCGGAGAGGGTGCTGGCGCCGTTGCCGGCCAGCAGGGTGTCGTCGCCGGCCTCGCCGAACAGGCTGTCGAGCCCGCCCGAATCCGCCTCGCTGCCGCCATCGACGAAGTCGTCGCCGGTGCCGGCGCGGATCGTGTCGTTGCCGGCGTTGCCGTAGAGCTGGTCGAAGCCGCTGTAGGAGGTGATGGAATCGTTGCCGTCATCGCCGGAGACGATGTTGTCGCCGGTGCCGCCATCGACGGAGTCGTGGCCGGTGCCGCCGCGGACGGCGTCGTTTTCGGTGCCGGCGAGGATGATGTCATTGCCCGCGCCGCCATCGATCGAATCCGCGCCGGACAGGGCGTTGATGCTGTCATTGCCATGGCCGCCGAGCACCGTGTCGTCGCCCGAGCCGGCATGGCCGAGGGAGGCGGGGAAGGTGGCATCGAGGCCGGCGATGGTGTCGTTGGTGAAGCTGGCGCTGTCGTCGATCAGCACGCCGGGATTGGCGGCGGCGACGTAGAAGCCGTCAGCAAAGCTCAGCTTGGTGATGCCGATGAGCGTGTCGCTGCCGTCGGGGGAGCCGACGCGGTTGTCGAAGATGTAGACCGGGGCGTCGTAGGAGAGGTGGGTGAGTTCGAGGACGATCTCGCCGTATTGCACGACGGTGTAGTTCTGCCGCAGGCCGTCATAGATCGCGACGTCCTTGGCCAGCGGATCGGCGAGGCCGACGCCGCCGCCCTTGATGAGGTCGCTGCCGCCGCCGCCGATGAAGGTATCCGCACCCTGGCCGCCCCGCAGCGTGTCCCCGCCGCCGCCGCCGGAGAGGCTGTCGCTGTCGAGGCCGCCGATCAGGCTGTCCGCGCCGTCATCGCCGTAGAGGACGTCGGCGCCGTCGCCGCCGTCCAGCGTTTCGTTGCCGGAATAGGGCGGGTTGCCGTACATCACGCCGATCAGCGTGTCGTTGCCGTCGTTGCCGAAGGCGCTGTCGTTGGTGGTGTTGATCAGGTCGTGGCCGTCGTCGCCGTAGAGGGTGCCGTTGCCGTAGAGGGTGTCGTCACCGTCGTTGCCGTGCAGCAGGGAGAAGGCCACGGTGCCGCTGTTCAGCGAGTCGTCGCCCAGCTGGCCGTGGAGTTCGCCGCCACCGTTCAGCGTGTCGTCGCCATCCAGGCCGTAGATGAGGTTGTGGCCGACGCCTGCCAGGACGAGGTCGTTCTCGGTTCCCGCGTCGATCGTGTTGTCGCCGCTGCCGGCCTGGATGCGGTCCGCGCCGGCATTGCCGGTGATGCGGTTGTTGCCGTCGTTGGCGAAGATGCTGTCATGCCCGGCGGCGCCGGTGATGTCGTTGTCGCCGTCGTCGCCGTAGAGGACATCGTGGCCGGTGCCGCCATCGACCGTGTCATCGCCGGTGCGGCCCCAGAGGACGTCGTTGCCGGCCTCGCCGTGCAGGGAATCGTGGCCTGCCTTGCCGTCGATCAGGTCGTTGCCGGTGTCGCCGGCCAGGCTGTCGGCAGTGGCGCCGCCATCCATGCTGTCGTCGAAGGCGGTACCGATGGTGGCCAGCCCGGTGACCGGGGTGATGATGCCGGTGTTGATGCCGGGGGTGTCGACGGCGAAGACCAGATCGTCGAAGGCCAGGGTCTGCAGGTCGGCGATCGTGTCGAGGCCCTGGTTGTTGCCGACGAACAGGCGGTTGTCGCGCACGAGGTGGCCGCCCTCGCCGTTTTGCACGATCGAGCAGAAGTCGCGCAGCGAGTCGAAGATGGCCAGGTTGATGCCGGTGCCGCCGAAGAGCTGGTCGTCGCCGATATCGCCGAAGATGGTGTCGTGATCGGCATCGCCGTAGAGGCTGTCATTGCCGTACCAGCCCCAGAGCGAGTCGTGGCCGGCCTCGCCGTGGAAGGTCTCGTTGCCGGAATACGGGTAACCGTAGAGTGCCAGCAGGCCGTTCAGCGTGTCGTTGTCGCCGCCGCCGAAGGCCTCGTCGCCGGCGGTGTAGATCAGGTCGTTGCCGGCATCGCCCCAGAGCGTGCCGTTGCCGGTGAGCGAGTCCGCACCGTCGCCGCCGAGGAGGGCGGCGTGCTGATTGCCGCCGCTGTAGATCGAGTCCGCACCGGTGCCGCCATCCAGCGTGCCATTGCCGGAGATGGTGTCGTTGTCCGCACCGCCTTGCAGCGTGCCGTTGCCGGTGAGCACGTCGTTGCCGGCCATGCCGGTCAGCAGATCGGCGCTGCCGGTGGATTGCAGAGTGTCGTTGCCGGCAGCCCCGTCCAGCGTGCCGGTGCCGCCGATATAGTCGGAGCCCTCGCCGCCTTGCAGACTGTTGAAGCCGGTGGTGTCGGTGACGTAGTCGTTGCCGGCGCCGGCATCGATGGTGTCGGCACCCTGGCCACCGTCGATGCTGTCATTGCCATCGCCGCCGGTGACCGTGTCGTCGTCGCCGCCGGCATACATGTGGTCGTGGCCGTCGCCGCCGATCAGCGTGTCGCTGCCGGCATCGATGCTGTCCGCACCGACGTCACCGGTGAGGATGTCGTTGCCGTCGGGTGCGGGCGGGCCGTCGGTCGCGGTGTCCCAGCCGATGATGGTGTCGGGCCCGAAATCGCCGGAGAGGATGTCGTCGAAGCCGGTGCCGTCGATGAACAGGCCGAGCAGGCCGCCGCCGGCGAGGTCGTAGGAGCCGCTGTCGGCGAAGGTGATGTGCTCGAAGCCGATCAGCAGGTCGGTGCCGGTGCCGCCCGGCCGGCTGTCGATCAGGGTGACCGAGCCGTCGGGGTTGTCGATCTTCACATAGGCGGATTTCGGGCCGGAATAGAACGCGGTGTCGTAGCCGGAGCCGCCGTAGAGGATGTCGTCGCCGCCGCCGGAGTTGAAATTGTCGTCGCCGGCATTGCCTTGCAGGATGTCGTTGCCGGCGTTGCCGGACAGCGAATCCTCGCCGCTGCCGCCGGTGAAGAAGATGGCTGTGCCGGTGGTGGCGGTCAGCGTGTCGTTGCCGTCTCCGCCCAGGCCGGTGCCGCTGGACAGCAGGATCAGGTCGCCGCCTTCGCCGCCGTCGAGGTTGCCGGCGCCGCTGAGCTGGTCCGCACCCAGGCCGCCAAGGAGGATGCCGGAGCCGGAGAGCACGTCGCCGTCCGCACCGCCTTCCAGGGTGCCGTCGCCGATCAGCACGTCTGTGCCGACGCCGCCTTGCAGGGCGCCGGAGCCGCGCAGGGTATCGTTGCCCTCGGCACCGTCGATGGTGTTTGCGCCGGTGCCGCCATCGATCGAATCGTCGCCGCCGCCGTCCCCGTCGTCGCCGTTCAGGCTGTCGTCGCCGGCGCCGCTGAGGATGGTGTCCGCACCCAGGCCACCATAGATGGTGTTGCCGCCGCTGCCGGCGGCGATGCTGTCATTGCCGCCGCTGCCGCCGATGTTGTTGGCGCCGTCGCCCGCGGTGATCGTGTCGTTACCCAGGCCGCCGCCGATCTGATTTGCACCAGCGCCGCCGAACAGCTGGTCGTCGCCGCCGCCGGCGGTGATGGTGTCGGCGCCGTCGCCGCCGCTGGCGACGTTGTTGCCTTCACCGGCATCGAGTTCGTCGTGGCCGTCGCCGCCGGTGATCAGGTCGTTGCCGTCGCTGCTGCGCACGGTGTCATTGCCGTCGCCGCCGCTGATGCTGTCGTCGAAGGCGCCGCCGCCCAGGCCGTCATCGCCGCTGCCGCCTTCGACGATGGTGCCGGTGTTGGCGACCGTCGGTTCGAAATCGACGTCGGGGAAGCGCAGGATCTGGACGTTGCTGACCGTGTCCCGGCCGTCGGTGCCGCGGTTGTCGATGACGAGGTAGCCGCCGGTGCCGTCCTGGATCACCGAGTAGCGGGCGCGTACGGCGGTGTAGACGGCGACGTTGTCGCCGGTGCCGCCGTCGATCGTGTCGTCACCGGTGCCGCCGGTCATCGTATCCGCGCCGGTGCCGCCGGAGAGGCTGTCCGTGCCGTCGCCGCCGAGCAGGGTGTCGTCGCCCTGCTCGCCGAGCAGGGTGTCGTCGCCCCAATGGGCGTTGATCAGGTCGTTGCCGGAGCCGCCGCGCAGGTCTTCGTCGCCGGAGTAGGCGATGCCGGCGTACATCAGGCCGATGAGGGTGTCGTCGCCCTCGTCGCCGAGGGCGGTGGAGTTGGTGGTGTTGATCAGGTCGTTGTCCGCACCGCCGCTGAGGGTGCCGATGCCGTAGAGCGTATCGAAGCCGGTGTTGCCGAACAGGGCGGTGGCGGGGTTGGTGCCGCTGGAGAGCGAATCGTCGCCGGCCTGGCCGTCGAGGTTGCCGCGGCCGGTCAGCGTGTCGTCACCCAGGCCGCCGGCCATGGTGCCGGTGCCGGTGAGCGAGTCGTTGCCGATGCCGCCGTCGAAGCTGTTGTCGCCCTGGGCGTCGGTCAGGGTGTCGGCGCCCTGGCCGCCGTCGAGCGAGTCGTCGTGCTGGCCGCCATCCATCAGGTCGTTGTCGGCGTCGCCGAGCAGCGTGTCCTCGCCGGTATCGCCGTGCAGGCTGTCCGCGCCGGCACCGCCGGAGAGCACGTCGGCGCCGGAATTGCCCCAGAGCACGTCGTTGCCGCCGTCGCCGGTGACGGAATCCGCGCCCGCGCCGCCGTTGAGGCGGTCGGCACCGGCCTGACCCAGCAGGGTGTCATCGCCGGCGAGTTGGTTCGCGGGATCGACATTACCGTAGACGATGGGGTCGCGGCCGTTGAAGGGCTCGAGCGAGTTGTCGATGCCGAGCGTGTCTTCCCAGAAGATGCCCTGCACGGTGGGGACGATCTGGTATTCCTGGTCGGCGAAGACGAGGAGTTCGATGCCGGTGACGGTATCCGGGCCATTCGGGGCGCCGGGGGTGCTGTCGGTGACGGTGTAGGTGCCGTCGCCGTTGTTGGTGATGAGGTAGTTCGCGCGGTTGCCGGTGAACACCACCGCGTCGTACTGCGCGCCGCCGTCGATGCTGGTGCCGGCGGGGCCGGCCGCCCCGGAGAAGCTGTCCTCCCCGGCGCCGCCGGAGAGCGTGGTGCCGGCGGCGGTGGCGGTCAGGCTGTCATTGCCGGTGCCGCCTTCCAGTTCGCCGGAGCCTGCGAGCGTGTCGTTGCCGTCGCCGCCGTCCAGCGAGCTGCTGCCGGCGAGGCTGTCGTTGCCGTCATTGCCGGACAGCGTGCCGGTGCCGCCGACGGTGTCGTTGCCCGCACCGCCCGAGAGGGTGCCGTTGCCGGAGAGCACGTCATCCTCGGTGCCGCCGTTCAGCGAGTTGCTGCCTTCATAGTCGTACAGCGTGTCGCGGCCTTCGCCGCCGAGCAGGGTGTCGTCGCCACCCTGGCCGAAGAGGTAGTCCTGAGCGACGCTGCCCTCGACACTGTCATCCCCGTAGCCGGCGTAGACGGTGTCGTTGCCGGCATTGCCGATGATCGTGTCGTTGCTGGCGCTGCCGTACAGCACGTGCGGCTGGTCGGTATCGATGATCAGCAGGCCGCCGCCGCTGGGGGAGTAGCTGGGGGCGAAGTTGTCGATGTCGAAGTCGCCCGGCGCGCGGCCGTCGAACTGCAGCATCGTGGTCCAGCCGGTGGCCCCGCCGGTGCCGGCGGTGTCGATCTGCAGCAGCGTGTTGCCGGCGCCGTCGGCGGCCATTTGCAGGTAGCCGGCGCCGAGGGAGAACGGATTATCCGAGCCGTTCCAGCCGGAGAACAGGAAGAGGATGCCGCTGAGCACCAGCATGTCGCCGCCGGGGCCGCCGGCGAAGTCGGTGATGGTATCGGCGGTGGCGCCGGGGCGCCATTGCAGCTCATAGGTGTCGGCATTGGTGCCCCCGGTGAAGACGTCCGTGCCGGTGCCATAGGCGACGTTCTGGAAGCGGTCCGCACCGCTGCCGCCGTCGAAGCTGTTGTTGCCCTGGTAGTCGTTGAGGGTGTCGTTGCCGGCGAAGCCGAGCAGCGTGTCGTCGCCGACATCGCCGTCGATGTAGTCGTTGCCGGCGCCGCTGTCGCCTTCGAGGAAGTCGTGGCCGGCGCCGCCGTAGAGGGTGTCGCCATCCTCGCCGCCGATCAGGGTGTCGTTGCCCTGTTCGCCGTAGAGCGCGTCGAACCCGGCTTCGCCCTGCAGGCAGTCATTACCGAAGCCGCCGACCAGGACGTCGTTGCTGTCGCCCGCGGTCAGCGTGTCGTCGCTGGCGGTGCCGTTCATCGTGTCGGCAACCGGGGTGCCGGTGTTGTTCACGCCGACGCCGGTGGGGGAGAAGGTGGGGCTGAAGTTTTCCAGCGCGAAGTCGGCCGGGGCACGGCCAGCGAACTGGACGACGGTCTGCCACGTGCCACCTCCGGCCGCGCCATCGACGTCCACCTGGAACAGGGTGATGCCGACGCCGCCGGGGACGAGGCGGAAGTAGCCGTTCGCGGGCAGGAAGGGGTTGCTGCCGGTGGTGTAGCCGGTGAGGACGCTGTTGACGATCTGGGTGACGACCAGCACGTCTCCGCCCGGGCCGGAGCGGAAGTCGGTGATCTCGGTGAGCACGCCGGAGCCGGCGGCCCAGTTGAGGTTATAGACGTTCTGATGCGCGCCGGGGCCGCCGGTTATGGTGGCATTGCCGGAATAGCCGACGTTGTGGAAGACGTCGTTGCCGCCGCCGCCGTCGAAGACGTTGTCGCCCTGCCAGTCGTCGAAGGTGTCGTTGCCGACGCCGCCGGTCAGGCTGTCATCGCCCGCCTGGCCGGAGAGGTAGTTGGCGCCGGCGAGCGCGGTGAGGCTGTCCGCACCGTCGCCGCCATACAGGGTGGCGCTGCCGCCGGTGGCGGCGAGGGTGTCGTTGCCGCCGTCGCCTTGCAGATAGACATGGCCGGCCGCCCCGGTCGAGAGGCTGTCATTGCCGATGCCGCCGTAGATCGTGCTGTTCCCGGTGCCGTCGATGAGGGTGTCGTTGCCCTCGTCGCCGAAGATGACGTCGACATCGTCGCTGCCCAGGACGCTGTCATTGCCGTAGGAGGCGCTGATCGTGTCGTTGCCGGCCAGGCCGTCGATGCTGTCGTCGCTGAAGCTGCCGGTCAGGCTGTCCGGCCCGACGGTGCCAGTGAGGGTGAGGCCGATGCCGGTGGGGCTGAAGCTCGGGGTGACGTTGTCGATGGTGAAGGCTGCGGGCAGGACGGCTTGCAGCAGCAGCACATCCTCCCACGTGTGGGTGGCGCCGGCCGTGCCGTCCCGGTCGAGTTGCAGGCGGGTGTTCGCGCCGTCCTGCAACAGGCGCAGATGGCCCGTGGTGAAGGGGTTTTCGTAGTACGCGCGGCCGCTCATCCAGCCGAGCAGGGAGGCGATGTCCAGGCGGTCGCCGCCGGGGCCGGTGGCGAAATCGGTGACGGTGGCGATGGTCGCGCCGGGGCTCCAGGAGAACTGGTAGAGGTCGCTGCCGGTGCCGCCGGTGATCGTGTTGGTGCCGCCGCCGCCGAGGCCGGTGAAGATGTCTTCACCCGCGCCACCGTCGAGCGTGTTGCTGCCCGACGTGTCGCCGAGCAGGTCGGCGTCGTCGCCGCCTTCCAGCAGGTCGGCGCCGCTGCCGCCGTCGATCGTGTCCGCCCCGGTGCCGCCGAAGAGGGAGTCGCTGCCGCCCTCGCCGTAGATGAGGTCGTTGTCGTCGCCGCCGCCCACCGTGTCGTTGCCCCCGCCGGCGTTGACGGTGTCGTTGCCGGCGAGGCCGTTGATGGTGTCGTCGCTGGCCGAGCCGTCGAGGTCGTTGGCACCGGCATCGCCGGTCACTTCCAGCCCGTCGCCGAACGGCCCGAAGCTGGGGGTGAAGTTCTGCACGGTGAAGTCGGTGTGGGCGGTGTTCTGGAAGACGATCGCGGTATGCCAGCCATAGGTGAGGCCGTCGCCATCGGCATCGATCTGCAACAGGGTGGAGGTGCCGTCCGCCACGACCTGCATGAAGCCGGCGACGAAGGGGTTGGTGCCGCCGGGCAGGCCGGTCATCCAGACGCCGTTGAGATCGACCTTGTCGCCGCCAGGGCCGGTGGCGAAGTCGGTGATGACCGCCGTGGGCGAGGTGTACCACGGGTAGAGGTACATCGCGTAGGTGTCGCTGCCCGCACCGCCGGTGTAGGTGTTCGTGCTGTTGTAGCCGACATAGGTGAAGAGGTCGTTGCCACCGCCGCCGGAGAGGGTGTTGGTGCCGGTGGTGTCCTCGATCGTGTCGTTGCCGGCGCCGCCGACGAGGCTGTCGTTGCCGCCATCGCCGCGCAGGGTGGCGTTGGCCGTGGCGGCCGAGGCGTCGAGCGAATCATTGCCCTCGCCGCCGTAGAGGCTGCCGCCGCCGGGCCCGGCCCGCAGCGTGTCGTCGCCGCCATCGGCCTGGAAGTAGTAGGCGCCGGCCGCACCGGTGGCGTCGATCGAGTCGCTGCCCTCGCCGCCGTAGAGGTTCCCGCCGCTGCCGGTGGCGACGAGCGTATCCGCGCCGTAGCTGCCTTCGAGCGTGTCCGTGCCGCTGCCGCTGGCGATGGAATCCTCGCCCCAGCCGCCGCGCAGCACGTCGTTGCTAGCCTCGCCGAGGATGGTGTCGTTGCTGGCCGTGCCGTCCAGCGTGTCGGGGCCGGGGGTGCCGGTCAGCAGCAGGCCGATGCCGTCCTGAGAGAAGCTGGGGGCGATGTTGTGAACCGTAATCTGCGCGGCGCTGACACCCTGCAGGTTGAGCACGCGGTAGGCAAAGTAGGTGGCGCCGGGACCATCGATGTCCACCATCAGCTGTGTGCCGCCGGCATAGTCCTCGAAATACACGTACCCCATCGTGAAGGGGTTGGACGCATAGGGCCGCGGGTAGGTGGGGAGATAGTTGAGGTCCAACACATCGCCGCCGGCCCCGGCGGCGAAATCGGTGATCGTGACCATCTGCTCGAAGCCGTAGGTCGCAATCCAGTTGAAGACGTAGAGATCGCTGCCCGCGCCGCCGGTATAGACGTTGCCCAGGCTGTAGCCGACATCGTTGAAGCGGTCGTCGCCGTCGCCGCCGATCAGGGTGTTGTTGCCCTCGTAGTCAGTGAACACGTCGGCCCCGCTGCCGCCGACGAGCGAATCGTTGCCGCTGCCGCCGATCAGCGAGGTGGCGACGGCCGAGCCGGCGATGTCGATGGTGTCGTTGCCGGCCTGGCCGTAGAGCGAGCCGCCGGCCAGGCCGCCGAGGATGGAATCGTCGCCGCCGTTGCCCTCGATATAGACGGCGACGGCCGAGGCGGAGGCATCGACGGTGTCGTTGCCCTCACCGGCGTAGATCACGTCCGCGCCACCGCCGCCGATGATGCTGTCATTGCCGTAATCGGCGACGAGCGTGTCGTTGCCCAGGCCGCCGTCGATCGAATCGTCGCCCCAGCCGGCCTGCACCGAATCGTTGGAGTCCAGGCCGGTGAAGGTGTCGTTGTTCGCGGTGCCGGTCAGTGTGTCCGGACCCGGCGTGCCGGGGAACAGCAGGCCGGCGCCGGTGGGGGAGTAGTTCGGGGTGAAGTTGGCGAGGCCCAGGCTGGCCGGGGCGATGCCCTGGAGGCGGAGCACCGTCTGCCATGTGTAGCCGGCGCCGCCAGCATCGGCGTCCACCCGCAGCAGAGTGTCCGTGCCGTCCACCGCCAGTACGAAGAAACCGGTGGTGAAGGGGTTGGCGCCATAGGACATGCCGTAGAGGTTGACGCTCGTGACGTCGATCACATCGCCGCCCGGCCCGGCAGCGAAGTCGGTGATCACTGCACCCGGCGAGCTGAGATAGCCGTACCAGTTGAGCTGGTAGGTATCGACCCCGGCCCCGCCGGAGATCGTGTTGGCCGAGCTGCCATAGGCGACGTTGCGGAACAGGTCGTTGCCGTCGCCGCCGGTGAGGCTGTTGGCACCCTCGTAGTCGTCGAACGTGTCGTTGCCGGCGCCGGACGTCGCGGTGTCATCGCCGGCATTGCCGGCGATGTACATCGCCGAGCTGGCCGGGCTGCCGTCGATGCTGTCGTTGCCGCTGCCGCCGTAGATGGTGCCCGCGCCACCGGGGCCCGCCAGAAGCGTGTCGTTGCCGCCGTCGCCGGCCAGATTGCTGCCGCCGACCGCCGCCGAGGAGTCGAGCAGGTCGCTCCCCTCGCCGCCATGCATGTCGGCGCCGCCGCTGCTGGCGATGAGCGTATCCGCGCCGTAGTCGCCGTACATCGAGTCGATGCCGTCGCCGCCGACGACCGAGTCGTTGCCCCAACCGGCGGAGAGGTAGTCGTTCGATTCGAGACCTTGCAGGGTGTCGCCGTTCGGGGTGCCGTTCAGCGTGTCGCTGGCGGGGGTGCCGGTGAACAGCAGGCCGACGCCGTCGGGCGCCCAGCCGGGGGCGAAGTTGGCATAGGTGATCGCGGCCGGGGCGATGTTAAGCAGGCGCAGCACCGTCTGCGGCGCGTAGCCGGCCGCGGCGGCATCGGCATCGACCACCAGCAGCGTGTCCGTCCCGTCCACGGTGAGGGACATGAAGCCGGAGGTGAACGGATTGCTGGCGTAGGGCAGGCCGGTCAGCCAGACATTGCTGATATCCAGTACGTCACCGCCAAGCCCGCCGGCGAAATCTGTGATCGTCGTCGTCGGCGTGCCGCTCCAGGGGTACCAGAAGAGCTGATAGAAATCCGCCCCGTCGCCGCCGGTGATGGTGTTCGCGGCCGTGTGGTAGGCAACATACTCGAACCGGTCATCTCCGGCGCCGCCGGAGAGGACGTTGCTGCCCTCATAGTCCTGGAACGTGTCGTTGCCGGCTCCGCCCCCGGCGCTGTCGTTGCCGGACTCGCCGTAGAGAAGGCTGCCCGTGGCCGCACCGCTGGCGTTCAGCGAGTCGTTGCCGATGCCGCCGTACAGCGTGTCGGCGCCACTGCCGCCGGTCAGCGTATCGCCGCCGCTCTCGCCGATGAGCAGGTTGCCGACCGAGCCGGGATCGACCAGCAGCAGGTCGTTGCCCTGGTTGCCGTAGAGCGTGTTGGCGCCGCCGCCGCCGTCGATGGTGTCGTTGCCCGCCTGACCTTCCAGCTGGTCGTTGTCCGCACGGCCTTCGATGCTGTCGTGGCCATAACCGCCGGCGAGGCTGTCATTGCCCTCCAGGCCGATGACGGTGTCGTTGTTGACGGTGCCGGTCAGCAGTTCGGGATCTGGCGTGCCGGTGATGACATCGCCGAGCCCGAAGGGTTGGTGCGCCGGGCTGAAGTTGTCGATCGTCAGGCTGGCAGGGGCCACCCCGGCCAGCGCCAGCACGGTCGTGAAGACGGTTCCTCCGGAGTCGGGGCCGTTCGCGTCGATCTGCAGCAGCGTGCCGCCGGCGCCGTCGTCGATAAGGCGCAGATGGCCCTGCACGAAGGGGTTGGTGCCGCCGGGCAGGCCGCTGAACCAGCCGAACAGGGCGGAGATGTCGATGATGTCGCCGGCCGGGCCGCCGGCAAAGCCGGAGACCGTGTCGGCGAGCGCGCCGGGAACCCAGCCGAGGATGAAGCTGTCGCTGCCGGTGCCGCCGTTCAGGCTGTCGGCGCCGGTGCCGTTGGAGACGGCCTCGAACCGGTCCGCGCCTGCGCCGCCGGCCATGCTGTTGGCGCCGCTGCTGTCGAAGAAGGTGTCGGCGCCGTCGCTGCCGGTCATCGTGTCGTCGCCGGCATCGCCCTGCAGCGAGTTGGCGCCAACGCTGGCCGTGGCGTCGAGCAGGTCGTTGCCGTCGCCGCCGAGGAAGGTGTCATTGCCGCCGCCGAGGCCGGCGAACAGCGTGTCGTCGCCCGTGCCGCCGACCAGCAGGTCGTCGCCGCTGCCGCTGGCGCCCTCGATGCAGTCGTTGCCGGCGTCGCCGTAGACGGAGTCGTTGCCGGTGCCGCCATCCATCGTGTCGTCGCCGGCGCCGCCGGTGAGCGAATCGTTGCCGAGGCCGCCGATCACCGTGTCGGCGCCGGAGCCGGAATTGATCGTGTCGTTGCCGTCATCGCCGCTCAGCGAGTCCGGGTTGGGCGAGCCATTGATGAGGTTGTCGCCGGCATCGCCGGGGAGGGTGAGGCCGGTGGTGCTGTTCGGCACGAAGGGCGGGTTGAAATTGGCGCTGGCGAAGGCGTCGATATCGGTGCCGGTCAGGCGCAGGATCGCCGTCGGCAGGCTGCCGCCGCCGGTGCCGTCGGGGTCGAGCAGGAGCAGCGTGTCCGCAGCCGCGATTTCGAGAACGAGGTAGCCCTCGGCGAAGGGGTCGCCGGCGCCGAGGCCGACGAGGCTGGGCAGCAGTTCGCTGAGATCGAGCACGTCGCCGCCGATGCCGGTCTTGAAGTCGGCGATGACGGCGACAGGGCCAGGGCTGATAGAGGAGGCGAGCCGGTAGGTGTTGACGCCGAGCCCGCCGGTGAGCTGGCTGGCGCCGAAGGAGGAGTAGGTCGCCACGTTGAGGAACAGGTCGTCGCCCGCCCCGCCATCGGCGGTGACGTGGCCCGAGGGCATGTCGATCGTGTCGGCGCCGTCCCCGCCGGTGACGGTCATGGTGGTGGCGCTGGACGAGGCCAGGATCGAATCGTTGCCGTCTCCGCCGGCGATCGTATTGGCGCCAAAGGAGCCGCCATAGGCGAGGATGGTATCGCCGCCCGCGCCGCCGGCGAGGGACATGGCGCCGGCATAGGCCTGGCCATAGATCGAGTCGCCGTCGTCGCCGCCGTCCACCGTGCCGCCGGTGTTGCCGTCGCTGGTCAGCGAATCGGCGCCGATGCCACCGGACAGGGAGTTGAAGCCAAGATCGGAATAGCCCCGCAGCGAGTCGTTGCCCTCGCCGCCGGAGAGGGTGGAGCCGGATTCGGCGTTGTAGGTGTAGGCCTCCAGCGTGTCGTTGCCACTGCCGCCAAGTACCGTGTCGTGCGCCGCGTAGCCGAAGGTGTAGACGCTGTCGTCGCCGGCGCCGGCATCGATCGTCGCACCCGTCGTGGTGTAGTAGTGGCTGTTGTTGATGGTGTCTGCACCATCGCCGCCGATGACCGAATCATTCTGCGCAGTGCCGGAGGAATAAATGGAGTCGCCGCCGGCGCCGCCGTCGAGCGTGGCGCCGCTGCTCTCGTTGGCATTGATCGTATCCGCGCCGTCGCCGGTGGCGAGCAGCCCCTGGGTGCCGTAGGCGTTGATCTGGTCGTCGTCGAGCCCGGCGTCGATCGTGGCGTTGCTGAAGTTGGCGTTCACCGAATCATTGCCGGCACCGCCGAGGATCGAGGCCGTAGCGCTGTAGATCTGGAAGGAGTCGGCGCCATCGCCGCCGGAGAGCGTGGCCGTGCCGGCCTGCGCTTCCAGGCTGTCCACCCCGGCGCCGCCATCGAGGGAGCTGGTGCCGTTGTAGCTCTGCATCGAATCATTGCCGTCGCCGCCGATGAGGGTTGCGGTGCCTTCGCTGGCAATCAGCGTGTCGTTGCCCAGACCGCCTTCGAACACCCCGGTGTAGAGGTAGCCGAAGATCGAATCCGCACCGGCATCGCCGTAGAGGGAGGCGCTGCCGCTGTTACCGGACAGCGTGTCTGCGCCTTCGCCGCCGTGCAGCAGGGCATTGCCGTTGCCGGCATTCAGCGAATCGTCGCCGTCCGCGCCGTCGAGGGTATCGTTGCCTGCATTGCCCTGGAGTTGGTTGTTCCCCGCATCACCACGCAGCGAGTCGCTGAACATCGAGCCGATGACGACGGTGAAGCTGCCCAGCAGCGAGTCCACGCCGCCGCCGGCAACGCTCGCCCCTCCGGTCGACAGGTCCAGCGTCACCGCCCCGGCCGCTTCCTCATAGGTGACGGCGTTGAACCCGGTGCCGCCGTCCAGCGTGTTGCTGCCTCCCCCGCCGCCGAGGGTGTCGTCGCCGCCCAAACCGGCGATGCTGTCATCGCCGAGGCCGCCGATCAGACTGTTCGCACCCTCATCACCCAGCAGCGTGTCGGCGAAATCCGTGCCCTCGACGCCCTGGAAGCCCACCAGCGTGTCTGTCGAGCCGCCGGCCTGGGTTGCCCGCCCGGCGGTGAGGTAGACGGTGATGCCGCCGGCCGTGTCGAACCCGTAGAAGGCGGCGTTCTGTCCGCCGCGGCCGTCCATGCTGTCACTGCCACCACCGCCCGAGAGCGTGTTGTCGGCCGCATCGCCCAGCAGGGTGTCGCCATGCGCCGAGCCGATCACCCGCTCGAAGCCGCTCAGCGAATCCGTGGCGCCACCGGCCGTCCCGGTTCCGGCGGCCAGATCGACCGCCACCCCCACTCCGGCCTCGCGGTAGGAAAGGACGTCGCCGGAGCCCTCGCCACCGTCCAGCGTGTCGGCGCCGGCCCCGCCGCCGATCGTATCGTCTCCGCCGCCGCCGGTGAGCATGTTCGCGCTGGCGTCGCCGATCAGCAGGTCATTGCCGCGGGATCCCATGACGTTCTGCATGCCGGACAGCGTGTCGTGGCCGCCGAACGCATCGGTGGCGGCGCCGAGCGAGAGGTCGACGATGACGCCGGGCGTGGTCAGGGGGCCGCTGCCGCTCTCTCCGCCGGCGCTGTTCTGGTACCAGGCGGTGTTGATGCCGCCGCGGCCGTCCAGGCTGTCATCTCCGGCAAAGCCGCTCAGCGTATTGTCCGCCGCGTCGCCGAGCAGGGTGTCGTCGCCCGTGCCACCCGCCACGGCGGAGATGCCGATGAGCGAATCCGTGCCGCCTTCGCCGTCGGTGGCGGTGCCGGCCGCGAGGTCGGCGGTGATCGCGACGGTGGCGCTCTCGTAGCTGGCGATGGCGCTGCCGTCGCCTTCCAGCGTGTCATCCCCGCCGCGCCCGGTCAGCTGGTCGGACCCGCCGCCGCCGATCAGGTGGTTGGCCGCGCCATCGCCGAGCAGCTCATCCTCGAGGGCGCCGCCGGTGACGTCCTGGATGTTGCTCAACTGATCGCCGCTGCCGAACCCATCGGTCGCGAAGCCGGACGCAAGATCGGCATACACGGTGCCGATGGTGCCGGTGTAGTCGGTCCGGTTCCGCCCGCCGCCGCCATTGATTGTGTCGGGGCCGGCACCGCCGCGGAAGACGTTGTCGCCGCCATCGCCGGTCAGGCTGTCGCTGAAGCCCGAGCCGATGATGTTCTGGAAGCCGGAAAGCTGATCGGTGCCGCCGCCGGCATTGGTGGCGCTGCCGGTTGCAAGATTGACCGTAACGCTGGCATTGGCGCCGCTGAAGCTCAGCGTGTTGACCCCGCTGCCGCCGGCCAGGGTGTTGTTGCCGCCGCCGCCGCCGATGGTGTCATCGCCGGCGCCACCATCGATCGAATCGCTGCCGGCCCCGCCACCGAGCACGTTGGCGCCACCGTCGCCGATGATCGTGTCGGCAAAGCCGGACCCATGGACGTCTTCAATCCCAACCAACGTATCCGTGCCACCCCAGCCATCGGTGGCCAGGCCCGTCGAGAGATCGACGCTGACCCCCTGGGTGTCATGGCCGTAGGAGGCGACGTCCGAACCGCCCGCGCCGCCGTCCAGGCTGTCTCCGCTAGCGCCGCCGATCAGGGTATCCTTGCCCGACCCGCCGAGCAGCGTGTCGGCCGCGCCGGCGCCGTAGATGAGGTCGTCGCCGTTGCCGCCGTCCAGCAGGTTGGCCGCCCCGATTGCGAAGTTCGGGATGTCGGAATACTGCGGAAAAACGTTCAGCCCGGCGACCCCGGTATTCCCCAGCGCGGTGGCCAACTGTGAGTACGACGTGAAAATCTGCTGGCTATAGCTCAGCCCGTTGGTGACCGAGACAGACCCGCCGGCGGTCGAAATCACCTCATGGCGCAATACCAGGGCGAATTGCCCGCTGCCCAACCCGTCGCCGATCAACTGGATCTGGAAGGCGTGGTTGGCGGTGCCGAAGGAATACTGGCCAACATCGTCCCAGGTGACGGTGACGGTATGGTTGGGGATGTCGAGGTCGTACCAGACCCGGTTGGCGCCGGTGGAGGTCCCGCCGGGGCTGGCACTGTGCGCGCCGGCCCGCGTATCAAGATCCTTGTTGTAGCCAGCGATGAAGCCGCCGGAGTTGAAGCTCATCCAGCCATTCGTGCTGATGCTCATCGACGCGATCATCAGCCCGGCGAAATTCAGCGAGGCACCGCCGAACACGGCGGTGATGTCGACCGGGCCGAAGTTGTTGTCGTCCCCCACCGGGATGGCGTTCTCACCGAAGCCCGCGGTGCCGCCGAGGCCGTTGACCAGGGTGTTGCCGTGCGTGAGGTAGCTCTCGGCCAGATTCGTAAATATGGGTCCTGCGCCGAGGTTGCCGTAGATGACATCGCCGCCATCGCCACCCTCGATCGTGTCCTCACCCTCGCCGCCGGTCAGGACGTCGCGGCCGGTGCCGCCGGAAAACAGGTTCGCCGCCGCATCGCCGATTATCGTGTCGGCGAAGGCCGAGCCAACGGCACCGCCGATATTGGCCAGCGTGTCCTCGCCGTCGCTACCCGCCAGACGCTGGGTCGAAAGGTCGATGGCCACCGCGGCGGGTGCGTCCGACGCATCGACGATGTTGCTGCCGGCGCCGCCATCGAGACTGTCGCCACCCGGTCCGCCGTTGAGGCTGTCGTTGCCGTCATCGCCGAACAGCGTATCGGCGCCGGCGAGGCCCCGCAGACTGTCATCGCCGACTGTTCCGGGCAGGGAGTCGTCGACTGTTGTACCGTCGATGGGGGACATGATAAAATCTCCCGCAACGGCACGGTCGTTGATCGGCCGCGCCCGAACCTCGTCCTCAAACTGCGACCTCTGGCGCTGGCGATGGCCACCTCCGCCGTAGCACCGTCGCGATGCCCCAATCGCCTTCGATCGGCTGGCCGGTATGAAACCGGCAACATACAAATTAATAAATAACTCGATAAATGTCAATAAACCGGACGCTGCGGTCAGTCGTTTACGCCCGGCTATCCGTCGTTTTTTGTCCTGACACTGTTTCGATATCCGCCATTACCGATAGCCGCACGCGGTCTACCGCGCCGGCCGTCGTGCGCGGCAGGGCGCGCAGGAACTGAACGCGGTCCGGCGCGCCGGCGGCAGGCACGCGGCTGGCGATATGCCGGCGCAGCGCCTCGGGCGCCGAAGGCCCGTCCGGCACGATGAAAGCCACGGCCTGCGCCGAGGTGCGCGCCCGCACCGCCGCCACCGCGGCGACCGCGGGATGCCCGGCCAGCGCCCGTTCGACGGCCAGGGTGAACACCTCCGCCCCACGCCGGGATGCCACATCGCAAGTGGGGCCGAGCAGGGTGATGCCGCCATCCGCCGCCGCCTCCGCGAGGTCGCCCGGGGCCAGCCAGCCGCCCCGCAGGCCCAGCGCCGCCGCGGCCGCCGGCTGGCGATGCAGCGCGTGCGATACAGCCATGCCACGCAGGCGGAGATGGCCGGGCTGGCCAGGCGGCAGCATCCGGCCCTGCCCGTCCGACACCTCCGCCCACAGGCCGGGCGGCGGGCGCAGCGGCTCCGCCGCTGCCGCCGCGAGCAGGAAGCCGCCGGCGGGATCGGCGAGGAAATGGCTGACATGCGGGGTCAGGCCCTCGGCGATTGTCGCGGCGAAGCCGGGCTCCAGGCCCTGGGTCGCCACCATCAGGCCGCGCAGCCTGCCAAAGCGTGGCCCGGCCGCTGCATCGGCGAGCAGGCGTCGGCAGGCCGGGGCGCTGAGCGGGCAGGCGGCGTCCTCCGTCTCCGCCAGTGCCGCCGCGAGGCTGCCGGCCGGCAGCAGCAGCGGCCCGCCACAGGCGATCTGCGGCAGGGCGAACAGCAGTGCGGCGGCCAGGGGCATGCCGGGCGGCAGTATCAGCCGGGCGGGGCGCGCGGGATCGTAGATTGCCGGGAACAGGGCCAGCGCCGCCGCCACCCGGGCCAGCATCTGCCGGAGCGTCACCTCCACGGCCAGCGGCCCGGCCTCGCCGGGGCGAACGGGGTTGAGCAGATGCACCGCGTCCGCCGGGCGGGCGAGGCGCACATCGCCACGCCGCGCATCCGCCGCGCCGAGCCATTCGGGCCCGACATGGTGGCAGCGCGGGCCCGCGACCTCCGCCTCGCGCGGGCCGCAGAACAGATGCGCGGCCGATGCAGCCTCCGCCCCGGCATCGGGCGCCAGCGGCAGCGGAATCGCACCCAGCCGCAGCAGGCCGAGCGTCAGCACGATCGCCGGCACCCCGGTCGGCAGGGCCACCGCCGCGACCTCGCCCGGCTGCACGCCCAGCGCGGCCAAATGGACCGCACAGCGCTGGATCAGCTCCGCCAGCCGCGCGTAGCTGAGCGCGGTGCGCCCGGCCAGAAGCGCGGGGGAGGCGGGCGCGCGCAGCGCCTGCGCCGCCACACCGTCCGACAGGTTCCGCCACGCCACCTGCATCGCCCCTCTCCTCATCCGTGTCTTGCCGCTTGCGTCCGGCGGCCGATGCGGTTTGCATCAAGGCCCAGGCGGGCGCACACGGCAAGCCTGACGCACGGAGGAGCCGCCAGATGATCGAGACGCAGCAATGAAGGCGGTGATCCTCGCCGGCGGCCTCGGCACCCGGCTGATGGAGGAGACGGTGCTGCGCCCGAAGCCACTGGTGGAGATCGGCGGGCGGCCAATCCTGTGGCACATCATGAAGCTCTATGCTGTGCACGGGATCAGCGAGTTCATCGTCTGCCTCGGCTACAAGGGCATCATGATCAAGGAATACTTCGTCAAGTACCGGCTGCACGACGCCGACGTCACGGTCGATCTTGCCGCCGGGTCGGTCGATTTCCACCGCACCGCCGCCGAGCCGTGGCGCGTCACGCTGGTCGATACCGGGGAGGCAACGCAGACCGGCGGCCGGCTGCGCCGCATCGCGCCGTTCCTGGCCGGCGAGGACGCGTTCTGCATGACCTATGGCGACGGGCTGGCGGATGTGGACATCACAGCCCTGGTCGCCTTCCACCGCGCGCATGGGCGGCTGGCCACCGTCACCGCCGTGCGCCCGCCCGGCCGCTTCGGCGCGCTGGAGCGCGAGGGGGACAGCGTGCGCGCCTTCACCGAAAAGCCGGCCGGCGACGGCGGCGGCACCATCAACGGCGGGTTCTTCGTGCTCTCGCCCGCAGCCCTCGACCGGGTGGCCGGCGACGCGACGGTGTGGGAGGCGGGACCGCTGGAGAGCCTCGCCGCCGAAGGAGAGCTGCGCGCCTACGACCATCCCGGCTTCTGGCAGCCGATGGACACGCTGCGCGACCGCACCACGCTGGAGCGCCTCTGGGCCACCGGGGCCGCGCCGTGGAAGCTCTGGGCGTGAGGCCGGACCGCCGGTTCTGGGCCGGGCAGCGGGTGCTGCTGACCGGGCATACCGGCTTCAAGGGGGCGTGGCTGGCGCTGATGCTCGAAGCCCTCGGCGCGGAGGTGACGGGCGTGGCACTCGCCCCGCCGGACCTCTCGCTGTTCGGCCTGCTGCGCCTGCGGCTGGACAGCCATCTCGCCGACATCGCCGATGCCGGGCCGATCATCCGCGCCGCCCGGCCCACGGTGGTGCTGCATCTCGCCGCCCAGGCGCTGGTGCCGGAGGGGTTTGCCAACCCGGCCGGCACCTTCGCCACCAACCTCGGCGGCACCGTCACGGTGCTGCAGGCGCTGCGCGGGCTGGCCTCGGTCCGGGCGGCACTGATCGTCACCACCGACAAGGTCTATCGCAACGACAACACCGGCCGCCGCTTTGTGGAGACCGATCCGCTCGGCGGCGCCGATCCCTACAGCGCCTCGAAAGCCGCCTGCGAACTGGCGGTGGCGAGCTGGCGGTCGAGCTTTGCCGACCTGCCGCCGGTCGCCACCGCGCGCGCCGGCAACGTCATCGGCGGCGGTGATTTCGCGCCGACGCGGCTGGTGCCGGACCTCGTCCGCGCGATCGGCGGCGCGCCCTTGGTGCTGCGCCACCCGCAGGCGACGCGGCCGTGGCAGCATGTGCTGGACGTGCTGATCGGCTATCTGCTGCATGTCGAGGCGCTGGCGGCCGGCACTGGCCCGCCGGCGCTGAATTTCGGACCCGATGCCGAGGAGCTCGCCGTGACCGCGCTGATCGAGGCCTTCGAGACGGCCTTCGCCACCCCCCTGCCCTGGCGGCACGCACCCGCCCCCGCCGAGGCGGCCCGCCTCGCGCTCGACCCCTCGCTGGCCGCATCCGCGCTCGGCTGGCGGGCCGGAATCGAAGCCGTGCCGGCTACCGCCGCCTGGTATGCCGCCTGGCGCCGGGGCGAGGACATGGACGCACGAAGCCGCCGGGATGTAGCGGAGGCGTTGGGATGAGCCGCTGCCGGTTCTGCGGGGGCGCGCTGTCGATCCCGTTCTGTGACCTCGGCAGCCAGCCGCTCGCCAATTCCTATCTGGCCGATGCCGGCACGCCGGACCCGCGTTATCCGCTGAACGCCATGGCCTGCGAGGCCTGCCTGCTGGTGCAGCTGGACCATGTGGCCGATGCCCAGGCGATCTTTTCCGACTACGCCTATTTCTCCTCCTACTCCTCGACATGGCTTGAGCACGCTCGGGTATTCGCGGCCGATATCATCGGGCGGCTGGGGTTGGACAAAACCAGTTTCGTCGCCGAGATCGCGTCGAACGACGGCTATCTGCTGCGCAATTTCGTCGCCGCCGGCATCCCGTGCATCGGCGTCGAACCAGCGGCCAACGTGGCGCGGGCGGCCTTGGGGGTGCCGACGCTGGTGGCCTTCTTCGGGCGCGAGGTGGCGCACAGGATCGTCATTGCGCGCGGGCATGCCGATCTGGTTGTGGCCAACAACGTGCTGGCGCATGTGCCGGATATCAACGACTTCATCGCCGGGTTGGCCCTGCTGGCGGGGCCGGCGGGGGTGGTTTCGATCGAGGTGCCGCATCTGCTCAACCTGATCGCGGGAGTGCAGTTCGATACGATCTATCACGAACACTACGCCTATTTCTCGCTGCATGCGTTGACGCAGGTGCTGGGCGCGCACGGACTCGCGGTCATCGGCGTCGAACGGGTGGCGACGCATGGCGGCAGTCTGCGGGTGTTCGCCTCAGCTGGCACGCCACCGATCGGGCCGAGCGATCTCGCCTCGGTGCGGGCAGACGAAGCGGCGGCGGGGCTCGATACGCCGGCGGGCTATACCGGTTTGGCGCCGCGGGTGCGCGGGATCATCGAGGGGTTTCGGGCCTGGCGCGCGACGCGGGGGCGGGTGGCGGCCTACGGGGCGGCGGCGAAGGGCAACACCTTCCTCAATGCGGTAGGGGAGGCCGGCCTGCTAGCGGTGGCCGACCGCAACCCGGCCAAGCAGGGGCGCCTGCTGCCGGGCAGCCGGGTGCCAGTGGTGACGCCGGAAGCGCTGCGCGATCTGGAGGTGGACGACGTGCTGATCCTGCCGTGGAACATCGCCGGCGAGATCGCCGCGGAGCTGCGGGCGCTGCCGGGCTGGCGGGCGCGGCTGTGGGTGGCGGTGCCGGCCATGCGGGAGGTCACGTGATCTTCGAGCCGACGCCGCTGGCCGGGCTGTTCGTGGTGCGCCCGGCCAAGCATGCCGATGATCGAGGGTTCTTCACGCGGTTGTGGAGCGTGGAGGATTTCGCCGCAGTCGGATTTATGCCAACGCAGATCAGCGCCTCCTTCAACCATGCCGCCCTGACCTTGCGGGGGATGCACTGGCAGGCTGCACCGCACGGCGAGACCAAGCTGGTGCGGGCGACCGCGGGGCGGGTGTTCGATGTGGCGGTGGATCTGCGCGACGGGCCGACGCGGCATCGCTGGTTCGGCTGCGTGCTCGATGCCAGCGAGCATAACGCCCTGCTGATCCCGCCAGGGTTTGCGCACGGGTTTCTGACGCTGACCGAAGGGGCGGAGATACTCTACGCGATCGACACGCCCTACGCGCCGGGCGCGGCGCGGGGCGCGCGGTGGGACGATCCGGCGTTCGCGATTGACTGGCCCGGGGTGCCGTCGGTGATGGCCGAGCGGGACCGGGCGTGGCACCTGCTGTGAGGCGGGTGCTCGTCACCGGCGCGACCGGCTTGGTGGGCCGGGCGGCCCTGCCGGCTTTGGCAGCGGCGGGCTTCGAGGTGGTGGGGCTGGCGCGGCGGTTACCGCCGACGACTCCGTTCCGGCATGTCACGGCGGATCTGCGGGATGCGGCGGAGCTGCCGGCTCTGCTGCGGGAGATCGCACCGACGCATATCCTGCATTGCGCGTGGGAGGTGACGCATGGGCGGTTCTGGACGGCACCGGAGAACCTCGATCACGTCGCCGCCACAATGGCTCTCGCGCGCGCAGCCGGGCCGGTGCGGTTCGTCGGCATCGGCAGCAGTGCGGAATACGACTGGACCGGGCGCGACCAGCCCCGGCGCGAGGACGCGGCCTGTGCGCCGGCAACCCTCTACGGCGTGGCGAAGGACGCGACGCGGCGGGTGCTGGCGGCGCATTTCGGCTCCGGGTTTGCCTGGGCGCGGCTTTTTCACATCTTCGGACCGGGGGAGCAGCCGGGGCGGCTGGTGCCGTCCATCGCGGCGGGGATGCGGTCCGGAGCGGGGTTTGTCGTCCGCCAGGGCCTGATGCGGGCGGATTATCTGGCGACCGTCGATCTCGGGGCGGCGCTGGCAGCGCTGGTGGCCTCCGACGTGGAGGGAGCGGTAAATATCGGCTCAGGCGAGGCGGTGGCGTTAGGCGATCTGGCGCGGGCAGTCGCGTCGGCGGCGGGCGGGCCGGGAGTATTGCGGGTGGAGGATGGCACGCCCGGGGCAATGCTGCCGGATCTCGGGCGGTTGCGGCGGGAAGTCGGGGTGGCGGCCCCTCCCCCGCTGGCCGATCGGCTACGGTCCCTCTTCGTGCCGCCGTCCGTTCCGTAGGGTACGCTTGGGAGAGGTGCCTGTTCCCGCAAAGGGCGTCAGCCAAACACATGCCGGTCGAGAAAAGCGTTGCGGAACTTGCCTGCGGGGTCGAGCCGGGCAGCCAATGCCCGGAAATCCCACATGCGCGGATACAGCGGCGCCAGCGCCGCCGCGGGGCTGAGGATGACTTTGCCCCAATGCGGCCGCGCACCCAGCGGCAGCAGCATCGCCTCGATCTCCGCGCACAGAGCCATCACTTCCGGCACCTCGCGCAGCGCCCAGCTGAAATGAATGCCGATGGTCTCCGCCCCGTAGGCGGGGCTGAACCAAAGGTCGTCCGCCGTCATCGAGCGGATTTCGGTGACGCCCAGTTGCGCGTCGATCCGCGGGCCAAGCCGGCGCAGCAGGGCGATGGCGCGGGTCGCCTGCGTGCGGGGCAGCAGGTATTCGCTCTGCAACTGCGGCCCCTGCTCAAAGGTCGGGCGGAAATGCGCGACGCGTTCGGACCAGGGACCGGCGAGGCCGAACGGGGTCAGCTTGCGCAGATGCTCCGCCCCGCCGTAGCGCGACGGCAGGGCGGCCGGAACGGCCCCGCCCGGCGCCACCGGCGGCCGGTCCTCACTGCCGGCATCCATGCGCGTTTTGATCCACAGCCGGTCGGCATTGGCGCCGGACCAGCTGGTAAAGATGCTGACGGAGGTGCCGGCACCCATCACCGCGTCGAACTCATCCATCACGAACTGCCAGGGCAGGTCCTGGAAGGCGTCCTGGCGCATCCGGTAGCTCGGCTGAATATCCAGCGTTACGCGGGTGATGATGCCAAAGGCGCCGAGGCCCACCGCCACACCGGGAAAGCCGTGATCGCCCCGCCGCAACGTGAGCACATCGCCCGTCGCGGTGACCAGTTCCACCGCTGCGATGGCGCTGGCGAGCGTACCCAGCGCATCGCCCGAGCCGTGCGTACCGGTGGCCGTTGCGCCGGCCAGAGAGAGATGCGGCAGGGAGGCCATGTTATGCAGCGCCCAGCCATGCACCTGCAACCAGCCGGCCAGCGCAGCGTAGGTCGCCCCGCCTCCGGCCGTCACCGTGCGCGCCGCCGTGTCGAGCACGAAATCCGGGTCGATGTCAGACAGGTCGATCAGCTCGCCCGGCGAGTCAGCAGCGCCATTGAACGCATGGCGGGCGCCGACGGCGTGGATGTGCCGCGCACCCGCCACCGCGCGCCGTACATCGTCGAGCGCACCGGGCCGGTGGATCCGCTCCGCAACGAAGGCGTGGTTGCCCGCCCAGTTCAGCCCGCTCGCCATCGGATCAGTAGCGCCGCAGCAAGGCGACCATCCGCCCCTGCACCTTCACCCGGTCGGCCGGAAATATCTGCGTCTTGAAGGAGGCGTTCGCCGGTTCCAGCGCCACCGAATTGCCGCGCCGGCGCAGCCGTTTCAGCGTCACCTCCTGGTCATCGACCAGCGCGACGACGATCTGCCCTGTCTCGGCGGTGTCGCCCTTGCGGATCAGCACGGTATCGCCGTCGAGAATGCCGGCTTCCACCATCGAATCGCCGGCGACTTCCAGGGCGTAGTGCTCACCGCCGCCCAGAAGCGCGAGCGGCACCTCGATATGCTGACCATTGTCGCGCAGGGCCTCGATCGGCAGGCCGGCGGCGATGCGACCGTACATCGGCAGTTGCACCGCACCCACCGTCTCGGCGGCCCTCACGCCGGGCAAGCGGCCGGTGAAGTCGCCCTGGATGACGTTCGGGGTGAAAGCGGCTGCCGCCTCGCTGGCCTGGCCGGGCATGCGCACCACTTCCAGCGCCCGCGCACGATGGTGATGGCGGCGCAGGAAGCCGCGCTCCTCCAGGGCTGAGATCAGCCGATGGATGCCGGACTTCGAGCGGAGGTTCAGCGCCTCCTTCATCTCCTCAAAGCTGGGGGAGAAGCCCGTGGCCGTCAGATGCTTGTCGATGAACAGCAGAAGTTCGTGTTGCTTGCGCGTGAGCATGGTTCCACCCCAGCCGGCCGGACTCGCCTCGGCGGCGATGTCGGAACAAACCGGCAACTCAGCGTGTGTTCTATATAAGTTCCGCGCGCCGCGTCAAGCGCTGTCTCACAAGCCGAGCAGATCGAGGTTAATGATCTCGACAACCGCGCCTTCGGCCTGCGCCGGCGCGTGTGGCGGGCGCAGAATCAGCGCCTGCGCGCGGGCCATCACCCGCAGCATGGCCGAATCCTGCCGCGGGAAGGCGGTGGCGACCAGCCGGCCCTCGCCATCGGTCGCCAGTGTGGCGCGCAGATGGTCGGCGCGATGGTCGTTGGCGGCCAACGGGGCGCCGAGTCGGGCCTGCATCGTCGGCGGGGCGGCGGCCGGCAGGCCGGACAGGCGCTGGATCACCGGCAGCAGGAACAGGATGGCGCAGACCAGCGACGAGACGGGATTGCCCGGCAGCCCAACCATCGGGATCGCCCCCAGCCGCCCGGCCATCAACGGTTTGCCCGGCCGCATCGCGATCTGCCAGAAATCCACGACCAGCCCCACCTCGCGCATCACCGTTTGCACCAGGTCATGATCGCCCACGCTCGCTCCGCCGGTGGTCACCAGAAGGTCCGTCCCCGCAGCGGCGGCGGCGGCGGCAATCAGCGCCTCGCGGCTGTCGGCGGCGACCGGCAGCACCAGCGCCTCCCCGCCGCAGGCCGCGACCAGGGCGGCCAGCGCATGCGTGTTCGACGAGACGATACCCCCCGGCGGGATCGGCTCGCCCGGCAGCGCGATCTCGTCGCCGGTTGCCAGCAGCGCCACGCGCGGCCGGCGATGCACCGCCACCCAGGGGTGATTGCCCGCGGCGATCAGGCCGATATCGCGCGCATTCAAGCGCTTGCCGGCGGGAATGAGCACCTCCCCGGCGGCGAAATCCTGCCCGGCGCGGCGGATATGCCGCCCGGCGACCGCCGCCTCGCGCAGGATGACGGTATCGCCCTCCCGCGCTGCGTCTTCCTGCAATGCAATGCAATCAGCACCTTGCGGCACGATGCTGCCGGTGAACAGGCGCAGCGCCTCGCCCGTCGCGAGCTGTCCCTCCCAGGGGTGCCCGGCCGGCGCGCTGCCGACGACGCGCAGGCTGGCGCCAAGCCCGCCATCGGCCGCGCGCAAGGCGAAGCCGTCCATCGCCGAGACGTCTTGCGGCGGTTGGGTCAGCCGGGCGGCGATCGGCGCGGCGGTCACCCGGTTCCAGGCCGCGGCCAACGGCACGATCTCCGGCGCGGTGGGTGCGAGCGGGGCGAGGATGCGGGCGCGGGCTTCATCCACACTGATCATGTCGGCCTATTCCTGGCTGAAATCGCCGGATTTTCCGCCGGACTTGGCAACCACCCGCAGCGCCTCGATGCGCATGCCGCGATCCACCGCCTTGACCATGTCATAGACGGTGAGCGCCGCCACGGAAGCCGCCGTCAGCGCCTCCATCTCCACGCCCGTGCGCCCGGAGGTGCGCACCGTCGCCTCGATCTCCACCGCATCCGGCGGCACCGCCACCAGATCGATCTGCACGGCGGAGAGCGGCAAGGGATGGCATAACGGGATCAGGTCCGCGGTGCGCTTGGCCGCCATGATGCCAGCGAGCCTGGCCACGCCCAGCACATCGCCCTTCTTCGCGGTGCCGGCGACGATCAGCGCCAGCGTTTCCGGCAGCATCACCACCCGGGCGCGGGCGGTCGCCGCCCGGTCGGTGACGGCCTTGCCACCGACATCGACCATCACCGCCCGCCCCTCGGCGTCGAAATGGGTCAGGCCGGTCATGCCGTGAGCACGCGGGTGGCCGCGGCCAGGTCTGGCTGGCGAAGCAGGCTCTCGCCGATCAGGAAGCGCCGCACGCCGGATTGCGCCATCAGGTCGAGGTCGTCGCGGGTACGCAGCCCGCTTTCGCCGACGATCACCCGATCCGCCGGCACCATCGGCGCGAGCCGGGTGGTGGTCGCGATGTCGGTCACCATGTTGCGCAGGTTGCGGTTGTTGATACCTATCAACGGCGTACGCAGGCGCAGCGCCCGTTCCAGCTCCTCCGCGTCATGGCTCTCCGCCAGCACATCCATGCCGAGCGCCATCGCGGCGTCTTCCAGTTCGCTGGCCTGGTCGTCGGAGAGCACGGCCATGATCAGCAGGATGCAGTCCGCCCCCATTGCCCGGCTTTCGCCCACCTGCCAGGGATCGACCATGAAGTCCTTGCGCAACGCCGGCAGCGCGCAGGCCGCGCGGGCGGCCACGAGATCGGCGGGGGTGCCACGGAAATACGGCTCGTCCGTCAGCACTGACAGGCAGGCCGCGCCCCCCGCCTCATAGGCCGCCGCGACGTGACCGGGGTCGAAATCCGGCCGGATCGCGCCGCCCGAGGGCGAGGCGCGCTTGATCTCAGCGATCACCGCGTAGCCCCCGGCCGACTTGCGGGTGAGGGCGGCGGCAAAGCCGCGCGTCGGCCCGGCCGCCTCCACCGCTTCCGCGATGGCGGCAGGCGCGGTCGCGGCCCGGCGGCGGGCGACCTCGGCCGCCGTGTCCGCACAGATGCGAAGCAGGATATCCGGTGCGGCCACCCGGCCGGTGACAATGTTGCTCATGCCGTCTCCCGCCGCAGGGTTTCCAGGCTCGCCAGAGCCGCGCCCCCGTCGATCGACTGCGCGGCCAGCGCCACGCCCTCGCGCAGCGCCTCGGTTCGCCCCGCCACGATCAGGGCGGCGGCGGTGTTGAGCAGCACCGTGTCGCGATAGGCGCCCGTCGCTCCGCGCAGCAGTGCGGTCAGCGCCGCCGCATTCGCCGCCGCATCGCCGCCGCGGATGGCGCTGACCGGCGAGACCGGCAGGCCCGCCTCCTCCGGCGTGACGGTGAATTCGCGCACCACCCCGTCCTTGAGGGCGACAACGCTGTTCGGCCCGGCGACGGTCAGTTCGTCCAGCCCCTGGCCATGCACCAGCCACACATCGGTCGAGCCCAGCCGCGCCAGCGCCTCCACCATCGGCCGCGCCCAGGACGGGTCGAACACGCCCGTGAGCTGGCGGGTCACCCCGGCCGGATTGGCCAGCGGGCCGAGCAGGTTGAAGATCGTCCGCGTCCCCAGCTCCATCCGCGGCCCCGCCGCATGGCGCAAAGCCGCATGATGGCGCGGGGCGAACAGAAAGGCGCAGCCCGCCGCTCGCAGCACCGCCGGCAGCCGCGCCAGCGGCACATCGACATTCACCCCCAGCGCCGAGAGCACATCCGCCCCCCCGGTCCGCGAGGACAGCGCCCGGTTGCCATGCTTGGCCACCGGCACGCCGCAGCCGGCCAGCACAAACGTCACGGCGGTGGACACGTTGAGGCTGCCGGAGGCATCGCCGCCGGTGCCGCACACATCCATCGCCCCCTCCGGCGCCTCCACCCGGGCCATCCGTGCCCGCATGGCGCGCACCGCCCCGGTCATCTCGGCGACCGTCTCGCGGCGCACGCGCATGGCCATGACGAGGCCGGCGATCTGCGCCGGCGTCGCCTCGCCGGACATGATGGTGGCGAAAGCCTCCTCGGCCTCCTGCTCGGTCAGGGTCTCGCCCATCGCCACCCGGGCAAGGATGGGCTTCAGATTGGTGGTCATGTCAGGCTCCGCATTCTCTGTCGCGTTCGCATCGAAATTTGAGGACGTGAAGGCAAGGGGCAGGAAGGCAAGCGCCTTCTTTTTTGAAAAAAAGAAGCAAAAAACTTTTATCCCTGGGCTTCGCCGATAACCTGGGCAGACGGTTCACAGGTCGGCGAAGCCATCAATGCCCCGCAGCGCAAACCCAATTCTGCCGCCAAAGCCCAAACCAAACGGATAAAAGTTTTTTTGCTTCTTTTTTTCCAAAAAAAGAAGACCTTCCCTACCTCACCTACCGGGAAATTCGCCATCGAGACATATCAGGCCGCCTTCGCGGGTGCGTTGTCGCCGCGGGCCAGTGCGAGGAAGTTCGCCAGGATGGCATGGCCGTGCTCGCTGGCGATGCTTTCGGGATGGAACTGCACGCCGAAGATCGGCAGCGCCCGGTGGCGCAGGCCCATGATCAGCCCGTCCTCCGTCCAGGCCGTCGCCTCCAGCACCGGCGGCAGGCTCTCGCGGGCGACGATCAGCGAGTGGTAGCGCGTCGCCCTGAACGGTGAGGGCAGGCCGGCGAAGATGTCCGTCCCCGCATGCGTCATGGCACTCACCTTGCCGTGCATCGGCTCGGGCGCGCGCACGACGTCCCCGCCGAAGGCCTGGCCGATCGCCTGGTGGCCGAGGCACACGCCGAGGATGGGAATGCGCCCTGCCGCGGCGGCGATCAGGTCGAGGCAAATGCCCGCCTCGTTCGGCGTGCATGGCCCCGGCGAGAGCACGATCGCTTCGGGTGCGAGGGCCATCGCCTCGGCCACGCTCAGCGCGTCGTTGCGCCGCACGTCGCACCGCCCGCCCACATCGCCGAGGAAATGGACGAGGTTGTGGGTAAAACTGTCGTAGTTGTCGATCAGCAGGATCATGCCTGCATCCTGTCCGGGGGGGCGGGGGACGTCAATGCGACACCACCCGCCGCACCGCGTCCTGCCACACAGCATAGCGCCGCGCCCGTTCCGTCTGCGCCATCGCCGGCAGGAAGCGCCGCTGCAACGCCCAGGACCGCGCGAACTCCGCCGGCGGCGGGCAGGCCCCGGTTGCCAGCCCTGCCAGATAGGCCGCCCCCAGCGCCGTCGTCTCCAACACCGCCGGACGGTCTACGGGGGCCGCCAGCATGTCGGCGAGGAACTGCATGGTCCAGTCGCTGGCGACCATGCCGCCATCGACGCGCAGAACGGTCTCGGCGGATTCCTGCCAATCCGCACGCATCGCTTCGATCAGGTCCCGCGTCTGGAACGCCACGCTCTCCAGCGCCGCCCGCGCCAGTTCCTTCGGCCCGGTTGCCCGCGTCAGGCCGAACAGCGCCCCGCGCGCCTCGGCGTTCCAATGAGGCGCCCCCAGCCCGGTGAAGGCCGGCACCAGCACCACGTCCTGTGCCGGATCGGCCGCCGCCGCCATCGCACCCGTCTCCGCCGCCTCCGCGATCAGCCCCAGCCCGTCGCGCAGCCACTGCACCGCGGCTCCGGCGACGAAGATCGCCCCCTCCAGCGCATAGGTCCGCTTGCCGTCCAGTTGTGCTGCCACCGTGGTGAGCATGCGCGCCCGGCTCGCCACCGGCACCTCCCCGGTGTTGAGCAGCAGAAAACACCCGGTCCCGTAGGTCGATTTCACCATCCCCGGCGCAAAACACGCCTGGCCGATGCTCGCCGCCTGCTGATCCCCCGCCATCCCGGCGATCACCACCTGCCCGCCCAGGAGCGCCGTATGCCCGAACACCCCGGCGCAATCCCGCACCTCCGGCAACAGGCTGCGCGGCACACGGAACAGCTCCAGCATCGCCGTGTCCCACACCCCCCGCGTGATATCGTAGAGCATCGTCCGGCTCGCATTCGTCGCGTCCGTCGCATGGACCGCCCCGCCGGTGAGGTTCCACAGCAGCCACGTATCCACCGTGCCGAACGCCAGCCGCCCCGCCTCGGCATCCACCCGCGCGCCGGGCACGTGATCCAGCAGCCAGGCGATCTTCGTGGCACTGAAATAGGGGTCGAGGAGCAGCCCCGTCGTAGCACTCACCGCCGCCTCGTGCCCCGCCGCGCGCAGCGCCGCGCAGGCGGCTGCCGTCCGCCGGTCCTGCCAGACGATCGCATTATGTATCGGCTGCCCGGTCGCGCGGTGCCAGATCAGCGTCGTCTCGCGCTGGTTGGTGATCCCGATGCCCGCCACATCCGCGGCCGTGCCCCCGGTCGCCGCCAGCGCCTCGCGCAGCACCTCGGCCGAGTGCCGCCAGATTTCGGCCGGATCATGCTCCACCCAGCCACTGGCCGGAAACTGCTGCCCCAGATCACGCCGGGCCGTCGCCACCGGCGCCAGACCCCCTTGTCCAGCATTGGGGGCGCGATACGCAATCGCCCGCGTGGAAGTCGTTCCCTGGTCCAGCGCCAGCACCAAGTCCTTGGCCATGTTCGATCCCCGTTTTCGCCAGAGCGCCCTTGAGCAGCGCGAGCGGCAGGAAGAATCTTCTCTTTTGAAAGAAGAAGCAAAAAACTTCCATCCGGGCTTCGCCGCCGAATCCTGACGCCGCCTCCCCCTGAACACGGAAGCGTGATCGCCGATGGACCCAGCGCCCGGCGCGTGCCATGACTGACGATCATTTCCGAAAGCGCCGCGTCGGCCGATGCCCCCGCCGCCTTCCCCCCGGCTGCGTCAGCCGGCCATCCGCCGCTCGCTGCGCCTGTTGGCCGCGGTGGTTCTGGTGCTGATCGCCGCCGTGACCTCCCAGCAGATGCTGCAACTGCGCAGCTCCCTCATCGCCGACACCGAGCGCCAGATCGAGCGCCTCGCCATGGTCTTCGCCGAGCAGACCGGCCGGGCGATGGAAACCGTCGATCTCATCCTGCGCAACGCCATCGAAGCCGCCAGCCCCGACATGCGCATCCAGCCGGACCGGGCGACCGACATGGGTGCGATGTTCCGCCGCCGCCTCGCCGGCGTGCAGCAGGTCCTCGAAGTCGCGGTCGTCGATCCCAAGGGCCGCGTGCTCGCCGCCAGCTGGACCGACGGGCACGAACTCCAGCCCGAAGCCCGCCCGCTGGTCGCCTGGCACAGCAACTACCCCGCCGACGAGCTGCGCATCAGCCGCCCCTTCCGGCTGCCGGACGGCCGCTGGACGGCCGTGCTCACCCGCCGCATCGGCCCGCCCGGCGGGCTCGAAGGCGTGGTGCTCGCCTGGATCAACCTCGCCTATTTCTCCGATTTCTACCGCTCGGCCGAACTGTCGGAGAACGGCGCGATCATCCTGCACCGGCGCGACGGCGTCGCCCTGATGCGCCACCCCTTCGCCGAATCCGCCATGGGCAAGTCCTTCGCCGACACGCCCTTGTTCACCGACATCCTCGCCCGCGGCATGGCCGGCACCATGGCGATGGACAGCCCGGTGGACGGCAGCCGCCGCATCGCCACCATCCGGGCCCTGCGCAACTTCCCCTTCGCCATCCAGGTTTCCGTCGAACAGGGCGCGGTGCTCGCCTCCTGGCGCGGCTCAGCGATGATGTTTGGCCTCATCGCCGCCATTGCCGCCACGGTGATCGTCGCCCTGCTCCTCCTGCTCGCCCAGCGCTCCGGCGAGGTCGAACGCCTGCTGGAGGAGACCCGCGCCGCCCGCGACGAGGCGGAAGCCGCCAATGTCCGCCTGCGCGCGGAAATGGAGGAGCGCGCCCGCGCCGAAGCCGCCCTGCGTCAGGCCCAGCGGATCGAGGTGATGGGCCAGCTGACCGGCGGCGTCGCCCATGATTTCAACAACCTGCTGACCGTCCTGCTCGGCAATCTCGACCTCATCGAGCTGGACGGCCCCCCCAGCCCGGTCCCCGGCCTGCCCCCGCGCCT
>CAMCJI010000005.1 GCA_945874805.1 Asaia bogorensis | reverse complement strand
CTCATCACCCTTGCCGGCCGGCCGCGCAGCGAGGGCCATAGCGGCACCTCGACGCGCCTGGGCAACCCCAACGTGCCGAACGACCCGTGGGAGACGCATTTCGGCCCCACCACGGTCAACGTCTACGGCATGGCCGCCGCCCGCCACATGTACCAGTACGGAACCACCTCCGAACAACTCGCCTGGATCAAGGTCGCCGCCAGCCACCACGCCCAATACAATCCCCACGCCATGCTCAAGGACGTCGTCACCGTCCAGCAGGTGCTCGACAGCCCGATGGTCTCCGACCCGCTGCACCGCCTGGATTGCTGCGTCGTCAGCGATGGCGGCGGCGCCCTGCTCGTCGTCCGCCCCGAGATCGCCCGCCAGCTCAAGCGCCCGCTCGTGAAGGTGCTCGGCGGTGCCGAGACCACCAAGGGCCAGTTCGGCGGCGATATCGACATCACCTACTCCGGCGGCGTCTGGACCGGCCCGCAGGCTTTCGCGGAAGCCGGCGTGACCCCGAAGGACATCCAATACGCCTCGATCTACGACAGCTTCACCATCACCGTGCTGATGCAGCTTGAAGACCTCGGCTTCTGCGAAAAGGGCAAGGGCGGCGCCTTCGTGATGGATGGCAACCTGATCTCCGGTGTCGGCAAGCTGCCGTTCAACACCGATGGCGGCGGCCTGTGCAACAACCACCCGGCCAATCGCGGCGGCATCACCAAGGTGATCGAAGCCGTCCGCCAGCTCCGCGGTGAAGCCCACCCGAAGGTCCAGGTTCCCAACTGCGGCCTGGCCCTCGCCCACGGCACCGGCGGCCTGCTCGGCAGCCGCCACGCCTCAGCCACCCTGATCCTGGAGCGGGAGTAGCCACCATGACCCAGACCTTCAACGCCCCCGCCAGCAACCCCGAGAGCGACCCGTTCTACGCCGCGGCCAAGGAAGGCAAGTTCCTCATCCGCCGCTGCACCGCCTGCAAGAAGGCGCACTGGTATCCGCGCCACCTCTGCCCCTTCTGCTTCGCGGAAACCGCCTGGGAGGAAGCCTCCGGCGAGGGCAGGATCTACAGCTTCAGCCCGATGCGCCGCGGCGGCTTCACCATCGCGTACGTCACCCTCTCCGAAGGCCCGACGATGATGACCAACCTCGTTGGAGCTGACATGGACCACTGGAAGATCGGCATGAAAGTGAAGCTCACCTTCATGCCCAGCGAAGGCGGCGCCCCGGTGCCGTGTTTCGGGCCTGGCTGATGGGCAGGGGGGCGGCTTTACTTCAAGCCGCCGCCCCGTTCTGCCACCAGGCGGTCCTCAACCTCGGCTGTCGGCGCCGGCAGCGTGCCGCGCGCCAGCAGCCGTTTGGTTTTGCCAAGCTGCTCCAGATGCGTCCGGCATGGGCCGCACAGCCCGAGATGCCAGCGCATGCCCAGCTTGCCGCGCCAGGTCATCGTGCCTTCCATGTAGTCAGTCGCAAGTTCACTCACATCCCGGCAGGTCGGCACACGGGTTACTCCGATATGTCATCATTGGACTCCGTTCAGACTGCCGCGTTTCATGGCGGAGTGCTACACTCCCGCCATGCCAGATCGCCTCTTTGACACGCCCGAATTCCTCGCCCGGCTGCGTGCCGGTGAGGAGGCTGCGTTCCGCCGCCTGATCCGCCGGTTTCACGGCTCGCTCGTGGGCGTCGCTAGCGGCATCATCGGCAGCCGCGCCCAGGCGGAGGAGGTGGTGCAGGACGCCTGGCTTGCCGTTTTCTCACATATTTCAAAGTTCGAGGGCCGCTCCGCCCTCTCCTCCTGGGTTTTCACCATCGTGCTGAACCGTGCCCGCACCCGCGCGGTGCGGGAGGGGCGCACCGTCAGCTTCTCCAGCTTTGCCGAAGGCGCACAGGGCGAGGAACGCGCCGTCGACCCCTCCCGCTTCGCACCGGACGGCCACTGGACGGACGCTCCCGCCCTTTGGGAGGAACTGGACCCCGAGCGGGTGGTCGCCGGCCGTCAGCTATGGGCGCATGTGCAGGAGGTCATCGAGAAAATGCCGGCCGGCCAGCGCGCGGTGATCATCCTGCGCGATATCGAAGGCCAGTCCGCCGAGGATGCGTGCGAGCTGCTTGACATCACCTCGGAAAACCAGCGGGTCCTGCTGCACCGCGCCCGCAACCGCGTGCGCAACGCGATCGACGCGCTGGACGGGGCAGCCGTGGCCCGCCGCAAGCAGGCAGCCCCCGCCCGCGCGGCCGGCGCCAAGCCTGGGCTGCGGCGGGTTGCGGCCTATTTGCGCGTCTGGACGAAGTCCCAGAAATTGAACGCGAAATCCTGGCTCGCGCGCGTTTGGATGTGGCAGGTGAAGCACGCTTCCACTGGCCCCGGATTGCGCGAGAGGTCGGCATTGAACCGCGCGTATTCCCACTCGCCATTGCGCTTCGCTGCCGGATAGCCCACGCCCCAGCCCGGCTGCTTCTCCTGCACCGTCACGCTGATGACGGCAGGGTTGGCGATGAACCGGCCCTGCTGGTCCAGCAGCGGCACCCCGTCCGCACCGAGCCGGGCGGCATGGTCTTCCATGATCAGCACGGTGCCGTGCGGCAGTTCCTGGCCGGGCTTGGCGGCGGCGAAGGCCTCGGGATTGGCGTAGAGGTAGCGGATGATCTTCCGGTCCGGCTTGTCCACCGTGGCGTAGCGGATGAAGCCCGCCTGGTAGTTCGCCGGCAGTTTCACGTTGTCGGGGCCGGGCGTGTAGGGCGTCTGGGCGCTCGCGGCGCCGGCGGTCAGCAGCAGGGAAAATGCGAGGATATGATGGCGCATGGGAGCCTTCCTGGTGGCGTATGGCGCTAGCGGGCGCAGACTCCCGCGCCTTCGGCAAGCGGCGCTCAGCGCTCGTCCGTACTGCCCTGCGCCGTGATGTCCGTCCAGCCGTGGATCAGCCGCCACGTCGCGGCCTCGAAGGCGAACCAGTTGCCGCCACCCTGGCCCGGCTGATCCAGCGCCCGGCTGATCGCCACGCCGGAGAGATGGCACAGCAGCAGCGCGCCCACCCCGCCATGCGCGACAATCGCGATGTCCCCCGCCGTGCGCTCGGCGGCCAGGATCGCCGCCACGGCGGCGAGGATCCGGCTCTGCGCATCGGCCGCCCGCTCCCAGCCGCGGATGCTGGTCTGCGGGTGGGCGAAGAACAGGTCGGCCGTCGCCTGGAACTCCGCCGGCGGCAGGTAGCCGGTGGCCGAGCGGTCGTTCTCGTGCAAGGCCGGCCAGATCTGCGGCACGAGCCCGCGCGCCTCGGCCAGGATCGCCGCCCCGTCGATCGCCTTCTGCTCATCGCTGCAATGCACCGCCGAGACGCCGGCGACGGCGGCGGACCGGCTGAACACCGCATGCCGCTGCCGTCCGCGCGCCGAAAGCCCCCAGCGCGGCACCGGCACCGCCGGGTCGATCTGCACTTCCGCGTGTGTGATGAACAGTACCCGGCGCATCCGCTCCCCCATCTTTGCCGATTGGCCCCCAGCCGCTCCGCCGGGTAGTCTGCCGCAAAATCGGTAATGGGGAGAGTGCCATGCGGCCACGGATCGTTTTGATGGGGGCTGGCGCGGTCGGCGGCTATGTCGGCGGGCATCTGCACCGCCTCGGCCATGACGTCACCCTCGTCGATGCCTGGCCGGAACACGTGGAAGCCGTCCGCGCCGGCGGCCTGCATCTGTCCGGCCTCACGCCCGAGGAGCAGGTCACCTGCCACCCCCCCATCCTGCACCTGACGGAGGTGCAGCGCTTCGCCCGCGAGCGCCCGGTGGATATCGCGGTCATCGCGGTGAAATCCTACGACACCGAATGGGCGACGATGATGATCCGCCAATACCTCGCCCCCGCCGGCTTCGTGGTTTCGCTCCAGAACTGCATCAATGAGGAACGCATCGCCGGCATCGTCGGCTGGGGCCGCACGGTGGGCTGCATCGCCGCCGCGATCTCCTCGGAGCTGTACGAACCCGCGCATATCCGCCGCACCGTGCCGAAGGGCGGCACCAGCCACACCGTGTTCCGCGTCGGCGAGGTGCATGGCCGCATCACCCCGCGCGTGGAGATGCTGGCTGACATGATATCAGGCATCGACTCGGTGAAGGCGACCACCAATCTGTGGGGCGAACGCTGGTCGAAGCTGTGCGTGAACGGCATGCGCAACGGTGTCTCGGCGGCCACTGGCCTCGCCGGCAACGCGATGGACCGGCATGACGACATCCGCCGCTTCGCCATCCAACTCGGCGGCGAGGCCGTCCGCGTTGGCCAGGCCCAGGGCTACAGCCTGGAGAAGATCGGCAAGCTGGAGCCCGAAATGCTCGCCCGCGCCTCCGAGGGGGATGCGCAGGCGATGGCGCAGGTGGAGGCGATCCTGCTCGCCGGCACCAACGCCACCACCCGCAGCGACCTGCAACGCCCCTCGATGGGCCAGGACATGCTGAAGGGCCGGCGCACCGAAATCCAGTTCATGAACGGCTTCATCGCCGACAAGGCTGCCGAAATCGGCCTGCAGGCCCCCGCCCATGTGGCACTGACCCGGGTCGTGACCCAGGTGGAGCGCGGTGAGATCGTGGCGCGGCCGGAAAACCTCATCGGCCTGCTCTGACCGTCACGCTCATTTTTAACGCTGTTGTGACGGTCGGCGTCACGCACTCTCCGTATAACTACGTGTATAAAAAGCGCGTATTTTCCAAAGGGTTGCAAGGGTCTCGTTAATGAATACCATCGTTTTCAGTCAACCTCCGAAATGAGCATTGCCGCCTAAGTAGTTGTAAATACCCACGCAAAGGAATTGCGCCGTTAACCTTTTGATAACCGAATCGCCATTATGCTCCCTAACAGACGATGAATGACCCCCCGCGCGGGGCACCCACAGGAGCATTACGATATGAGCAAGACATTGACGGGTTCGGCGGCAATCCCGGTAGGCGGACCCCGCCCCGCCGCACGGCCGGACCGGATCGCCTACCCGCTGGAGCAGCTGGCTGTGCTGATCGGCCTCGCGGCGCCGGACTGGGAGGCCATATTGCAGGACGACTACCTGGCGGAGACGATGCTGCTCATCTCGCAGCGCAACAGCTTGGCCGACGATCCGGACTTCCTGGTCACCTGCGCGGCAGACGCGTCGTTCAGCCTGCGCATGGTCGCCACGGACCGCATCAGCCTGCTCGGCCACGGCCTGCCGGGGCAGGAGGTGCTGGCCATCATCGACGCGCGAATGCCGCGGCGCTGAGCGCCACGCCGCTCACACCCGCCGCATCATCCAGTCGATGATGCTGAACGTGGCGAGCACGCAGAGCGGCTGGATGAGCGGCCAAAGCTCGTCCAGCCCGGCGAATTCGGCCAGCATCGCCCCGCCCTGCCAGGCGAACCAGGCCAGCACGGCGATGAAGGTGGCAAGCGCGGTCTCGATCATGGCAGCTTCACCCGGAACACCAGCAGATCGCCGCGCCGCTCCAACTCGCCCGCCAGGGTAACGGGGATCGCCGTCCAGGCCCGGGCGGCGGCCGGCAACGGCCCGCCATCCGCCCCGGCGAGCAGCAGATAGCGGCTGCCCTGCACCGGCAGAGCGGTGGCGAACACCGGCGGCAGCTCCCCGGTCAGGCACAGATTGGCGCAGGCCCGGTGCGCCAGCCCCCGCCCCGGCCGCATCGCGCCGGAGGTGCATTTGCCGTCGCAGATCTCGCCGGCGATGCTGAACGCCCCCAGCGGCTGCACCGCCGCCGGCACCGCCGCGCCATCGCGCGCGACGACCTCGTCGGTCTGGAACATCCGCAGCGTGCCGCGGCGGATGAACACCCCCGTCGCGGTCACCGCCCGGCCATCCAGCGCCGGATCGAGCGCCGTGCCGCGCTTACCCGCGCCACCCAGCAGCAGCGTCTCGCCGCTCGGCAGATGCAGCAGCGGATAGGGCAGGGCGGTCGCCACCCCCTCCAGCATCTGCTCGCCCGCCGCCCAGTCGAACGCACCCCCCTCGGGATCGACGGCGGTGCGGCCAAGCAGCAGCCCAAGGCCGAGGAACCCCGCCGGCAGCAGCAGCGCCAGCGCCGCCAGCAGCCGCCGGTGATCCGGCGCGACGGTGGTGGCCCAGCCGATAAAGAAGCCCTCCGCCGGCGGCTCGCCCGGCTGTTCCACCGCGAGCGGCGGTATCGGCGTGCCCGCCGGTAAGGCGCGTGGGTCCAGCGCCACCCGCTCGCCCGCCAGCCGCAGCCGGTAGGTCGGCAGCATCTCGGTATAGGGCGGCACCGCCCGGCCATTGCCGATCTGATACTGGTAGCCGTGCCACGGGCAGGTTATGCAGCCATCCACCACCCGACCCTCACCCAGCGGCCCGCCTTGGTGGGCGCACAGATTGCTCACCGCCGAGAGCATGCCCTGGTAGCGGAAGATCGCCACCGCCTCCCCCTCGGCGGGATGCACCACGATCGCCCCGCCCTCGGGGATCGCGGCGGCAGGCCCGGCATCCACCCAGCCATCCGCGGTGCGCGGCGCCACATCCGGCCGGCCGTGCCAGGCCGCCGCCAGATGCAGCGCCGTGACCACGCCAGCCGCCCCCAGCATCACCCACGCCAGCACCGGCGAGGCCGCCGACAGCAGCGGCCCGAGCGCCAGATGCAGCACAGCCGCCGCATAGGCGAAGTACACTGCCATATGCAGCCCCTTCCACAGCGCCGGGCCGAGGAAGGCGAGCCAGAAATCATGGCTGGTCGCCGCCAGCAGCAGCAGCAGCACCAGCAGGGCCGCCATCCCGAACGGCAGGAACGGCAGCCCGCGCGCAAAGCCCTGGGCGGTATCCGTCGCGAACATCGCCTCCCACGGCGGGGTGGGGGAGAAGGCGAAGTACCAGTCCAGCACCGCATAGGCATGCGCCAGCGCCACCAGGCAGGTCAGCACGCCGAGATGCCGGCGGTTGTACAGCAGCGGCAGGAAGGGCGGGCTCAGCCGCGCCAGCGGGCCGATGCACAGCACCAGGCTCAGCAGCAGCAGCGCGCAGCTGCCGTAGGCGCGGATCGGGATCGTCCCCTCATCGATCGGCTGGATGTCCGGCTGCATCAGGGGGGCGAGGCGCAGATAGGCGAGCAGATAGGCCGCGACGGCCGCCACCGCCACCACGTCATAGATCAGCTTCGCCGGCGTCCAGCCGACCGGGCGGTACTGCACGCTCATCGCATCGCTCCAAGCAGGCAAAAAAGGATCGCCGGCGGCAGCAGCAGCGCCATCGCCGTCCAGATCCGCCGGTGCGCGGCGCGCTGGGCCCGGCGCATCAGCGCGCCTCCCACCAGCGCCACAGCACCACCGGCCACAGCAGCACCAGCCCCGGCAGCAGCAAGGGCCGGAATCCCACCGCCCCGCGCGCGGCGGGGTCCACCCGGTCGAGCCCCAGCAGCAGAAAGGCAGCGCCGATCACCGCCCCAACCCCGCACCAGGCCTGCATCAGCAACAGCAGCATCTGCGCCGTCGTCATCCGTCAGTCCCCCGCCGGGCGTTGCACGTCGAAGGCGCGGGCACCGTGGCCGGGCGGCATCGGCGCGAGCCAGGGCGCGGCGCGCAGGGTCGCCTCCGCATCCGCGCGCCCGGCCTCCCAGCGCTCGCGCATCGTGCGGCCGCTGAATTCATAGTCCTTCGCCCCGCCCTGCGGCTGGGACGGCCGGTAGATCAGATGGGCGATATCCATCTCGGTGATGCAGCCGAACCTGTACAACTGTTGGGCCTCCGGCGTGGTGCGGCAGTCGTCCGGCAGCATATCGTAGATGCTGTTGGCCATATGCCGCAGGTCCCAGGTCTCGCGCACCTTGGTCGCCCCGGCGCGGGTGCGGCTGGCGTAGCGAATGTCGAGCTGCCGCTCCGTCGCCTCGTCGAGCGTCTGCGGCACCGCCCCGCGCGCGTTGAACAGATCGACCTCGAAGGCCAGGCGGCTGCGGCGGGGCTGGCTGTCGATCATGTATTCCAAGGGCGTGTTGGAGACGAGGCCGCCATCCCAGTAGAGCATCCCCTCCACCTCCACCGGCGGAAACCCGGGCGGCAGGGCGCCGCTGGCCATGATGTGCTCCGGCCCGATCCGCCGCTCATGGCTGTCGAAATAGATCAGGTTGCCGGTGGCGATCTGCACCGCGCCCACCGAAAGCCGTACCGCGCGGCTGTTGATCAGGTCGAAATCTACCAACTCCTCCAGTGTCTCGCGCAGCGGGGCGAGGCTGTAGGGGCTGACGGGCGTGGCGGCGGCGAACCATTCAAAGGGGTTGCGCGGCGCGAAGAAGCCGGTCTGGCCGAACAGGGTCGCGGCCATCGCCGCACTCTGCCGCGTGCCGAACTGCGCCAGCAGCGGCAGCGTGCCGGTCGGCACCGTTACCCGCTCCCAGAACGTCCGCAGCCGCTCGACGCGCCGCTCCGGCGGATTGCCGGCGATCAGCGCCGCATTGATCGCGCCGATCGAAATGCCGGCCACCCAATCCGGCAGATAGGCCGACCCGGCCATCGCCTCATAGGCGCCGGCCTGATAGCTCCCCAGCGCGCCCCCGCCTTGCAGGCAGAGGCCCACGGCCTTGTCGTAGCTGTCCGGGCGCGTCGGGTAGGGGGGCATGCGGCTCTCCACTCATCAGGAGCAAGACACGCCAGCGCCGCAAACGTTTCACCGGCCCGCGCTGCCGCCGTACCGACATGCGTACAATCCGTCGCTGTGCACCTGTGCCGCCGGGGGCGATCATTTCAATGGTAGAAACTTGGTCGCAAGGAACATCCTGATGAAAAACAACACTATGCTGGCGGCCGCCCTGATGGCACTGTTCGACGCGAGCGTTCTGCTCAGCGCCTGCCAGACCACGGCCGGCGCCGGTCGCGACATGTCCGCCGGCGGCCAGGCAATCACCAAAAGCGCCGTCAAAAACGCGCCCTGATCCAGGAGATCCCCTATGGCCAAAGGTCTGAGCAAGAACAAGCGCGAAGCCAAGAAGCCGAAGGCCGACAAGAAGCCCGCTGGCACAGCTGCCGGCTTCCTGCCGCCGCAGACGGCCCCCGCACCCGTGAAATCCAAAGGAAGCAAGTAGCATGGACAAGGACCGCATCGCCGGCGCGGCCAAACAGGCTGCCGGCTCCGTCAAGGAAGCGGCCGGCAAGCTCGTCGGTGACGCCAAGCTGACCGCCGACGGCAGGGCCCAGAAAGTCGAAGGCAAGATTCAGAACGCCATCGGCGGCCTCAACGACACACTGAAGGGCTGACCCTCGCCGCCCGTCCCCTGCTGCTGTAGCCTCGGCTCTGCAGCAGGGAGCGCGCCATGCCACCGACCGAACGCTGGTTCGAAGACAACGTGCCGGGTACCGTGTACGAATACGGCAGCTACGTGATGAGCGAAGCCGAAATCCTCGAATTTGCCACCAAATACGACCCACAGCCCTTCCACATCGATGCCGAGGCCGCGAAGCATTCGAACTTCGGTGGCCTGATCGCCAGTGGCTGGCACACCGCCTCGGCGATGATGCGGCTAATGGCAGACCAGCACCTATCGCCTGGCTCCTCCATGGGCTCCCCCGGCATCGACGAGATCCGCTGGCCCCGCCCGGTCCGCCCCGGCGACACGCTGCGCCTGCGCATCACCGTGCTGGAGGTCATCCCCTCCCGCAGCAAACCCGACCGCGGTATCGTCCGCTCCCACTCCGAAGCGCTGAACCAGCACGGCGAAGTGGTCATGAGTTGGAAAGGCATGGTCATGACGCGCCGGAGGCCGGTGTAGGCGAGGAAGAGTCTTCGCCGTTGAAGACCGGCGAAGCCAAAAAACCCTCCAGCAACAAACCCCAACGACGTCGCTAAAGCCGAACCCAAACGGGAAAAGTTTTTTTGCTTCTTTTTGTTCACAAAAAGAAGAATCTTCCCTTCCTGCTTACCGCCTCATGTTCGGCCAAACGCCTGCCGCCTAACTGCGCGTCCCCACCCCGTCGAGCACCGGCGCGTCTGGCCAGAACCGCACGCCTTCGCGCGCCAGCCCGCCGCCCACGCCGACGGCCGTGCCGTCCGCCCGCCAGCAGGCCGCCCCGCGCAGGCTGCCGTCGGCGAGGAATTCGATCGCGTTCATCCCCCCGGCGACGGTCGGCAGCAGCTGGATCGTGTGGCCCATCGCCCGCAGCCGCCGCACGATGCTGTCGGGATAGGCGCCTTCGAGTTCCAGAGCGTTGCCTTCCGTCCAGATGCGCGGTGCTTCCACCGCTTCCTGCAACGACATGCCGTGGTCGATCAGGCACAGCAGCGCCTGCATCACCGAGGGGAAGATGCGCTTGCCGCCCGGCAACCCGAGGGCGAAGCGCAGCTTGCCGTCCTTCAGTGCCATCGTCGGCGCCATCGAGGTGGTGACGCGCTTGCCCGGCATGATGGAGATCGCCCCGCCCGGCCGTGGATCGAACGTGTTCATGTAGTTGTTCGGGATCATCCCGGTGCCCGGGATCATGAACCGCGCGCCGAACAGCGAGTTGATGGTCTGCGTCGTCGCCACCACATTCCCGTCGGCGTCCGCCGCGGTCATATGCGTGGTGTAGGCGCTGCCGCCTTGGGTCACCCCCGGCCCCCAGGCCTGCGCCCGCGCCAGGTCGATCTTGCCCCGCCGCTCGTCGGCGTAGGCTTTGCTGATCAGCTTCTCCACCGGCACGTTGACGAAGGCCGGGTCGCCGGTTGCCGCGTTGCGGTCGGCGAAGGCGATCTTCATCGCCTCGGCCACCAGATGCACCAGTTCCGGCGAGCCGAAGCCCAACCCCCCGACGTCGAAGCCCTCCAGGATGTTCAGCATCTGGGTGATGTGCACGCCGGACGCGGCCGGCGGCGGCGGTGCGATGATCTGCCAGCCGCGATAGCTGCCGATGATCGGCTGCCGCTCGATGGGTGTCGCCGCCCGCAGGTCCTCGCGGCTGACCCAGCCCCCCCCGGCGCTGATCCGGTCGGCGATCGCATCGCCGAGCGAGCCGCCATGCATCGCCGCCTCGCCCTCGCGCGCGATCTGCCGCAGCGTCTCGGCGTAGTCGCCCATCACCAGCTTGTCCCCGGCCTTCAGCGGCGTGCCGCCCGGCAGGTACACCGCCGAGATCGCCGGATCGAGCCGCATGTCCGGCGCCGCCTCGGCGATGCAGTTGCCCAGGTAGGGCGAGACCCGATACCCCCGCGCCGCCAGATTGATCGCCGGCTGCATCACGTCATCCAGGCTGAACGTGCCGTAGCGCGCCAGCGTCTGGCACCAGGCCCGCAGGCTGCCAGGGGCCGCCACCGCCTTCGGCCCGACGAGATTTTCCCGGTCCAGCGTGTCGTAGTTGTCAGGCGCGGCGCCGGGGACGGGGCGGTACATGTCCGGCGCGCCGGCGAGCGGCGCGGTGCTCATCCCGTCGATCACCCGATGCGTGCCGTCCGCGGTGCGCACATGCGCCGTTCCGCCGCCGATCAGCCCGACCATCATCGGCTCGGCCACGGTGAGTGCGAACAGCGTGGCGATCGCCGCATCCACCGCATTCCCCCCCGCCGCCAGCATCTGCGCGCCCGCCGCCGAGGCCAGCGGATTGTTGCTGACCACCATGCCCTTCGAGCCGGTCGCCGGCTTCTTCTCGGTGCGGAACACAACAGAGGCGCGCTCGCGCCAGGTGGAAGCAGACATGCGGTTTCTCCCGGATTTCCCCGCGAGTTTGTACCGGATGGGGGGAGGGGGGAAGGCGCGCAAGGCTCGCAAGAGCGGATGGCTGGTCAGACATCCACGACAGAACCGGCCCCGGAGCCGGTCACGCAGCCCTCTTTAGAATGGACGACAGCACTGGGCAGGGCCGGGGGCAGCTTGCCTACGCCCCCGAAATCCGCGCGCCCAGCAGCCCGAAAAACCCCTCCACATCCAGCCGCTCCAGCAGCGTCGCGTTCGCCGGCCGCCCCAGCCGCCCCCAGCGGTCGATCACGGTGCGCCCACGGCCCGGCCCCGGCCCCAAATCCATCGTCGCGTAGACAGCCCGCGTGGTGAACAGCTGCGGCGCCACCGCCCAGGCCACCGCGCAGGCATCGTGCTGCGGATACCCGCCGCCGCCCAGCCGCTGCGTCGGCGGCATCCGCTCCATGATGGCGCAGGCCGTCGCATGGCACGCCCCGCCGCCCAGCGCCTGGATCGCCGCCACCCGCGCCGGGGTGCAGAACGCCTGCGCCGTCAGCTCCAGCGTCACCAGCACCACCGGCCGGCCGCAGTCCAGCACGATCTGCAATGCCTCGGGGTCGTTCCAGGCGTTGAACTCGGCGTCCAGCGTCTTGTTGCCCTCCGCCCAGGCGCCGGTCATCAGCACGATCTGCCGGATTCGCGCGGCCAGCGCCGGCTCGGTCGCCAGCACCAGCCCGAGATTGGTCGCCGGCCCGAGCCCGATCAGCGTTACCGAATCCTCCGCCGCCCCCCGCAAGATCGCCCGGATCGCATCGCTCGCCACCCCCGGCTGAGCGGCCGCCCCCGGCGGCAGCACCACCCCGCCGATCCCGTCCTCCCCATGCACCCGCACCTCGGAGACGAAGGGGCCGAGCATCGCCCGGTCCGCCCCCGCGAACACCGGCACATCCGCCCGCCCCAGCCCGACCAGCGCCCGCGCATTCGCCAAGGTCCGGTCCAGCCCGACATTGCCGCCCACCACGGTGACCGCCCGTAAATCCAGCTCCGGCGAGCCCATCGCCAGGAACAGCGCGATCGCGTCATCCGTCCCTGGATCGCAATCGATGATCGTCGCCTGGCCCATCCCCGCCTCCCTTGCCTGCCCCCGCCGATACGCCACGCCGCGCCGCAGCAGCAAGCCCCGCCGCGCGGCCCACGCGGTCAGCAGCGTGCGTGGCATCGGCCCATCCAACGGTCGATGAGGCTCGTCGGCACTCAACCGCGCTCAAGGGCCATTGATTCAAGTCAATGCGCCCGAGCATCACGCGTGGGCACTGTCCGGCCTGGAGAGCGTGCGGATGCGAGGGGCATGGTGCTGACGCGAAAGTTCATGACCGTGAAGGATGTCGCGGATCTGGTTCGGGTGTCGGAAGCGACGGTGCGGCAGTGGATCAGGCTCCGGGAACTCAGGGCAATCGATCTGGGGCGGGAATGGCGCGTCATCCCGCGCGACCTTGAGGCGTTTCTCGCCACACACGAGACATGCCGCTCTCTCGCCCGTCCCGGTGAGCCGGTTCAAACGCCGGGGATCGCCGGGTCGGCAGGGGCAGACCAGGCAGAAGCTGAAGAATTTCGCGTTCCAGGAAACGGAAGCGACAACAAGGAGACACGAGATGCTGGCGCGTGAACTGATGTCCACCGGGCTGCTGACCTTCCTGCCCGATATGGGTCTGGAGCCTGCAGCCCGCGCTATGGCCGAGCGCGGCATTTCAGGCGCGCCCGTGGTGCAGGAGGACGGACGGCTCGTCGGCATCCTCACGGAAGGCGACCTGATCCGCCGGCTTGCGGGCGACCCGTCTGCCAAAGCGAGCTGGCTCGCGAGGATCTTCGGTGCACCGGAGGCGGACGCCGCGCGGTTCGCGCGCGTGCACGGCCGCCTCGTGAAGGATGCCATGACCATGAACGTGGCCAGCGTGGCCGAGGACGCAGCGGCCGAGGAGATCGCGCAGATCATGGAAGCACGGGGCGTCCGCCGCGTGCCCGTCCTGCGCGATGGTGTTCTGGTCGGGCTGGTCTCGCGCGCCGACCTCCTGCGCGCGCTGATCATCGGCGAGGCCGGAACGGCCGTGGCGCGATCGGATGCGCAGATCCATGCCAGCCTGTCCGCCGCGCTGCGCGACCAGGCCTGGTTCGACAGGCATCTCATGTTCTTCGATGTCGCTGACGGCGTCGTGCGCCTGAATGGCTTCTGCGGGTCCGAGGATATCCGCCGCGCCCTGCGGGTGCTCGCCGAGGAGGTGCCCGGCGTCAAGCGCGTGGAAACCGACTTCGCTGCCCCGCCGCCCTTCCTGCTGGGCGCCCGCTAGACCGGTCCGTCCGACCGCGTCCTGCTCCATGCGCGCCCGGCCCCATCGTTTCAAAGGACCAAGCCAATGACTGCGACCATGAGGGCCATCGTATTCGCCGGGCCGGGCCGGATCGAGCTGCGTGAAAAGCCGGTCCCCGAGGTCGGCCCGCTCGATGCGCTGATCCGCGTCACCACGACAACCATCTGCGGCACTGACGTCCACATCATGAAGGGGGAGTATCCCGTCGCCGCGGGGCTTACGATCGGCCATGAGCCTGTCGGCGTGATCGAGCGCCTCGGGGCGGGCGTGCAGGGATACCGCGAGGGTCAGCGGGTGATCGCGGGCGCCATCACGCCCTCCGGCTGGTCGAATGCCTGCCTCTGCGGGCGATGCAGCCAGGACGGGGCCGGCACGAAGCACGGGTGGCGGCCGATGGGCGGCTGGCGCTTCGGCAACACGATCGACGGCTGCCAGGCCGAGTACGTGCTGGTGCCCGATGCGATGGCCAATCTCGCACCGGTGCCTGACGATCTGACCGACGAGCAGGTGCTCATGTGCCCGGATATCATGTCCACCGGCTTCTCCGGCGCCGAGCGCGGCAAGGTGCAGATCGGCGACACGGTCGCGGTCTTCGCCCAGGGCCCGATCGGCCTGTGTGCCACTGCCGGGGCGAAGCTGATGGGGGCTACCACCGTCATTGCGGTGGATTGCGTGCCGGAGCGGCTCGCCATCGCCCGCCGTCTCGGCGCGGACCATGTGGTGGATTTCTCCAAGGTCGATCCCGTGCAGGAGATCATGCGCCTGACGGACGGGCGCGGCGTCGATGTGGCAATCGAGGCGCTCGGCGCGCAATCCACGTTCGAGGCTGCGCTGCGCGTGCTGCGGCCGGGCGGAACGCTCTCGTCGCTCGGCGTCTATTCAACCGACCTGACCATCCCGTATGACGCTTTCGCCGCCGGCCTGGGCGACCACACCATCGTCACCACGCTATGCCCGGGCGGCAAGGAGCGCATGCGGCGCTTGATTGAGGTGATCGCGAACGGGCGGCTCGATCTCAAGCCGCTGGTCACGCATCGCTTCAAGCTGGACCAGATCGTCGAGGCCTACGACCTGTTCAGTCATCAGCGTGACGGTGTGATGAAGGTCGCGATCACGCCCTGAGCGGTTACGGGAGCAAGGGTGACCTGCCCCCGGCAGGCACCCCCCGGGCGTCATTTCGTCCCGTAGATCCGATCCCCGGCATCGCCAAGGCCCGGCCGGATGTAGCCGTGCTCATCCAGCCCGCGGTCGATCGCGGCGGTATAGACCGGCACGTCCGGATGTTCGGCGTGGAAGCTGCGTAGCCCCTCGGGGGCGGCGAGCAGGCAGACGAAGCGGATGTTCGTAGCCCCGGCCGCCTTCAACCGGCTGACGGCCGCCGCGGCGGAATGCCCCGTCGCCAGCATGGGATCGACGACGATGCACAGCCGGTGCGCCACGTCATTCGGCAGCTTGAGATAGTACTCCACCGGATGCAGCGTCACGGGATCGCGGAACAGCCCGATGAACCCCACCCGCGCCGTCGGCACCAGATCGAGCATCCCCTCCAGAATCCCGTTGCCGGCCCGCAGGATGGAGACGAGGCAGAGCTTCTTGCCGGCAATCTGCGGGGCGGCCATCGCCTCCAGCGGCGTCTCGATGGTGATGCTCTCCAGCGGCAGGTCGCGGGTCACCTCGTAGCCCATCAGCAGGCTGATCTCATGCGCCAGCCGCCGGAAGCTGCTGGGCGGGGTGGCGCGGTCGCGCAGCAGGGTCAGCTTGTGCTGCACCATTGGGTGATCCACCATGATCGTCCGCGCCTCGTCCATCGCCTGTCCCCCGCGTCTCGCCGGAGGGTAGGACTTGCGCTATGCTGCGCGCAACGCTGCCGCAGACAGTGAGGAGGATGCCGCCATGGACATGCAAACCACCGCTGAGACCCTTCTGACCCCGGACGAGATCGCCCAGTACAAGCGCGAGGGCTGGGTGCTGGTGCGCGGCCTGCTCGGCCCGCAGCACATCGCCGCGGCGAAGGCGGCGCTGACCGGCCTCGCCCAGGGCACCATCCCCGCCCGGCAGACCGGCCTGATGTATGAATCCGGGCAGGAGATCGCCACCGCCACCCCCGCCGAGCGCGAACTGCGCATCCGCAAATACATGGACTTCGTGGAGGACGCCGAGGACCTCAAACGCCCGGCGATGAGCCGGCGCCTGCACCTCATCCTCGACCAGCTGCTCGGCCACGGCCGCGTGCTGTTTCAGGAGATGGCGCTGGTCAAGCCGCCGCGCATCGGCTCGGCCAAGCCCTGGCACCAGGATGCGTCCTACTTCCGGGTGACCGACCCCGGCCTGATCGTCGGCGTGTGGATCGCGCTCGACGAGTCGCTGAAGGCCAACGGCTGCATGGAGTTGGTGCCCGGCTCGCATCTCGGCGGCGGCAAGCCGCACGTGCATGAGAACGACTTCAACCTCTGCCGCATCGTTCCCGGTGCCGTGCGCGTGGCCGACCGCATCGCCGTCGAGATGCAGCCGGGCGACGCGCTGCTGTTCCATTCGCTCCTGCACCACTTCACCGCGCCGAACAAATCGGAACTGCGCCGCCGTGCCCTGCAATACCACTACCACCAGCACGGCGCCGTCTGGGCCGGAGTGGAGGAGCACCGGCTGCATTTCCACGACGAGGACGGCGAATACGCCGGCTGCACCGTCGTCCACGGCGATGCGCCCAGCAACTACAACTACCGCAACGGCCTGCCGCGCGAGATCGAGCCGTTGGATACCTCCGCCTGACCGATTCCGCCTTCGACACGCCGCCCCGACCTGCTAGGCTCGCCGAAACGCAAACGGGAAATGGCGACATGCGGATAGCGGCGATTCTGGGACTGGTTCTGGCGATGGGCACCGCCCAGGCGCAAACCCGCGACCTGACGGTCGTCGGCTTCGGCGGCGGCTTCCAGGACAACGCTCGCAAACACCTCTTCCAGGGCTACGCCGCCGCAACCGGCAAGAAAGTCGTGGACGACGTCTATAACGGCGAGGTCGCCCGCATCGCCGCCATGGTCCGCGCCCGCGACGTCGCCTGGGACGTGGTGATGGTCGAAGCCCCGGAACTGGTGCGCGGCTGCCAGGACGGGCTGTTCGAGCGGATCAACTGGTCGGTCGTCAAGGCCGAGAAGTTCGTGCCCAACGGTACCCTGCCCTGCGGCGCCGGCGCCGTCGGCTTCGGGGTCGCCCTGTTCTACGACCAGGCCCGCGTCGCCAAGGGCCCCGCCACCTACGCCGAATTCTTCGACACCGCAGCCTTCCCCGGCAAGCGCACCCTGCGCAACGGCGCGAAGATGACGCTGGAGATCGCGCTGCTGGCCGACGGCGTGGCGCCTGCGGACGTCTACAAAGTGCTCGCCACCCCGGCCGGCCAGGACCGGGCGTTTGCCAAGCTCGACAGCGTCAAGCCCTCGATGATCTGGTGGAAGTCCGGCGCCCAGCCCCTGCAACTCGTCGGCTCCGGCGAGGCCGCCTACGCCGTCGGCTACGTCGGCCGCACCGCACTCGCCGCGCGCGACGGCGCGAAGTATCCGCTGCTCTGGAACACCCTGCTCTATGCCTTTGACTACTGGGCCGTGGTCAAAGGCTCGCCCAACACCGCCGAGGCGATGAAAATGGTGGAATATATGACCGACGAAGCGCCGCTCCGCGCGCTCGCCGGCGACTGGGCCGTCTCCCCCGCCAACAAGGCCGTGGCCGACGACCCCGCCATCCGCGCCAAGAACCCCGGCATGGTCGCCAATCACGCAACCGAGGGCCTGTCGATCAACACCGAATTCTGGGTGGAGTTCGGCGACGATCTGGAAAAGCGGTTCGCGCTGTGGGTGGCCAAGTAGCCATTGGCCCACGCCTCCCGCTGGCTGATCCTGCCGGCGCTGGCCCTGGTCGTCGCGGCGCTGATCGCGCCGCTGCTGCTGGTGCTGGCCACCGCCCTGCGCGACCCCGAACTGCGCGCCACCCTGCCGCAAACTGCCGTGCTGCTGCGCGCGTGGGATGGGCAGGGCCTCCCCGGTGAGGATGTCTTCGCCACCATCGCCACCGAACTGCGTAGAGCAGACGAGGAGCAGGCGATCGGCGGCCTCGCCCAGCGGCTCAACTTCGAGCGGACGGGCCTGCGCGGCCTGCTGATCCGCACCGCCGCCGCCCAGCCCGCCGCCCCCTACGCGATGGCCCTGCCCGCGATCCACCCCGGCTGGTCCGACCCGGACACCTGGCGCGTGCTGCGCCGCGCCGCCATCGGCGTCACGCCACTCTATCTGCTGCGCGCCGTCGATCTCGACCTCACGCCCGCCGGCGATGTGCGGCCGGTGCCGGCCCGCGAGGCGATCTTCCTGCCGCTGTTCGGCCGCACCTTCCTGATCGCCGCGGCGGTTACGGCGATCTGCCTGCTGCTCGCCTACCCCGTCGCCTGGGCGATCGCCACCCTGCGGCCCCGCTGGGCGCGCCTCGCGCTGATGGCGGTGCTGGTACCGTTCTGGATCTCGATCATCGTGCGCACCACCGCCTGGTTCGTGCTGCTGCAACGCGAGGGCCCGGTGAACGCCGCCCTGCTGGCCCTCGGCCTGGTCGAGGCGCCGGTGCAGATCATGTTCACCCGCTTCGCGGTGCTGCTGGCGATGGTGCATGTGCTGCTGCCCTTCGCCGTGCTGCCGCTGGTCGCCGTGATGCGCCGGGTCGATCCGCGGCTGATGCGCGCCGCCGCCAGCCTCGGCGCCCCCGGTTGGCTCGCCTTCGTGCGCGTCTATCTGCCGTTGACCCTGCCGGGCGTGCGCGCAGGCGGGCTGATCGTGTTCATGCTCGCCTGCGGCTTCTACATCACCCCCGCCCTGATGGGCGGCGGCGGAGACCAGATGGTCGGCGCCTTCATAGCGGAATACGCCACGGCCAGCCTGAACTGGGGCATGGCGGCGGCACTTGCCGTGCTGCTGACGGCCGGCGTCGCGCTGACGGTGCTTGCCGGGCGGATGGCGGCCCGCGCCTTCGGGCGGCCGGCATGACGCGGGTGCTGGCGCTGGGCGCCGCCGTGCTGGTGCTGATCTTCCTGGTCGCCCCCCTGGTCGTCGTCGTGCCCATCTCGTTCACCTCCGGCACGCTGCTCAGCCTGCCGCTGCCCGGCGTGTCGCTGCGCTGGTACAGCGAGTTCTTCGGCTCCGAGCGCTGGATGCTCGCCACCCGCAACAGCATCATCGTCGGTGGTGCCACCGCCGTGCTGGCGACCGCGCTGGGCGCGCTCGCGGGCATCGGCCTCTGGCTCAGTCAGCCGCGCCCCTGGGTGATGGCGCTGCTGTCGGCACCGCTGGTGGTGCCCTCGGTCATCGCCGGGCTGGCGATGTATTTCGCCGCCGCCGTCGTCGGGCTGAACGGCACCTTCGCCGGGCTGGTACTGGCGCATACCGTGCTCGCCTTGCCCTACGTGATCGTCACCGTGCTCGCCGCCTTACAGGGTTTCGACCGCAGCCTGCTGCGCGCCGCCGCCAGCCTCGGCGCCTCGCCGGGCCTGGCGCTGTGGCGCATTGCCGTGCCGCTGGTGGCGCCGGCCATCGCCGCCGGCGCGCTGTTCGCCTTCGCCACCAGCTTCGACGAGTTGGTGGTCGCTTTGTTCATCGCCGGCCCGGGCCAATACACCCTGCCGCGGCAGATGCTGGCGGGGATGCGCGAGTTCCTCAGCCCGGCGATCTGTGCCGCGGCGGTGATCCTCAGCGCCGTCTCCGTGCTGCTGCTCGGGCTGGGCCAAGCGGCCGGCGGGCGGAAATAGCGCTACGCGACCACAGGCAAGGCCACCTGCTCCCAGCCTGACAGCACCTCGATCGCGCGCCCCACCCGCAGCACCGTCGCCTCATCGAAGCCGCGCCCGGCGATCTGCAGGCCGATCGGCAGCCCGCCCAGCCCAAGCCCGATCGGCATCGCCAAAGCGGGATGGCCGGTGACGTTGAACTGGATCATCTGCATCGGCGCGCCCGGCGCCATCGCGTCCGGCAGCGCGTCGAAGCGCGGGGCCTCGATCATCACATTCGGGCAGATCAGCGCGTCGGCCTTGTCGAACACACGGTTCATCCGCTCCGTCATCTGCCGGCGCAGGCGCTGGGCCTGCATCAGATCCTCCGCCGTCAGCGCCGCCCCGGCGGCCAGCCTGGTGAAGGCGATGCGGCCGTAGTCGCCTGGCCGCGCCCGCAGGTCGGCGGCATGCGCGGCAAACGCCTCGGCCGACAGGATCACGCGCCCGCAGGCCGAAATCTCCCCCAGATCCGGCACCACCACGTCGCTGACCACGGCGCCGGCCGCCGTGAGCGCAAGCAGCACCCGCTCGATCCCGTCTCGCACCGGCCCGGCCGTCTGCGCCAGCCACGCCCGCGGCACGCCCAGGCGCAGCCCGGCCACGCCGCGTTCCAACCCGCCGAGGTAATCGCCGACCGGCACATCGGCGCTGCCGGGATCGAGGCTGTCATGGCCCGCCACCGCCCCGAGCAGGATCGCCACATCCTCGACGCTGCGGCCCATCGGCCCGCAATGGTCCATCGACCAGGAGAGCGCCGCGACCCCGCGCCGGCTCACCCGCCCATAGGTCGGCTTCAGCCCGACCACGCCGCAATAGGCCGAGGGATGGCGGATCGAGCCGCCGGTATCCGAGCCCATCGCAATCCGCACCATCCCCGCCGCAATCGCCGCCCCGGCGCCGGAGGAGGAACCGCCCGGCACATGCTCGCGATTCCACGGATTGCGCGGCGGCGGAAACGGCAGGTCATGGCTCGGCCCGCCGACGGCGAATTCATGCGTGCCGAGCTTGCCCAGCAGCACCGCCCCGGCCGCGGCCAGCCGCGCGCCGACGAAGCAATCCTCGGCGGGCACATGCTCCTCCCGCAGCTTGGAATGGCAGGTGGTGCGGATGCCGACGGTGTCGAAAATATCCTTCAGCGCATAGGGAATGCCATGCAGCGCCCCGCGATCCATGCTGCGTGCCAGCAAACCATCGGCCATCCTGGCATCCGCAAGGGCACGCGCGGGAGTGACAGTGATGAACGCATCGATCCGATGATCCACCGCCTGAATACGCCGCAGCGCCTGGCGCGTCAGCGCCTCGGACGTCACCTCGCCACTGCGCAACGCGCGGGCCATGTCGGCAATGCTCATCCCAGCGGGTCCACCCGAAACACAGTGGCCGGCTCGCCCTCGGCCAGCCCGCGCACGATCTCCGCCTGCTGGCGCAGGTCGCGCATTCCGGCCATAAGCGCCTGCGCCCGATCAGGCGGGGGGCTGATGCCGGCCAGTTTCAGCAGCGCCTCAACGTCGTCGGTCATTGCGATCTTCGTGTTAAGAAGGAAGCACCTTCTTTTTTGAAAAAAAGAAGCAAAAAACTTTTCCCCGTGGTTTCGCCGCAAGCCGCAGAGTTGGTGAAAAGACGGCGAAGCCATAAAACCCACGCCGCCAAAAGCCAACTCTGCCGCTAACGCCCCCACCAACGAATAAAGTTTTTTTGCTTCTTTTTGTTCACAAAAAGAAGACGCTTATCTTCTACTAACTAGCTATTCGGCCCGCGCTCCATCGAGATCGGCTGCCACCGGCGGCGGTCGAGTTTCGGCAGCACGGTCGGGTTCACGCAGCTCATCGGCCAGCGGCCGGTCAGTGCCAGTGCCAGTTCCTGGCCCACGCGGCGCTTGCGTGCGGGGTCGAAGCGGGCGGAGGCCGAGGCGGTGTGGGCGGAGAGGATCACGTTGGGCATGCGCAGCAGCAGGTTGTCCTGCTGCGGCGGCTCCTGCACCAGCACGTCGAGGCCTGCGCCGGCGAACTGCTTGGCGTCGAGTGCTGCGATCATCGCGGCTTCGTCCACGGTGGGTCCGCGGCCGACGTTGAGGAAGTAGGCGGTCGGCTTCATCATGGCGAAGTGCTTGGCCTTGATCATCGCCTGCGCTTCCGGGGTTGCCGGCGCGTGCATGGAGACGAAGTCGCAGGCCATGACTTCTTCCAGCGTGCAGGGCAGCACGCCGTGTTCGACCATCACCAGTTCCTCGATGAACGGGTCATAGGCCTTGATGATCAGGCCGAACGGCTTGGCGCGCTTGGCAACCGCGCGGGCGACGTGGCCGAAGGCGATCAGGCCGAGGGTCTGGCCCATCAGGCGCGGGATTTGCAGCAGGGGCGTGCGCCCCTCGCGCCAGCGGCCGTCGCGCACCAGCTTGTCCTGGCCGATCACGTCGCGGAAGCAGCCGAGCAGCAGCATCAGGCAGTGGTCGGCAACTTCTTCGATGAAGGTGTCCGGGCAGTTGGTGACCGGGATGCCCTTCGCGGTGGCGGCGGCGACATCCACCGAGTCCACGCCCACGCTGCCGAGCGTGATGGTTTTGCAGCGGGTCAGCCCGTCGATGATCTTCTTCGAGATGGGGATGCCCTTGGCGTAGATCGCATCCGCGTCGCGCGCGAATTCCGCGAACCCGTCCTCGTTCATCGGGCCTTCGACGATTTCGTAGTCGAGCCCGGCAAGGGGCTCCATCTCATAGTCGTAGTCCACGGGGGCGGTGGTGAAGCTCGCCCCGGCTGGGGTTGCGATCTTGAACTTGGCCATTTGGTTTCCTCCTCGGTCAATTTTTTTAGGCAGGCACGTTTGGCGAGGCAATTGCATATCCGCGGCCAACGTGGTGGCCTGATAGCGATACCGGCGGCGACTTCATCACGCCGGGCACATAGTCACAAGAGCATGGGGGAGAGTGGGATGGCACAGCTTCAAGGCAAGATCGCATGGGTGACCGGCGCCGGTTCCGGCATCGGCGAGGCCGCGGCACTGGCGCTGGCGAAGGAGGGCGCGGAGATCGTGCTGACCGGGCGCCGCACGGAACCGCTGGAATCGGTCGCCGCCCGCATCATCGCCGCCGGCGGCAAAGCGCATGTGCAGCCAGGCGACCTGACCGACTCGGCGCGTGTCGGCGCGATTGCCGCCTGGATCGGCGCCACCTTCGGCCGGCTGGAAATCCTGGTTGCCAACGCCGGTGCGAACATCCGCGACCGCGACTGGGCGGTGCTGCAGCCCGAGGGCGTGGACCTCGTCATCGGCGCCAACCTGAACAGCGTGTTCTACAGCATCTCCGCCGTGCTGCCGATGATGCGCGCCCAGCAGGAAGGCACGATCATCGTCACCGCCAGCATGGCCGGGCGTTCGATCAGCAGCCTCTCGGGCGCTGCCTACACCGCGGCCAAGCACGGCGCGGTGGCGCTGTGCCACACCGTCAACCAGCAGGAGTGTGTCAACAACATCCGCTGCACCGCGGTGCTGCCCGGCGAGGTCGCAACCCCGATCCTCGACAAGCGGCCGATCCCCGTCAGCGCCGAGGACCGGGCGAAGATGGCGCAATCCGAGGACCTCGGCGACCTCATCCGCTACGTCGCCTGCCTGCCGGCGCGGGTGGTGATCAATGAAGTATGGATGTGCCCCACCTGGAACCGCGGCTACGTCGCCGCCCTGAACCGCAACAGCGGCTAGGCGCGCGCGGGCGGCGCTGGAAAACCGGCGCCGCCCGCCGCATACTCCCCGCCGAAACGCCAGGAAGCCGCCGATGAACGACGCGCCATTCGCCACCACCGCCGCCGAGCAGGCCGTCGCGCATGTGGACGTGCTGATCGTCGGCGCCGGCATCTCCGGCCTCGGCGGCGCCTACCACCTGCAACAGCAATGCCCGGGCCGCAGCTTCGTCATTCTGGAGGCGCAGGCCAGCTTCGGCGGGACGTGGCTCACCCACAAATACCCTGGCATCCGCTCGGATTCCGATCTCTACACCTTCGGCTACCGCTTCAAGCCCTGGACCACCGCGCCGATCGCCACCGCCGAGGAAATCCGCCGCTACCTCGGCGAGGTGATCGCCGAGAACGACCTGGAACGCCACATCCGCTACGGCCACCACATCACCGCCGCCACCTGGTCCTCCGCCGAGCAGATGTGGACGATCGAGGCCACGCAAACCGCGACCGGCCAGCCCACCCGCTTCACCGCCAACTTCCTGTGGATGTGCCAGGGCTACTATCGGCACTCCGAGGGCTACACGCCGGAATGGCCAGGGATGGCCGACTTCCAGGGCAGCATCGTCCACCCGATGAAATGGCCCGAGGACCTTGACTACAAGGGCAAGCGCGTCGTCGTCATCGGCTCCGGCGCCACCGCGGCCACCATCATCCCGGCGATGGCCGCCGACGTCGCCCATATCACCATGCTGCAACGCTCGCCCACCTTCTTCCGCACCCAGCGCAACGCCATCGCGCTGGCCGACGAACTGCGCGACCTCGGCGTGGATGAGGCCTGGATCCACGAAATCGTCCGCCGCCGCATCCTGCGCGATTCCGACATCTTCACCCGCCGCACCTTCACCGAACCCGAAAAGACCAAGCAGGAACTGCTGGCCGGCGTCCGCCACTACCTGCCCGCCGGCTTCGACATGGAAAAGCACTTCACCCCCAGCTACCGCCCCTGGCGCCAGCGCATCGCGGTCACGCCCGACGGCGACATGATGCGCGCCATCGGTGAAGGCAAAGCCTCCGTCGTCACTGATGAGATCGAACGCTTCACCCCCACCGGCATCATGCTGAAATCCGGCGAGGAACTGCCGGCCGACATCATCGTCACCGCCACCGGCTTCCACCTCAACGTCCTGGGCGACATCGATTTCGCCATCGACGGCAAGCCGCTCGTCTTCGGCGACACCGTCACCTATCGCGGCATGATGTTCACCGGCGTGCCCAACATGGCCTGGGTTTTCGGCTATTTCCGCTCCGCCTGGACGCTGCGTGCCGACCTCGTCTCAGACTTCGTCTGCCGCCTCCTGAACCATATGGAGGCCCGTCAGGCCCGCGTTGTGGTGCCCACCCTGCGCCCGGAAGACGCCGAGATGCAGCTCCTCCCCTGGATCGACCCGGAGAACTTCAATCCCGGCTACCTCCTGCGCGGCCTGCACCTGCTGCCCAAGCGCGGCGACAAGCCGGACTGGTCGCACACCCAGGACTACTGGAACGAGAAGGACGAGTTCCCGAAAATCGACCTGGACGACGCGGCGTTTCAGTATTCCTGATCGCCGCGCCGCAAGCCCGCCCTACCAGATATTCTTCTCCACGAACGGCACGCCGTCCAGAATTCGCTGCCAGCCGAGTTGCGACAGATCCAGCGTCGCGAACGCCCCGTGGGCGATCAGTTCCGCCACCGCCCGCCCGCTCGCCGGGGAGTGCTGCATGCCGTGGCCAGAGAAGCCGGTGGCGAAGATCATGTTCGCGCAGGCGGGATGCGGGCCGACCACGCCGTTATGGTCGAACGTGTTGTATTCGTAGTAGCCGGCCCAGGACCCCGTCTGCTTCAGTTCCTCCAGCGCCGGAATCCGCGCCGCGATCGCCGGCCACACGTAGTCGTGGAACATCGCGTCATCCACCTCCAGCGGCGCATCGTCCGGGTCCGGCTCCCCCTCGCCAGGCGAGCGCCCGGTGATGTAGCCGGGCCCCTCCGGCCGGAAGAAATTGCCGCTGGAATCGATCACCATCGGGCAGCCAGGCAGCGGCGTCTTGCACGCCACCACATACACCAGCCGCTTGCGCGCCCGCACCGGCAGGTCGATCCCCATCCACCCGGCCACCCTGGCAGACCACGGCCCGGCGGCATTGACCACGATATCCGCCGCCACCTCCGCCCCGTCATCCAGCACCACCGCGGTGATCCGCTCGCCCGCGCGCCGCACCCCCACCGCATCGCGCGGCAGATAGGTGACGCCGAGCGACCGCGCCTTGCGCCGATACGCCGCCAGCAGCCCCGGTCCGTCGAACCACCCCTCCCCAGACCGCCCGAAACACGCCAGCGCGATCCCCTCCGTGCTCATCCACGGAAACGCCGCCCGGATCTCGGCGGGCGACAGCAGATCCACATCCGCCCCGGCTGCGCGCTGCACCGCATGGTTCTCCCGCATCACCGCCTCGCCCTCCGGCGTGGACAGGAACAGATACCCGCGCTCATGCAGCGACAGGGCAGGGGCCTCGCCCCCCACCGCCAGCGCCGCCGGCGCCGCCTTCAGAAACGCCATGCCATACTGCGACATCGCAATATTCACCGGATTGGAGAACTGCGTCCGGATCGAACTCGCCGACAGCGAAGACGACGCGATCCGATACGTCGGGTCCCGCTCGATCACCGTAATCCGCCCGGAAAACCCCGGCATGGACGCCAGATGATACGCCGTGGAACTCCCGACAGCACCGCCGCCGATGATAACGATGTTCAATGGCTCGCTCCGTTTCGAACTAGGCAAGTGGCAGGAAGGAAGCATCTTCTTTTTTGAAAAAAAGGAAGCAAAAAACTTTCATCCCGAAGAGCTTCGGCTTGCCAGCAGTGTGCAGGCGTGGATGCTCGGGACAAGCCCGAGCACGGTGGTTTTTTTGCTTCTTTTTTTCCAAAAAAAGAAGACCTTGCCTTCCCTTCCCCGACCGGAGCCCGCATGTCCCAGCCCATCGTCGTCGATCTCGCCGCCACCCGCGCCGCCCTGCCGTTCCCGGACCTGATCGCCGCCCTGCGCGAGGCCTTCATCGCCGGCGCCGAGGTTCCCTTGCGCCACCGCCACGCCATCGACGTGCCTGGCGCGTCAGAGGCCACCCTGCTGCTGATGCCCGCCTGGCGGGCCGGCGCTGTCGGCGTGAAGATCGTCTCCGTCTATCCCTCGAACGGCGCGCGCGGCCTGAACGCGGTGCACTCCACCTACCTGCTCAGCGAGGGCGACACCGGCCGCCCGCTCGCCCTTATCGACGGCAACGAAATCACCGGCCGCCGCACCGCCGCGGCCTCGGCGCTCGCCGGCGATCACCTCGCCCGCCGCGACGCCTCCTCGCTGCTGATCGTCGGCGCCGGCCACATCGCCGGCCTGATGGCGCAGGCCTGGGCCGCCGTCCGGCCCATCCGCCGCGTGCAGGTCTGGAACCGCAACACCGCCAAAGCCGAGACCCTGGCCGCCGACCTGCGCGCCGAAGGCTTCGACGCCACGGCCACCCCCGGCCTTGAAGCCGCCGCCCGCCAGGCCGACATCATCTCCTGCGCCACCCTCTCCGCCACCCCCCTGATCCTCGGCGAGTGGCTGAAACCCGACGCGCATCTCGACCTGATCGGCGGCTACCGCCCGGACATGCGCGAGACCGACGATACCGCCATCCGCCGCGCTCGCATCTGGATCGACACCCCCGCCGCCCTCGCCGAAGCCGGCGACCTCACCCAACCGATCGAATCCGGCGTGCTGGACAAGGGCACCCTCGCTGGCGACCTCGCCGGCCTCTGCCGCGGCCGCGTCGCCGGGCGGCTGATCGACGGCGAAATCACTCTGTTCAAATCCGTCGGCAGCGCCATCGAAGACCTCGCAGCGGCTTCTTTGGTCTGGAAGACAGTCAGGCAGGAAGGGTAGGAAGGAAGCATCTTCTTTTTTGAAAAAAAGAAGCAAAAAACTTTTCTCCGGGCTTCGCCGCTAGGCCGGGTAGTTGGTTCTCAAGCAGGCGAAGCCAAAAAATGGGCTACGCCAAGAGCCATTCCACCCGGAAAGCCAACTACCAACGGATAAAGTTTTTTTGCTTCTTTTTGTTCACAAAAAGAAGAATCTTCCTTCCTATTTACTCACCCGAAAGCGATCAAACCCGCTTGATCCCCCACATCAGCGCCACGCCGGACCGGACGATGCCGGTGAGGTTGGCGCGGTAGGCGGTGGGAGTGAAGAACATGCCGGTGGGCAGTACCGGCACTTCTTCGAAGGCGAGTTTCTGCATGTCGCGGGTGATGGCTTTTTGCGCGTCCAGGCTCGGGGCGTCGAACCAGGCGTCGCGCAGTTCTTCCATTTTCGGCATCGTCGGCCAGCCGAACCAGCTCTGTTCGCCTGTGCCGCGCAGGATCTGGCTGCTGCCGGGGTTGGCCGTCGAGAGGCCGGCCCAGGTGGTGCAGAAGATGCTCCAGCCGCCGGCCGACGCCGGCTCCTTCTTGGCGCGGCGGGCCACGAGCGTGCCCCAGTCCATCACCTCGTAGCGCACGTTCAGCCCGGCCTTCTTCAGGAAGTCCGCCACCACCTGGCAGGTCGCGAACAGGATCGGCTGGTCGGTGGGCGACATGAGGAGCACTTCCTCGCCCTTGTAGCCGCTCTCCGCCACCAGCTTGCGCGTCAGCGCCATGTCGCGCTTTTTGGTCAGCACTTCGATGCCGACGTCGTTGGCGTAGGGCGAGCCCATGGTGAAATAGCCCGCGCCGGTCTTGCCGAGTTCACCGGCCAGATCGCCGTAGCAGGCGTCGAGGATCTCCTGCTGGTCGATGCCGTGCAGCAGCGCCTGGCGCAGCTTCACGTTGTTGAACGGCACGTGCAGATGGTTGAAGCGCACCACGCCGAGCGCGCCGAGCGGGTCGAGCACTTCGGTTTTGATGGCCTTATCCTTGCGTAGCGAGGGGATCAGGTCGGCCAGTGGGTTCTCCCACCAGTCGATCTCGCCGCGTTGCAGGGCGGCGGAGGCGGTGGCGGCGTCGGGCATGATCTTCCATTCCACGCGGTCGAAGTTCGCCACCTTGCCGCCGGCCCACATGCTCGGCGCTTCCTGGCGCGGCACATAGCCGTCGTTGCGCGCATAGGCGGCCGAGGCGCCGGAGACCCATTCGTCGCGCAGGAACTTGTAGGGGCCGGAGCCGACGTATTCGGTCACCATGGTGAAGCCGTCGGTCTTGGCGATGCGCTCGGGCATGATGAAGCAGCCTTCGCCGCCGAGCACGTAGGCGGTGATCGGGAAGCGCTTCTTCATGCGGAACTGCAGGCGCTTGTCGTCGAGCGCCACCAGCTCGTTGGTGCGCGACATCAGCGTGCCGCCCATCGGGTTGCGCTGCGCCCAGCGCTTGATCGACTGCACGGCATCGGCCGCGCGCACCGGCTCGCCGTCGGTGAACTTCACCCCGTCGCGGAGCGTGATGGTGAAGGTCAGCCCGTCGGCGGACTCCTCATAGCCGGCCGCCATCTGCGGCTGCGGCGTGAGCTTTTCGTCCAGGCCGAACAGCGTGTCCCAGATCATGTAGCCGTGGATGTAGGCAACGGTCGCGGTGGTCCAGATCGGGTCGGGGTTGGCGAGGTTGGCCTGCGGCACGAAGCGCAGCACCCGCGCGCCCTGGGCCAGGGAGGGCCGCGCCAGCCCTGCGGTGGCTGCCGCGGCGGCACCAGCCGTCATCACGTCTCTGCGCTTCATTGTCATGTCATTCTCCATTCAATTGCCCAAGGTCGCGGCACAATTATGCCCAGCGTGGCGGCATGATGTGCCGGCACGCGACCGCTCCGGTTGTATGGTGCAAGCAGCGGGCCAGGAAGGCGCGACGCTGCGGTTTTCCGAAAAACCTACTCAGATCCAGGGTGTTTCGCTCGCATAGCGCGCCTCGAACGCATCGATCTCCGCCTGGCGGCTGAGGGTGAAGCTGATGTCGTCCATCCCGGTCAGCAGCAGTTCCTTGCGGAACGGGTCGATGGCGAAGCTGTCCGTCCCGAACCCGTCATTGACGCCCAGCGGCCCGGTGACCGTCTGCGCCTCCAGGTCCACCACCAGATGCGCCCCCGGATTGCGCGCCAGCGCCGCCCGCAACTCGGTGCAACGCGCCTCCGGCAGCACCACTGGCAGAAACCCGTTTTTGAAACTGTTGTTGAAGAAGATGTCCCCGAAGCTCGGCGCGATCACCACCTTCAACCCCGCATCGGAAAGCGCCCACACCGCATGCTCGCGCGAGGAGCCGCAGCCGAAATTCCGGTCCGCCACCAGCACTTCCGCGCCCCGATAGGCCGGGCGGTTCAGCACGAAATCCGGCTTCGGCGTGCCGTCCGCTTCGCTGCGCAGATCGTTGAACAGCAGATACCCATACCCGTCCGCCCGCGCCCGCCACAGGAACCGCGCCGGGATGATCTGGTCGGTATCCACATTCGGCATATCGACCGGTGCCGCCACCGCATCGAGCTTTTCGAACTTGCGCATCACACGCGCCCCGCCATCAGCCGCCGCACATCGGAAATCCGCCCGGTCACCGCGGCTGCCACCGCCATCGCCGGGCTGAGCAGATGCGTCCGCGCCCCCCGCCCCTGCCGCCCCACGAAATTCCGGTTCGAGGTTGAGGCGCAATGCTCCCCTGGTGCGACGAGATCCCCATTCATCCCCACGCACATCGAACAGCCGGGCTCCCGCCACTCGAACCCAGCCTCCACAAACACCCTGTCGAGACCCTCGGCTTCCGCCTGCGCCTTCACCAGCCCCGACCCCGGCACCACCATCGCCGGCACCACCACCCGCCGCCCCGCGGCCACCGCCGCCGCCGCCCGCAAATCCTCGATGCGCGAATTCGTGCAGGACCCGATGAACACCCGCCCGATCGGAATCTCCTCCATCCGCATCCCTGGCCTGAGCCCCATGTAATCGAGCGCCCGCGCCATCGCCCCCGCCCGCTCCGCATCCCCCGCCTCTGCCGGATCGGGCACTACGCCCGTCACCGGTGCCGCATCCTCCGGCGAGGTCCCCCATGTCACCATCGGCGCGATCTCCGCCGCATCCAGCCACACGTCCCGCGCAAACACCGCCCCCGCATCGCTCGGCAGCGTCTTCCAGAACGCCACCGCCCGCTCCCAATTCGCCCCCTGCGGCGCATAGGGCCGGCCCTGCAGATACGCGAACGTCGTCTCGTCGGGTGCGACCATCCCCGCCCGCGCCCCCGCCTCGATGGACATGTTGCACACGGTCATCCGCCCCTCCATCGACATGCCGCGGAACACCGACCCGGCATACTCGATCACATGCCCCGTCCCGCCCGCAGCCCCGATCTTCGCGATGATCGCCAGGATCACGTCCTTCGCAGTCACCCCCACGCCCAACCGCCCATCGACGGTGACCCGCATGCTCGCCGGCCGGCTCTGCCACAGCGTCTGCGTCGCCAGCACATGCGAAACCTCCGACGCCCCGATCCCGAACGCCAGCGCCCCCAGCGCCCCATGCGTCGCCGTGTGGCTGTCCCCGCACACCATCAGCAGGCCGGGCTGCGTGATCCCCTGCTCCGGCCCGATCACATGAATGATCCCCTGCCGAACGTCCCCCAACCCGAACAGCGTCACCCCATGCTTCGACGCATTCTCCGCCAGCGCACTCACCATCTCGCGGCGCTGCGGCTCGACGATCGCCTCCAGCGAATGGCTTTTCGTCGAGACATAATGATCCGGCGTCCCGAACGTCCGCCCGGGATGGCGCACCCCCATCCCCCGCTCCGCCAACGCCCGAAACGCCGCCCGAGACCCGTCATGCACCAGGTGTCGCCCGACATGCAGCAGCGTTGCCCCATCCGGCCGTGTCAGGATCGCATGGCGGTTCCAAATCTTCTCGAACATCGTCGCCGGCATCGCGCCCTCCCAGCTTGCTTGCAACCGCTTTACCCCCGGTTTCCCGCCCGCGCCAGAACGTGCATGCTGCCTCCTCGAACAGGGAGAGACCCATGCGCCTGCTGCTCGCCACCATGTCGCACGAGACCAACACCTTCTCTCCCGTGCCGACGAAGCTCCCCCGCTTCGCCCGCAACGGCGACACCCTCCTCAAAGGCCAGGCCGCCATCGACTTCTACCGCAACACCGGCACCTGCATGGGCGGCTTCCTCGCCGTCGCCGCCGAGGCCGGCGCCGAAATCACCGTCCCCGTCTGCGCCAGCGCCCCGCCGAGCGGCCGGGTCGACCGCGAAGCCTACGAAACCTTCTGCACCCTCATCACCGACGAAGTCGCCAAAGGCGGCTACGACGGCATCCTGCTGGACCTCCACGGCGCCATGGCCGCCGAACACCATGAGGACGGCGAGGGCGAACTGCTCCGCCGCATCCGCGCCATCGACTCCGCCACCCCCATCGCGGTGGCCTACGACATGCACGCCAACCTCTATGACAACATGGTCCACACCGCGACCGTCGTCGCCGGCTACCACACCTACCCGCACATCGACATGCGCGAGACCGCCGAACGCGCCGCCCGCGTCCTCCTGCGCGCCATCCGCGGCGAGGTGAAACCTACCTCCGCCTGGGCCAACGCGCCGATGCTCCCGCACGTCATGGCCCAAGGCACTCACCGCTTCCCCAACAAAGACCTGCAAGAGATGTGCGCCGCCTGGGAAAAATCCGGCCGGGCGCTGGCCGCCAGCCTCTTCGTCGGCTTCCCCCACGCCGACGTCTCCAACGCCGGCCTCTCCGCCGTTGTCGTCACCGATGACAATCCCGACGACGCCAAAGCCATGGTCGCCGAGCTCCTCGCCTTCGCCTGGAACGCCCGCCGCGAGTTCCAGTTCGACATCGCCCCCCTCGCCGAGTCCGTCACCCGCGCCAAAGCCCTCGCCAAACCCGGCGCCGATCCCGTCTTCATCCTCGACCACTACGACAACTGCGCCAGCGGCGGCACGATGGACACCACCGAAGTGCTGGCCGAACTCATCCGCCAGGAACTCGACGACGTCGTCTTCTTCGGCATCTACGACCCCGAAGCCGTCGAACAAGCCGCCGCCGCCGGCGTCGGCGCCGAAATCACGCTGACCGTCGGCGCCAAACTGCCGATGCCGCTGCTCCCCGTCGCCAGCAAACCCATCACGCTCACCGGCCGCGTGCAAACCATCTCCGCCGGCAGCTACACCGCCAAAGGCGGCCTCACCCCCGGCCTGAAAATCTACATGGGCAAAACCGTCGTGCTGGACACCGGCCGCATCCAAGTCATCCTGCTCAGCCGCCACATCGAACCCACCGCCCAGGAAATGCTGCAAGTCCTCGGCATCAACCCCGCCCTGAAAAAATACGTCGCCATCAAAAGCCGCGTCCACTGGCGCGCCGACCTCGGCAAAATCGCCCGAGAAATCGTCGAATGCGCCGGCGTCGGTGTGTGCACCTCCGACTATAATCAATTGACGTTCCGCAACGTCCGCCGCCCGATCTTCCCGTTGGAGCCGGAACACGGCTGGAACATGCCGCGCTGAGGGGGGTAAGAAGACAAGCGGCAGTAAGAGTCTTCTTTTTGTGAACAAAAAGAAGCAAAAAAACTTCATCCATTCGCATGGTTTCTCTCTACCGTCATCCTGAGCCCTTGCGAAGGACCCACACTGGACTTCGTCAAAAACCCCCAATAACGTGTCCCAAGACGGCGAAGCCAAAAAAACCCCCACCCCAAAGAACCCCCGTCGCCGCTCAAGCCCCAACCCAACGAACAAAGTTTTTTTGCTTCTTTTTGTTCACAAAAAGAAGATTCTTGTCTGACCTGACCTGACCTGTCCTGACCTGACCTGACCTGACCTGACCCGCCCGAGCCCAGGAACACTCCCCAGATGACCGATCTCCCTTGCCAGCGCGCTCTGTTCGACATCCCGGCCGGCGTCACCTACCTCAACGCCGCCGCGATGACTCCGATCCCCAAATCGGGCCGCATCGCCGGCGAGGCCGGGGTGTTCGCCAAGGTTCAGCCTTGGCGGATCGATCGCCAGGAGGGCGTTGCCCGCACCGAGCGCATTCGCGCCAAGGTCGCCGCTCTGATCGGTGCGACGGCCGACGATATCGCGCTCACCGGCGCCACCAGCTACGGCGTGTCGACGGCGGCGCTGAATCTGCCCATCCCGCCGGGCAGCCGCATTCTCACCTTGGCCGGCGAGCACAGTTCGCAGGTGCTGCCTTGGCAGAAGCGCGCCACCGAGACCAATGCCAGCATCGAGGAGGTCGCCCGCCCCGCCGACAACGACTGGGCTGCGGCTATCCTGCAAGCCCTCAATCGCCCTGGCGCCCCCGCGGTCAGCGTCGCCGCGCTGAGCCCCTCGCATTGGACCGACGGCAGCCGCGTCGATCTCGACCGTGTCGCCCCCGCGCTGCGCGCCGCCGGTGCGGCCCTGGTGATCGACGCCACCCAGGGCGTCGGCGTGCTGGATCTCGACGTCGGCCGCATCAAGCCCGATTTCATGGCCTTCCCCACCTACAAGTGGATTCTCGGCCCCTACAGCTTCGGCTTCCTCTACGCCGCCCCCTGGCGCCAGGATGGCGTGCCGCTGGAGCACCACGAGAACAGCCGCAGCGGCGGTGATTTCATGCCAGGTGCCCGCCGCTACGACCTCGGCGAGCGCAACAACATGATCCTGCTGCCGATCGTCGAGGCGGGGCTGGACACGGTGCTGGGCTGGGGGAGGGACCGCCTCGCCGCCCGCTTGCGAACACTGACCGACCGCGTGGCCCACGGCGCCGCCGCCCTCGGCCTCACCGCCCCGGCCGACCGCATCCCCCAGGCCATCGGCCTGACCCTCCCGGCCGGCACGCTCGAACCCATGATCGCCCGCCTGACCGCGCATGGCATCCACGTTGCCGCCCGCGGCGGCGTGCTGCGCGTCAGTCCGCACGGCTACAACGACGAGGCGGACATCGACCGGCTGGTGGGCGCCCTCAAATCCTAGTGAGCGCCAGGATCAGCGTTGGCGCCGCCGGGCCGCCACAAGACCAACCAATCCCATTCCCAGCAGCGCGGCAGACAGCGGCTCGGGCGTGTCGACCACCGCCTGGGTGCTGAGGCTGGCGGTGTTGAACGTCTGGGCGATCGTCCGCTCCCCGCTGGTGATCGTCGTCCCGTCAGTGCCCTTGATGAAATAGGCCTGGCTCTGCACGTCCGGCGCGGAGGAGGTCAAAGCGAGGTAGTACGTCGAGGCTAACGTCAGCGTGTACGGCGTGGCAAAGTGAAATGGCGTGCTGCCGTAGGACTGGCAGTTGTTGCCGGCCTGGGCCGTGCAGAATTGGCTGTTCGTATAGGTCACGGCGTCCAGCAGCGTCCCGGTGGCGTCGTTGCCGGCATAGAGCGACAACGAGATCGTAGCACTCGTGCTCGGCGCGTCCTTCATCGTGAAATCGCCGCCGCCCAGCCGCCAGCCGGACACGGCGGTGAACAGCCACGACGTCGTATGGTTCACGTCGATCTGCGTTTGCGCTCCGGTCTGACCGGTGGTCACATAATAGGGCTCCGCGACATAGGGTATCGCCGCAGCCGGCGTGGCCTGAAATGCAACTGCGACCAGGCCGAGGACGGCGAGCGCCTGAGCGGCCCGGGCGGGCTTCTTGAAAAAATGCATTTTGGATGTCCTTCAGGCGACAAAATTATCTGGCGACCGGAGAACAGCATGTTCCGTGCCACAGTTTGAATTATGCAAAATCAATAGTTTAGAGAATCGCAAAATGGGGCGATGCATGCGAAATGCAACACCGCCCAACGCGCACCGATGCAAAACGAGAGATGTGCCTGCGCCGGCAGGCCCGAGTCTAGTTCGGGTTGATAGAGCGCCGGATCGGCCGCAGCCGCGCGGCCAGCCCGGCTCAGGCGCGTGCGTCGCCCCCTCTGATGCAGCCGTCTGCGCCGGGCTGACCGAAACCGACGTCAGCCCGCCGCTGCTCAGACCTTCTCGACCGTGTGGCGGAACATATGCGCCTTGGCCTCGGCGTCGAACTCGGTCTTGAACGCGTGCCGCTCCTTGATCGCCATGGCCCGCGCCGCCGCCGGCCGCGCGTTCACCGCATCCAGCAGCCGCTTCACGTTCGGGAACTTCTCCCAGGCCGCATCGTCGCCGGTCACGAACGGCACCATCCGCGCCCAGCCCCACAGCGCCATGTCGATGATGGTATAGGTCTCGCCGAGCATCCAGGTCCGGTTGGCCAAATGGGCATCCAGAATACCGTAATGCCGTTTTGCCTCAAAGGCATAGCGGTTGACCGCATACTCCTTCGGCTCCGGCGCGAAATGCCGGAAATGCACCGCCTGGCCGGAATAGGGCCCAACGCCGGAGGCAATGAACATCAGCCACGACAGCATCTGCCCATGCGCCGCGCGGTTCGGCTCCGGCAGGAACTGCCCGGTCTTCTCCGCGAGGTAGAGCAGGATGGCATTGCTGTCGAACACCACCGCATCGCCATCGACGATCACCGGCACCTTGTTGTTCGGGTTCAGCGCCGCAAACTCCGGCGCGAACTGCTCGCCCTTGCGGGTGTCCACCGGAATCGCCTCGTAGGCGAGGCCGGCCTCCTCCAGGAACAGCGCCACCTTCATCGGGTTCGGTGCCAGGCTGTAATAGAACTTGATCATGCGACGCTCCTGCGGGTTTGTCCCACTTATATGGGGCCCGGCCGCCTCAATGCGAGACGAGCGTGGCCCGCTCGGCGGTCAGCAGCAGATCATCCGTCACCCCGCCCAGAATCCACTCCTGCAACCGCGCATGCCCATAGGCGCCTGCCACCACCAAATCCGCCTGCACTGCATTCGCCAGCGCATCCAGCTGCGCCGCTACCTCCCCGTCCGACAATTCAACCCGCATCTGCGCCGCCACCCCGTGCCGGGCGAGCCATGCCACCACATCCGCCAGCCGCAGCCGCGCCAGCTCCTCCCCCTCCGCCTCGACGATCTCCGCAATGGTGACAGACTCGGCCAAAGCCAGCAGCGGCAGCGCATCCGCAATCGCCCGCCGCGCCGGCTGGGAGTCCTGCCAGCCGATCAGCACCCGCCGGATCGGCCGCATCACCTTCGCCGGCACGATCAGCACCGGCCGCCCGCAGGCGGTGACGAGATCGCCGATGCCCACATGCCGCGTCGTGTCGAACATCGAGTCGTTGTGGTCCACCCCGGTCACCACCAGATCGGCCGCCCGCGCCTGCCGGGCGATGTAATCGGCCAGCGGCTCCATCTCGGTGGTGGACCGCCATTCCACCAGCCCGGCATGCCCCGCGAAGCCCGCGCGGAAGCTGGCCTCGGCCGCTGCGATCTCCGCCGCCAGCTCGTCCGCCCCTGCCTGGATCAGTTCGCCTGAGACGTAGGAATCGCCGACGGTGATCGACACCGGCTGGCAGGCGGCAATGCCGATCACCCCCGCCTTGAACCGCTCCGCCAGATCCCGCGCCACCTGCAGCACCGCGGCATTGTCCCCGCCGACCTCCAGATGCACCATCAACGTCCTGTAGCCCATGTGCCGATCCCCCGTGGCTGCCCGTAGCCGAGCATAGATTGCCGCCCCCCACCATACGCGGCATTGACCCCGATCAACCGCGCCCTTGCGCCGGCTGCGCGCCGGGGGAATGATCGGCCGATGGAAACGCATCAGAAGGTCCTGGTCCTCACCGGCGCCAGCCGCGGCATCGGCCACGCGACGGCCCGGCATTTCGCCGACCTCGGCTACCGCGTCATCACCGTCTCGCGCCAGCCCTTCTCGCCCCGCTGCCCCTGGGCCGCCGGCCCGCAGGACCATATCGAACTCGACCTCGCCGAAGCCGCCACCCTGCCCGCCGGCATCGCCGAAATCCTCTCCCGCCTGCCGGACGGCAAGCTCGACGCCCTGGTCAACAACGCCGGCATCTCCCCCAAAGGCCCCGGCGGCAGCCGCCTCGGCGTGGCCCTGACCGACCATGCGACCTGGCTGCGCGTGCTGAACGTCAACCTCGTCGCCGTCGCTTTGCTGGTCCGCGGCCTGGCCCCCGCCCTGGCCGCGGCCAAGGGCTCCGTCGTCAACGTCACCTCGATTGCCGGCAGCCGGGTCCACCCCTATGCCGGTGCCGCCTACGCCTGCTCGAAAGCCGCACTCGCCGCCCTGACGCGGGAGATGGCCGCCGAGTTCGCCTCCGTCGGCATGCGCATCAACGCGATCTCACCAGGCGAGATCGCCACCTCCATCCTCTCCCCCGGCACCGCCGAATACGCCCAGCGCGAAGTGCCCATGCGCCGCCTGGGCAGCACCGACGAGGTCGCCCGCTCGATCGGCTTCCTGTGCGGCGAGGCCGCGAGCTACATCACCGGCGCCGAACTGCACATCAACGGCGGCCAACACGTCTAACAGGAGAACCGCATGACAGTCGGAAGCTTCCCCGCCACCCGCCTGCGCCGCACCCGCGTCGACGCCTGGACCCGCCGCCTCGTCGCCGAGAACACCCTCTCGGTCAGCGACCTGATCTGGCCGGTCTTCGTCATCGAGGGCCAGGGCATCACCACCGACGTCGCCTCCATGCCCGGCGTCCAGCGCGTCACCCTCGACCGCTTGGCCGCCCATGTCGCCCCGGCCGTCGAACTCGGTATCCCCGCCATCGCCCTGTTCCCCGCGACGCCGGCGGAGAAGAAGGACGCCGAGGGCACCGAATCCGGTAATCCCGAAAACCTGATGTGCTCCGCCGCCCGGCTGCTGAAGCGCGAATTCCCCGATCTCGGCCTCATCGGCGACGTGGCACTCGATCCCTACACCGACCACGGCCAGGACGGGGTGATCCGCAACAACTACGTCGCCAATGACGAGACCCTCGAAATCCTCGCCCTGCAAACCACCAACCAGGCCGAAGCCGGCATCGACATCATCGCGCCCTCCGACATGATGGACGGCCGCATCGGCCATCTCCGCGCCGCCCTCGATGCAAAAGGCCTGATCCACACAAGGCTGATGAGCTACGCCGCGAAATACGCCTCCGCCTTCTACGGCCCGTTCCGCGAGGCCGTCGGCTCCGGCGGTGCCCTGCGCGGGGACAAGAAGACCTATCAGATGGACCCCGCCAACTCCGACGAGGCCCTGCGCGAAGTGGAGATGGACCTCCTCGAAGGTGCGGACATGGTCATGGTCAAGCCCGGCATGCCCTATCTCGACATCGTCCGCCGCGTACATGACCGCTTCGGGGTGCCGACCTTCGCCTATCAGGTGAGCGGCGAATACGCGATGATCATGGCCGCCGTCCGCAACGGCTGGCTCGACCATGACAAGGCGATGATGGAAAGCCTGCTCGGCTTCAAGCGCGCCGGTGCCGCCGGGGTGCTGACCTACTTCGCCCCCGCCGCTGCCCGCCTGCTGCGGGCGGCGGGGTGATCGCGGCGGCCAGGGCGAACCCCTGGCTCGCCACCCTGCTCGACCGCTTCGATGTCCTGAACCTGCCCAACGCCTGGATCACCGCCGGCGCGGTGGCGCAGTCGCTGTGGAACCGCCAGGCCGGGCGACCGGCCACCGCCGGGATCGCCGATATCGACATCGCCTACCACGACCCCGCCGACCTCTCCGAGGAGGGCGAAGCGGCGCACGAAGCCCGGCTGCGCGCCGCCTTCCCGGACATCCCCGTCCGGCTGGACGTGAAGAACCAGGCCCGCGTGCATCTCTGGTATCCCTCCCGCTTCGGCCGCAGCATCGCCCCCTACACCTCCGTGCCAGAGGCGATCGCGACCTTCCCCACCACCGCGGGCTCGATTGGCCTGCGCCCTCATGCCATCTGCACGCCCTTCGGCACCGCCGACCTGCAGGCCGGGATCATCCGCGCCAACCGCCGCCTGGCCAGCCGGGCGGTATTCGAAGCCAAGGCCGCCCGCTGGGCCGCGCAGTGGCCGCAGCTGATCGTTCTGCCGTGGGAATCCGGGGTGGACTGACCGGCGGGCCAGAGTAAAGTCCGCCCGGCTTCACCAGACAGGACAGCTCCAATGCGCATCGGCGTTCCAAAGGAAATCAAGACCCACGAATACCGCGTGGGCCTCACCCCCGGAGCGGTGCGCGAATTCACCAGCCGCGGCCATTCCGTGCTGGTCCAGCAAGGTGCCGCCACCTCCATCGGCTTCACCGACGCCGCCTACATCGCCGCCGGTGCCACCATCGCCCCCGACGCGGCTGCCGTCTTCGCCGGCTCGGACATGATCGTGAAGGTCAAGGAGCCGCTGGCCCCCGAAATCGCCATGCTGCGGCCGGACCACGTGTTGTTCACCTACCTCCACCTCGCCGCCGACCGCGAGCAGACCCTCGGCCTGATGGCGTCCGGCGCCACCTGCATCGCCTACGAAACCGTGACCGACAGCCGCGGCGGCCTGCCGCTGCTGGCACCCATGAGCGAAGTGGCCGGCCGCATGTCCGTCCAGGTGGGCGCACATTGCCTGGAGAAGGAACAGGGCGGCGCCGGCGTGCTGCTCGGCGGCGTCCCCGGCGTGCCGGCCGGCCGGGTGGCCATCATCGGCGGCGGCGTCTCAGGCACCAATGCGGCGCGCATCGCCATCGGCTTCGGCGCCGCCGTCACCGTGATCGACCGCTCGATCGCCCGGCTGAAGGAACTGGATGCCCAGTTCGGCAACGCCATGCACACCGTCTATTCCACCACCGACGCCATCGAATCCGCCGTGGTCGAAGCTGATCTGGTGATCGGCGCTGTCCTCGTGCCCGGAGCCGCCGCGCCGAAACTCGTAACCCGCGCGATGGTGGCGAAAATGCGCCCTGGCAGCGTCATCGTCGATATCGCCATCGACCAGGGCGGCTGCTTCGAAACCAGCAAACCCACCAGCCACGCCGCCCCCACCTACGTGGAAGAAGGCGTCGTCCACTACTGCGTCACCAACATGCCAGGCGCCGTCGCCCGCACCAGTACCATCGCCCTCGGTAACGCGACCCTCCCCTTCGCCCTCGCCCTCGCGAAAGGCTGGAAAAGCGCCATGCAAGCCGACCCCCACCTCGCGGCCGGCCTCAACGTGTTCGGCGGCAAGGTAACCTACGCCGCCGTCGCCTCCGACCTCGGAGTCGCATATCTCCCGACTGCGGAGGTGCTCAGCCAGTAAGGAAGGCGAGGGGCTCCGCCCCCTCGACCCCCGCCAAGGGCAGTGCCCCTGGACTGACATTCATGAGAGCAGAAGGCGATAGAGAGGGGCCTGCCGTACCGTTGATCGGTGCGGATGGCCCCCCTCTCTCGCCTTCTGATTCCTTTCGGACGGCGGGTGCAGGGGGACCTTCCCCCTGCTGGGGTCCAGGGGCGTGGAGCCTCTTATACCGAACCGTACTTTCGGGCGGTTTGGCCTGCTGCCGGTTCGGTGGACACCTGGTTAAGCTAACTGCACCTGTTTCTCGAAGTCGAGCGGGCTGAGATAGCCCAGGGTCGAGTGCCGACGGATCGGGTTGTAGAAGCACTCGATGTAGTCGAACACGTCAGCGCGTGCCTCGTCGCGCGAGCGGTAGGTTTTCCGGGCGGTTCGCTCGGTTTTCAGCGACGAGAAGAAGCTCTCCATAGCTGCATTGTCCCAAACATTTCCGGAGCGGCTCATCGAGCAGGTGACGCCGTTGTCGGCCATCAGCCGCTGGAATTGCGCGCTGGTATATTGGCTGCCTTGGTCGGAATGATGCAGCAGGGCATCCGGTTTTCCACGGCGCCAGATCGCCATAACGAGCGCGTCGGTGACGAGCTGGGCCGTCATCTCCGCCTTCATCGACCAGCCGACCACGCGCCTGGAATACAGGTCGATGACGGCTGCGACGTAGAGCCAGCCTTCGGCTGTCCACAGATAGGTGAAGTCGGCGATCCACTTCTGGTTCGGGCGCGCTGCGGCGAACTGCCGGGCAAGCACGTTGGGAGCAATGGCCGACGCAGGCCGCAAGCCGTCGTCCTTGGGCAGCCCCCGCCGGCGTGGCCTTGCACGCAAAGCCTGTGCCCGCATCAGGCGCTCAATGCGGTGCAGGCCACAGTTGATCCCGTCCGTCAGCACGTCGCGCCAGACCCGGCGTGCCCCATAGGTTCGGGCGCTGCCGATGAAGCTCGCGCGCACCTTGGCGCCGATCTCTTCGTCCTGGCGGGCACGCTTGCTCAGCGGCCGCGTCAGCCAGGCATGGAAACCAGAGCGCGAGACACCCAGCTGCGCCGCCGAGATCGGCACCACGCCATCGGCGGGCGATGGCCAGACGAAGCGGCCCCGCTCCAGGCGCTTGGCATAGAGCGACATCCCCAGCCCGTCATGCCAGAGGATCTTCACCAGATCGCCGCGCCTGCCGCGAAACACGTAGAGATCGCCAGCATGGGGGTTACGCCCGAGGCCCTGCTGAACCTGCAACGCCAAGCCGTTCATGCCGCGCCGCATGTCCGTGCTGCCGGTCGCCAGCCAGACCCGCATACCCGACGGGATCGGGATCATCCGCGCGCGGCCGAGATGGCTGCCTTCAGCATAACGGCCTCGACCGAGCCCTCGATCCGAATAGACACGCCGTTCGCCAGCATGATCTCAATACGACCCGCCGCGTGCCGATCGCGCTGTGCAGGAGCATCGGTCGATCCGGCCCCACGGACACGTGCGACCGCCCCAGTCCCGCCATCGATCGCCGATCTCAGCCCCGCAGACACCTGCATCGGCAAAAACTCAGGTCTCCCCGCAAGCGCCATCCCGATCGCGCCTGACCGGACCAGCCGCCGCCAGGTCCACAACTGTCCGCGCGACACATCATACCGGCGCGCGACAGCAGCAAACACCGCACCCGGCACCTCCGTCTCGGCGACAATCCGAAGCTTGTCCTCCAGATCCCAACGCCGTCGCCGCTCAACCCCTCGGAGGATCTCCAATCCAACCACCCCGCTCATAGCGGCGCACATAACGCCGCTCC
>CAMCJI010000004.1 GCA_945874805.1 Asaia bogorensis | reverse complement strand
GCGCGGTGGAGGCGGAGGCTGTGTATCGCGAGGACCTTGGCCTGGGGGGCGCGCTGCCGCGGGCACAGATCCATCCCGACAACATCTGGGCGCTGCGCGGGCTGCTCACCTGCCTCGACCGGCGGGGGGAGAAGGGGGAAGCGGCGCTGATCCGCCAGCGCACCGACATCGCCGCCGCCCGCGCCGACCTGGCGGTGGCAGTCTCCTGCTTTTGCGCGCGCGGCACGGGGGGCTGAGGTGGTGGCTGGGACGGCGATGGCCTGTGGCCCGGCTGCAACAGTGTTGACGCATTGCACCATCCCCCCGTCGCATTCTATAGACGCGGCGGCGGGACAGGGTGCCTGCTTGCGACCCGTGGCCACGGGTCTGCTGTCATTTCGGCCTGGAAGTCCTGCATGAACGCCCCGATTACGCCTGTTGTTCCGCGCATCCTCACGCCGTTGCTGGATCGGGTGTTGGAGCCGCGGGATATGCGGAATTTTTCGGCTGAGCAGCTTCGGCAGCTGGCGGATGAATTGCGGGCGGAGACGATTGATGCGGTGTCGGTCACCGGCGGGCATCTTGGCGCCTCGCTCGGCGTGGTTGAGCTGACGGTGGCGATCCATGCGATTTTCGATACGCCGGACGATCGGCTGATCTGGGATGTCGGGCATCAGTGCTATCCGCACAAGATCCTCACCGGGCGGCGCGACCGGATCCGCACGCTGCGGCAGGGCGGCGGGCTTTCGGGCTTCACGCGGCGGGCGGAGAGCGAGTACGACCCGTTCGGGGCGGCGCATTCGTCGACCTCGATCTCGGCGGGCCTCGGCATGGCGGTGGCGCGCGACCTCAAGCAGGCGCGGGGGATCAAGGACGACCGGCATGTGGTCGCGGTGATCGGCGATGGGTCGATCTCGGCTGGCATGGCCTATGAGGCGATGAACAATGCGGGGGCGCTGCGCTCGCGCCTGGTGGTGATCCTCAACGACAACGAGATGTCGATCGCGCCGCCGGTGGGGGCGATGAGCGCGTATCTGACGCGGCTTTTGTCCTCGCGGTCGTTTTTGAGCCTGCGCGAGCTGGCCTCGCGGATGGCCAAGCGGTTTCCCAAGGGCATCGAGCGGACGGCGCGGCGGGCGGAGGAATATGCGCGCGGCATCCTCACCGGTGGCACGCTGTTCGAGGAACTGGGGTTCTATTACGTCGGGCCGATCGACGGGCATAACCTCGATCATCTGCTGCCGGTTTTGCGCAATGTGCGCGAGGCGGAGGAATACGGGCCGATCCTGCTGCATGTGATCACGCAGAAGGGCAAGGGCTACGCGCCGGCCGAGGCCTCCGCCGACAAGCTGCATGCGGTCAGCAAATTCAATGTGTTGACGGGCGAGCAGGCGAAGGCGCCGGCCGGGCCGCCGACCTATACCAATGTGTTCGCCGCCGCTCTGATCGCGGAGGCCGAGGCCAATCCGGATGTGGTGGCGATCACCGCGGCGATGCCGTCGGGCACCGGGATCGACAAGTTCGCCAAGGCGTTTCCGTCGCGCACCTTCGATGTGGGGATCGCCGAGCAGCATGCGGTGACGTTCGCGGCGGGGCTGGCGACCGAGGGGATGGTGCCGTTCTGCGCGATCTACTCGACGTTTTTGCAGCGCGGCTACGACCAGCTGGTGCACGACGTGGCGATCCAGTCGCTGCCGGTGCGCTTCGCGTTGGATCGCGCCGGGCTCGTCGGCAATGACGGGGCGACGCATGCGGGCAGCTTCGATATCGCCTATCTCGGCTGCCTGCCGGGGATCGTGCTGATGGCGCCGTCCGACGAGGCGGAACTCGCGCATGCCGTCGCCACCCTGGCGGCGACGGGCGACCGGCCGAGTGCCGTGCGGTTTCCGCGCGGCGAGGCGACGGGGCTGGTGGCGGTGCCGAAGCGCGGCGAGGTGCTGCCGCTCGGGCGCGGGCGGATTGTGCGGGAGGGGTCGGACGTGGCGATCCTGGCCCTCGGCCCGCGGCTGCACGACGCATTGCGCGCGGCGGACGAGCTGGCGGCGCGCGGCGTCTCGGTGACGGTGGCGGATGCGCGCTACGCTCAGCCGCTCGACGGGGCGCTGGTGGAGCAGCTGGCGCGCCACCACGAGGTGCTGGTGACGATCGAGGACGGCAGCATGTGCGGCTTTGCCGCGATCGTGATGCAGCATCTCGCCTGGGCGGGGCTGTTCGACCGCGGGCTGAAATTCCGCCCGATGGTGCTGCCGGACCGCTTCATCGACCACGACAGCCAAGCAAAGCAGCTCATCGACGCCGGACTCACCCCCAAGGATATCGTCGAGACCGTGCTGAAGGCGCGGGGCGCATGATCGCCCGGCGCAGCCTGCTGCTCGGCCTTGCAGCCCTGCCGTTCGCGGCGCGGGCGCAGACGGCCGACCCCGCAGCGCCCATCGCCGCGTTCCTGCAGGCCCTGCAAGCCGCGACCAAGGCCGGGAAGTTTGCCGCCCGGGCGGCGATCATCCGCCCGGCGGTTGTCGCCACCTTCGACTTGCCGGTGATCCTCGCCGCCACCGTCGGGCCGCGCTGGGCCGGCTTTGCCGAAGATGCGAAGGCGAAGCTGCTTGACGCCTTCACCGACTTCACCGTCGCCAGTTGGGCCGCCAATTTCGATGCCGACAACGGCGACCGGTTCGAAGTCATGCCCGACCGCCGCCAGGTTGGCAGCGATGAGGTGGTGCAGACCCGCATTGCCCCCACCACTGGCGAGCCGACGCGGCTGGACTATGTGATGCGGCACTCTGCCGGGAAGTGGCGAGTGGTGGATGTTCTGGTCAACGGCGCGATCAGCCGGGTGGCCGTGCAGCGGTCGGACTTCCGTAGCCTGCTGGCGGCCGGCGACCCCGCGCCGCTGACGGCCACGCTGAGCCAGAAGGCGGCGCTGCTCGCTGTGGATAGCCCATAACGCCTTTGCTCGCAGATCTGCCGGCAGTACTTGCCGGCCTGTTCGCGCTGATCGGGCTGGCCCAGGCAGCCGTCGGCACCCTCCTGGTGCGCCGCTTCATGGCCGCCCCCCGGCCAGCGCCGGCCGCGACCCCGCCGGTCACCCTGTTGAAGCCCCTGCATGGCGACGAGCCGATGCTGGAAGCCGCCCTGGCCAGCAATTTGATGCTGGACTACCCGGACTACCAGATCGTGTTCGGCGTCGCGCGGGCCGACGACCCTGCCCTGGTGGTGGTGGAGCGCCTGCGCGCCCGCTTCCCTGACCGCGACATCGCGGTGGTGATCGACCCCCAGCGGCACGGCGCCAACGGCAAGATCGGCAACCTGATCAACATGTTGCCGTCGGCGAAACACGACATCCTGGTCATCGCCGACAGCGACGTGCATGTGGCGCCCGACTACCTCACCCGGATCGTCGCCGCTCTCGAACCCCCCGGTGTCGGCCTCGCGACCGTGCTCTACACCGGCCTGCCTGTGCCCGGTGCGGCGGCGGAGCTGGGGGCGGCCGGTATCAGCCGCGGCTTTCTGCCCAGCGCCCTGCTCGCCCGCGCGATGGGGCGGCAGGACTGCCTCGGCGCAAGCATGGCCCTGCATCGCGACACGCTCGCGCGGGCCGGCGGGCTTGAAGCTCTGGCCGACCATCTGGCCGACGACAATCTGCTGGGCGCACGCGTCCGCGCGCTCGGCATGTCTGTAGTTCTGGCCCGGACGGTGCCGGCCACGACCGTCGGCGAGACCTCCTTCGCCGCGCTTTGGCGCCATGAGCTCCGCTGGGCCCGCACCATCCGCGCGCTCGTCCCGGTCGAGTATGCGCTGTCGATGCTCCAGCATGGTTTGGCCTGGGCGATCTTCGCCCTTTTCCTCTCCGGCGGGGCCGACTGGGCGCTGAGCCTGTTCGTCGGCGGCTGGGCCCTGCGCATCGCCGTCGGCCGGGCCATCGACCGGGCCTTGCGCCTCTCCGGCCAGGCTGCGAGCCGGCCGTGGCAGGCCCCCGCACGCGACCTGTTGTGTTTCGCAGTTACACTCGCCAGCTATGGTTCCACCCAGGTGGAGTGGCGCGGCCAGACCATGCGCGCCGCACCCCTGCCCCCAACCGGGACCACGCCGCCATGATGAAGACGCTGTTTTTTGCAGCCCCCCTCCTTCGACGAGTTCGACGGAGGCGCCGGCTCGCGCTATCAGGCCAGGCACGAGATCAAGAGCTTCTGGTTCCCGACATGGCTCGCCCAGCTTGCCCGCATCGGCATGTGATGAAGCGCCGGTTGCGCGAGGGGGTGGAGTTCTTCCACTTCCTGCGCGGGCGCAAGGCGGTGGCTTGAAGGCAAGCGGCGGGAAGGCAAGAATCTTCTTTTTGTGAACAGAAAAGAAGACTTCCTTGCCTGCCTACTCCCAAGTTTTTCTGGATTTTCACATGCACGGAGCGTCCAGCACCCCACGCCTGACCGCCGATGATTTCGGGCTTTCCGAAGCGGTCAACGAGGGCATTGAGCGCGCGCATCGGGACGGTGTGCTGGATGCCGCCAGCCTGATGGTGGCCGGGCCGGCCGCGGCGGATGCCGTGATGCGCGCGCGGCGCAACCCCGGTCTCCGGGTTGGGCTGCATCTGGTGGTGATCGAAGGGCCGGCGGCGCTGGCGCCGGCGGAGATTCCAGATCTTGTGGACGACAAAGGCTGGTTCCCGTCGGATCAGCTCTCGCTGGGTGTACGCTATTTCTTCCTGCCCGCCGTCCGCCGGCAACTCCGTGCGGAGATCCGCGCGCAATTCAGCGCCTTTGCCGCGACCGGCCTGCCGCTCGCCCATGCTGACGCGCACAAGCATATGCATCTGCACCCCACCGTCGCGGCCCTGCTGATCGCCGAAGGGCGCGCGTATGGCCTGGCGCGCGTGCGGGTGCCGAATGAGCCGGTGGACATCATGGCGCGTTGCGGCGCGCCGGCGACGCTCGGCGCGTGCGCCCTGCATGCCTGGACCCGCCTGCTGCGTCGTCAGGTCCGCAGCGCAGGCATGGTGGCGAACGATACGATTTTCGGCCTCGCCTGGACCGGCCATATGACGGAGGAACGCCTCCTCCGCCTCATCCCCCACCTGCCGCCCAGCGGGGCCGAAATCTACTTCCACCCCGCCGCCGGGCGGGACGCGCTGCTGGACCAGCTGATGCCGGACTACGACCATGCGGGTGAACTCGCCGCCCTGCTCAGCCCCCGCGTGCGTGCCGCCCTCGGCCGCTGAGCCGGAATGCCGCGGCTGGCATTCCCTCGGCGCGATCCCCGCGCAACACTGGCCGCCTCGCTGCGAAAGGTGCCGCCATGAGCCGTCTCGTCTTTATCCTCAACGGACCGAATCTCAATCTGCTGGGCAAGCGCCAGCCACACATCTATGGGCATGAGACGCTGGCGGACGTGGAGCGGGATTGCCGCGCTCTCGCGGCCGAGCTGGGCCTGGAGATACGCTTCCATCAGTCGAACCGCGAATACGAGATCATCGACTGGGTGCACGAGGCGCGGGAGACGGCCGGCGGCATCGTCATCAATCCGGCGGCCTTCACCCATACGTCCGTGGCGATCCTGGATGCGTTGAACGCCTTCGATGCGCCGGTGATCGAGGTGCATATCTCCAACGTCCACAAGCGCGAGGCCTTCCGCCACCACTCCTTCGTCTCCACCCGCGCCGAGGGGGTGATCGCCGGCTTCGGCACCCAGGGCTATCAGCTCGCCTTGCGCCGCATCGCCCGGCTGATCGACGAGAAGGCCGGCTGACGATGATCACAGGCCGCACCAGGCTGATCGCCCATCTCGGCTACCCCACCGAGGGGTTCAAGGCGCCGATGATCTACAACCCCTGGTTTGCGGCTAAGGGGATCGATGCGGTGGTGGTGCCCATGGGCGTCACCGCGGCGAGCTATGCCGCGGTGCTGCCGGCGCTGTTCCAGCTGACCAATATCCACGGCGCCCTGGTCACCATGCCGCACAAGATGACCACGGCCGGGCTGGTGGATGCGCTGACCACCACGGCGCGGATCGCCGGGGCCTGCAACGCCATCCTGCGCCGGCCCGACGGCAGCCTGCTGGGGGACATGTTCGACGGCGAGGGCTTCGTGCGCGGCCTGCGCCGCAAGGGCTGCGACCCACGGGGGCTGCGCGCGCTGGTCGTCGGCAGCGGCGGCGTGGGCTCGGCGATCGCAGCCTCCCTTGCGGCGGCCGGGCTGGGGCGGATCGACCTGTTCGATACCGCGCCGGGAGCAGCCGTGGCGCTGGGGGAGCGGCTGCGCGATGCCTATCCGGCGCTGCTGGTCTCCACCGGCGCGAACGATCCGCAGGGCTGCGACATCGTCGTCAACGCCACGCCGCTGGGCATGAACGAGGGCGATGGCCTGCCGGTGGATGCGGCGCTCCTCCCTGCTGGATGCTTTGTCGGCGAGGTGGTGATGCGCGAGGCGTTCACGCCGCTGCTGCGGGCCGCCCTGGCCCGAGGCTGCCGGGTCCAGCCAGGGATCGACATGCTCTACGAGATGATCCCTGCCTACCTCGAATTCTTCGGCTTCGGCTCGGCCACCCCGGAGGAGCTGCAGCGCGTGTCCGGCCTGACTGGCTGAGACCCGCGACGTGATACATTGACGAATGTCGATTAATTGATATGTTTATGTCATGGACACCGACCACGACGCCGAAGCCTTTCGCGCCCTGGGTGAGCCGCTGCGGCTCGCCATCGTCCGCTTCCTGCTCGATCAGGGCGGCGTATGCTGCGCCACGCCGGGCCGCGTCTGTGCCTGCGACATCGTCGCCGCTTTCGGCCTGTCGCAGCCGACGGTGAGCCATCACATGCAGATCCTCGCGCGGGCCGGCCTGGTGCAGGCCCGCAAGCAGGGGCGCTGGATGTTCTATGCCGCCGATCCCGCCCGCTTTGCCGATCTTGCCGCCCGTCTCCAGGCCGTCGCCACCGCGGCACGACCCCTCGTTGCTGCCTGATCCCCCTTCTGGGAGTTCTCTTCATGCCCGATGACGGCCCGATCCACCCCTCCTTCCCGCGCCGTGCCGCCGCGCTGCCGATCGCCATCATCGGCGCCGGGCCAGTGGGCCTCGCCGCCGCCGCCGAACTGCTGGCCCGTGGGTTGCGCCCCCTCGTGCTCGAGGCCGGCGCGGAGATCGGCGCCAGCGTGCGCGCCTGGGGCCATGTGCGGATGTTCTCGCCCTGGCGCTACAACATCGACGAGGCCGCCCGCACCCTGCTGGAGGCAGCGGGCTGGGCGGCGCCCGACCCGGAGGCCTACCCCACCGGCACAGAGCTGGTCGACTCCTACCTCGCGCCGCTGGCGGCCATGCCGGCGATGGCCAGTTCGATCCGCACCGGCGCTCGCGTCGTCGGGATCACTCGCGCCGGCCATGACCGCATGCGCGACGGCGCCCGCGCCGAGGCCCCCTTCGTGCTGCAGATCGCCGATCCGGCGGGTGACGTGACGGAGGTCGAGGCTGGTGGCGTGATCGACTGCTCCGGCACCTGGACCAGCCCGAACCCCGCCGGCGCCCACGGCCTGCCGGCACCCGGCGAACGCACCGCGCAGGACCGTATCGCCTATGGCATCCCCGCCGTGCTTGGCACCGCGCGCGCCACCTATGCCGGGCTGACCACTCTGGTGGTCGGCGGCGGACATTCGGCGATGAACGCCGTGCTTGACCTCGCCACCCTGGCCGCGCAGGCGCCTGGCACCGGCATCGCCTGGGCCTTCCGCCGGCCCCGGGCAGAGGTGAACTTCGGTGGGGGCGCTGCTGACGGGCTGGCCGAACGCGGGGCGCTCGGGGCCCGCGCCCAGGCTTTGGCGGATGCCGGCACGGTCCGCATCCTCGCGCCCTTCCTGATCGCCCGGATCACCCGCGGCGAGGGCAGGCTGACCGTTACCGCGCAGGACGGGCAGGCAGTGACGGTCGATCGTATCATCGTCGCCGCCGGCTTCCGCCCGGATTTCGGCTTCCTCGGCGAGCTGCGTACCGAATTCGACGCCGCTGTGCAGAGCCCGCCCGCCCTCGCGCCGCTGATCGATCCGAATATCCATTCGTGCGGCACCGTCCGCCCGCATGGGGAGGCGGAGCTGCGCCATCCCGAACCCGGCTTTTGGGTCGCTGGGATGAAAAGCTATGGCCGGGCGCCGACCTTTCTGCTGGCCACCGGGCATGAACAGGTGCGCAGCATAGCAGCCGCGCTGGCCGGGGATTGGGTGGCGGCGCGGCGCGTTGAACTCGTGCTGCCGGAGACCGGCGTCTGCTTGGCCGCCCCCGCCGCCGCCTTCTGCGCGCCCGAAACGCCGCAGGGCGTCTGCTGCGCGCCGAAGCCGGAGCTGCCGGCTGCCGCCGCCTGCTGCGGCCCGGCGCCCACCAAGGTGACGGTGAAGGCCGGCAGCTGCTGCGGCTGAGCAGGCGCCAAAACGTCACCGGACTGTCACCCCATCAATCGATAATTCTGCAATGATCGAATGATGGAAACCAGACAGGCAGCCCATATGCTCGCCGCCCTGGCGCAGGAGACGCGGCTTGACCTGCTGCGCCTGCTGTTCGCCCAGGGTGCATCCGGGCTGCCGGCCGGGGAGATCGGCACGGCGCTTGGCGTGCCACCGTCCACCCTATCGTTCCATCTGGCTGCCCTGGAACGGGAGGGTCTGCTGCGCGCCACGCGGCAGGGCCGGAAGATCATCTACGCCGTGCGCATCGCCACGATGCGCAGCCTGCTGGGGTTCCTGACCGAAACCTGCTGCGCCGGCCAACCGAGCCAGTGCGGCGATATCGCCCGGCTGCTGCCGGAGAGCGAGGAGGAGCCTGGTATGTCCGCCGCCTTCAACGTCCTGTTCCTGTGCACCGCCAACTCAGCCCGATCGATCATGGCGGAGTCGATCCTCAATTCCATTGGCGGCGGGCGCTTTCGTGCCTACTCCGCCGGTTCCGACCCGGCCGATGCGCCGCGCGGAGAAGTCATCGAAAAGCTCGCCGCCGTTGGCCACGCGACCGCGACGCTGCGCAGCAAATCCTGGGACGAGTTCACCGGGCCGGACGCGCCGCAGATGGATTTTGTGATCGCCCTGTGCGACACGCTGGACGGTCAGGCCTGCCCCGATTTCGGCGACAAGGCGATCACCGGCGCCTGGCCGCTGCCCGACCCCGCCAAGTTCACCGGCAGCCCAGCCGAGCGGGCGACTCTGATGAACGAGCTCTACGCCAGCCTGCACCGGCGCCTGTCGATCTTCGTCAACCTGCCCTTCGCCTCGCTCGACCGCCTGGCCGCCCGCCAGCGGCTGGACGAGATCAGTGGGCAGGTGAGGGCATAGCGATGCGCGTCGGCATCAGTGGCATGGGCCGCATCGGCCGCCTCGCCGTGCGCGCCGCCCTCGGCGCCGCGTCCCGCCCACCGGAGGATCCCCGCCAGGCCAACCGGCTGGAGGTGGTGCACCTCAACGAGATCAAGGGCGGTGCCGCCGCCTGCGCGCATCTGCTGGAATTCGACAGCGTGCAGGGCCGCTGGCGCGGGCCGGCGATCGCGGCCGAGGGCGAGGATGCGGTGCGGATCGGCGACCGCCGCCTCTCCTTCTCCGCGCATCCGCAGCCGGCCGACCTCCCCTGGGGCGATCTGGGCGTGGACGTGGTGCTGGACTGCACCGGCAAGTTCCTCACCCCCGCGGTGCTGGAGGGGCATCTGCGGCGCGGTGCGAAGCGGGTGATTGTCGCCGCCCCGGTGAAGGACCCCTCGGTGCTGAACGTCGTGGTCGGCGTGAACCACGCCCTCTACGACCCGGCCCGCCACCCGATCGTCACCGCCGCCTCCTGCACCACCAACTGCCTCGCCCCGGTGGTGAAGGTGATCCATGAGGCCATCGGCATCCGCCACGGCCAGATCACCACCATTCACGACCCCACCAACACCAACGTCGTCACCGACGCCCCGCACAAGGACCTGCGCCGCGCCCGCAGCGCGATGCTCAGCCTGCAACCCACCACCACCGGCAGCGCCACCGCCATCGCACTGATCTACCCGGAGCTGCAGGGTAAGCTGAACGGCCATGCCGTGCGCGCCCCGGTGCTGAACGCCAGCCTGACCGACTGCGTCTTCGAGCTCACCCGTGAGACGGCCGCCGCCGAGGTGAACGCGCTGTTCCACGCCGCCGCCGCCGGCCCGCTCGCCGGCATCCTCGGCATCGAGCACCGCCCCCTCGTCTCCGCCGACTACGCCGGCGACACCCGCAGCAGCATCATTGACGCGCCGAGCACCCTGGTGACGGACGGCACGATGCTGAAGGTCTATGCCTGGTACGACAACGAGATGGGCTACGCCTGCCGCATGGTCGATCTCGCCTGCCACATGGCCGAGGTCGGCATCTGAGATGCGCAATTACGCCGTCGTCACCAGCGCGTATTTCCTGTTCACGCTGACCGACGGCGCGATCCGGATGCTGGTGCTGCTGCATTTCTACCGGCTGGGCTACACGCCCTTCACCCTGGCCAGCCTGTTCCTGCTCTATGAAACCGCGGGCATCTTCGCCAACGCCTTCGGCGGCTGGCTGGCGGTGCGCTTCGGCATTCCGCGCATGCTGGCGACCGGGCTCGCGTTGCAGATCGCCGGGCTGCTGATGCTCTCCGCCCTCGACCCTGGCTGGACGGCTGCGGCCTCCGTCATCTGGGTCGTCTGCGCCCAGGGCCTAGCTGGCGTGGCCAAGGACCTGACAAAAACCGCCGCCAAAAGCGCCATCAAGGCCTCCGCGCAGAACGGGGCGGCGCAGTTGTTCCGCTGGGTGGCGTGGTTCACCGGCTCGAAAAACGCCACCAAGGGCGCGGGCTTCTTCCTCGGCGGCGCCCTGCTGCAATATGTGGGGTTTGGCCCGGCGCTGTGGCTCATGGCCGGGATGCTGGCGCTGGTGTTCGTGCTGGTCTGGACGATGCTGCCCCGCCAGCTCGGCCAGGCCAAGGCGTCGAAAACCGTGCGGGAGCTGTTCGCCAAGTCGCGCGCCATCAACCTGATGGCGGCCGCGCGGGTTTTTCTGTTCGGCGCGCGGGACATCTGGTTCGTCGTTGGCCTGCCGGTGTTCCTCTATGCCAGTGGCTGGCGCTTCCTTGAGGTCGCCGGCTTCCTGGCACTTTGGACCATCGGCTACGGCGCCGTGCAGGCCGCAGCCCCCGCGCTGGTCCGCCGCAGCGCGGACGGGCTGAGCCGCGAGGTGCCGGAAGCCCGCCTCTGGGGCGCCGCCCTGGCCGCCATCCCCGCTGTCCTCGCCCTCCTGCTCGGCTTTGGCCTGCCACGGCCCGACCTCGTGCTGGTGACGGGACTTTGCCTGTTCGGGGTCGCTTTCGCGGTGGTCTCCTCACTGCATTCCTACCTGATCCTGGCCTACGCCGGTTCGGAGAAGGCGGCCGAGGACGTCGGCTTCTACTATGCCGCCAACGCCGCCGGCCGGCTCGTCGGCATTGTGCTGTCCGGCCTGCTCGCCGAATTCGGCGGCATCACCGCCTGCCTGTGGGGCTCTTCCGCGATGCTCGGCGTCTGCTGGCTGGTCACGCTGCTGCTGCCGGCCCAGACTGCGCAAAAGCAAGCGAGGGCTGCGTGAACATCTTCGAACGCTACCTGACGCTATGGGTCGGGCTGTGCATGGCCGGCGGCATCGCGCTCGGCGCCATCCTGCCCGCGCCCTTCCAGATGCTCGGCCGGGCGACGGTCGCGCAGATCAACATCCCGATTGCCATCCTGGTGTGGCTGATGATCGTGCCCATGCTCATCCGCATCGACCCCGCAGCCCTGTTCCAGGTCGGCCGCCACTGGCGCGGCATCGCGGTGACGCTGGGGATCAACTGGCTGGTCAAGCCGTTCTCGATGGCACTGCTCGGCTGGTTCTTCATCGGCTGGCTGTTCCGCCCGCTGCTGCCGGAGGTGCAGATCGAGAGCTACATCGCCGGCCTCATCCTGCTCGCCGCCGCCCCCTGCACCGCCATGGTCTTCGTCTGGTCCAATCTCGTCGATGGCGACGCGGAATTCACCCTCTCCCAGGTGGCGCTGAATGACGCGATCATGCTGATCGCCTTCGCCCCTATCGTCGGCCTGCTGCTCGGCATCTCTGCCATTGCCGTGCCATGGGACACGCTGGCGCTGTCCGTCCTGCTGTTCATCCTGGTGCCGCTGGTCATCGCCCAGCTCTGGCGGCGACAGGTGCTTGCCCAGGCTGGCCCCGCCGCGCTGGAGCGCCTGCGCCAGCGCCTCGGCCCGGTTTCGATCTGCGCGCTGCTGGCAACGCTGGTGCTGCTGTTCGCCCTGCAAGGACGCCAGATCATCGACCAGCCGCTGGTCATCCTGCTGCTGGCCGTGCCGATCCTGATCCAGGTCTACTTCAACGCCGGCCTCGCCTTCGTGCTCAACCGCCGCTGCGGCGAGAGCTTCGCGGTGGCCGCCCCCTCCGCCCTGATCGGTGCCAGCAACTTCTTCGAACTCGCGGTGGCCACCGCCATCGCGCTGTTCGGTTTCGAGAGCGGCGCGGCCCTGGCGACCGTCGTCGGGGTGCTAGTCGAAGTGCCGGTCATGCTTACCGTCGTCGCCATCGCTCAGCGCCTACGCCCGGGCTGGCCGCGCGCCACAGGATAGAAGCGCGGCGCAGGCCACCCGCCCCCCTTCCGCACCACCGCCGAGCCGGTCATGATGTTGCGAAAGGGAGCAGCCGCATGCACGAAACGGTCGACGTCCTGATCATCGGTTCCGGTGCCTCCGGCGCGGCCGTCGCCTGGAGCCTCGCCGAGACGAAGATGCGCATCCTCTGCCTCGAACAGGGCGGCTGGACGAAGCCCTCGGACTACCCCAGCACCGGCCGCGACTGGGAAGCACGGCAGAATGCCGACTACGCCACCAGCCCCAACATCCGCGCCCGGCCGACGGATTACCCGATCAACGACGACAACTCGCCCATCAAGGTGGTGAACTTCAACGGCGTCGGCGGCAGCACCGTGATGTACACCGGGCACTTCCCCCGGCTGCACCCGTCAGACTTCCGCGTCCGCTCGCTGGACGGCATCGCTGACGACTGGCCGATCGACTACGCCACCCTGGAGCCGTTCTTCGCCGAAAACGACCGCATCACCGGCGTCTCAGGCCTTGCCGGGGACCCCGGCTCCCCCCCGCGCGATCCGCCGATGCCCCCGCTCGGCCTCGGCCGCTCGGGCACCCGGTTTGCCCATGCGATGAACGGCCTCGGCTGGCACTGGTGGCCGTCGGACACGGTGCTTGCCACCACCGAGTACGACGGCCGCGCCCCCTGCATCAATCTCGGCCACTGCACGCCCGGCTGCGCCCAGGGCGCGAAGGCAAGCACCGACATCACCTATTGGCCGCAGGCCCTGCGCGCCGGCGTGGAACTGCGCACCAACTGCCGCGTCCGCGAAATCACCACCAACGAAGACGGCATGGCCACCGGCGTTATCTATTACGACGCCGCGGGGATCGAGCAGTTCCAGCCAGCCGAGGTTGTGATCCTCGCCTGCAACGGCGTCGGCACGCCGCGCCTGCTGCTGAACTCCGCCTCCGCCCGCTTTCCGAACGGCTTGGCGAACTCCAGCGGACTCGTTGGCAAGAACCTGATGTTCCACCCCTATGCCCAGGTCTATGGCTACGTGGATGAGCGGATGGACAGCAACGAAGGCCCGCCGCTGTGCCTGTGGAGCAAGGAGTTCTACGAAACCGATCCCGCCCGCGATTTTGTCCGCGGTTATGCCTTCCAGTTCGGCCGCGGCGTCGGCCCGGTGACGGAGGCGGTGACCTCCGCCGCCAAGGGCCGACTGCCCTGGGGCGACGGCCACCACCACGAGTTCCGCCGCCGGATGGGCCGGCGCATCGGGCTGGCCGCGATCTGCGAAGACCTCCCGGAAGCCCACAACCGCGTGACGCTCGACCCCGTGCTGAAAGACAGCCACGGCATCCCCGCCCCCCGCATCGACTACACGATCGGCGACAATACACAGCGCATGATCACTCACGCCATCGCCAAGGCCCACACCATCCTCGGCGCGGCCGGGGCCACCGACATCGAAATGAACATCCCCATCACCTATGGCGGCTGGCATCTGCTCGGCACCGCCCGCATGGGCCGCGATCCCGCGACCTCCGTCGTCAACGAATGGGGCCGCTGCCACGATGTGAAGAACCTGTTCATCGTCGACGGCAGCATCTTCGTCACCTCCGGCGGGGTGAACCCCACCTCCACCATCCAGGCCCTCGCGCTGTACATCGCTGACAGCATCAAGCAGCGCCTGGCCACCCTGTTCGACTGAGGCACCCAATGCACACACCCCTCACCGAAGCCGAACGCCGCACCCTGGCCACCGTTGCCGGCATGATGGTGCCCGCCAGCATCCAATACGCCGTCCCCGGCGCCGACGACCCCGCGATCATCGACGACATCTGCGCTACCCTCGGCCGGGATACCGCCGATGTCCGCGCAGCCCTTGCCGCCCTCGGCCCCCTCGCCGACCTTGACGCCCCCGCCCGGGACGCCGCCGCCGACCAGTTCCGCGCGACTGGCGGCGCCCCGCTCGCCACGCTCACCCGCGTCATCCTGCAGTGCTACTACCGCGACGACCGCGTGGTCCGTTCCCTCGGCCGGGAGCCACGGCCGCCGTTCCCGAAAGGCAATGTGCTGGAACAGGGCGACTGGTCCCTGCTCGACCCCGTGCGCGCCCGCGCCCCGTTCTGGCGTGGGGCGCCCTCGACGTAGGCAGGCAGGATGCACGTACGTATCGTCGTGTTTGCAAAAAAGAAGACGCTACCTGCCTCTTTCGCCTTCCCACCCGCACGACCCATAGACTAGCGTTACGTCAACTCTGGACCGGGAGGACCGCATGCGCGCTGTTTGGGCTGGACTTATGGGGCTTGCCTTGCTCGCTACCGCGAGCACTGCACCCACCCCCGCCGTCGCTGGCGGAACGTTGCGCATGGGCACTCAGGAAGACCCGGACCGGCTGGACCCTGCCTATGGCGGCACCTTGGGCGGCCGCTTCGTCTTCACCGCATTGTGCGACAAGCTGTGGGACCTCACGCCCGAGCTCGGCTTCAAGCCGCAGCTCGCGACCAAATGGACCTGGTCGCCCGACGGCCGTGCGCTCGACATCACCCTGCGCGATGACGTCACATTCCATGACGGCGAGAAGATGACCGCCGCCGCCGTGGCCTTCAACCTCGAACGCTACCGCACCCTGCCCGACGGCGCCCGCCGTGGTGAGATGCGCTCCGTCTCGGGTGTCGAGGTCACAGGCCCGAACACCGTCCGCCTCGTGCTCTCCCAGCCCTTCATCCCGCTGCTTGCCGCCCTGTCCGACCGCGCCGGGATGATGGCCTCGCCGAAAGCGATCGAGCGCCTCGGCAAGGATTTCTTCACCGCCCCCGTCTGCTCCGGCCCCTTCCAGTTCACCGAGCGCGTCGCCCAGGACCGCATCGTCCTCGATCGCTACCCCGGCTACCGCGACCGCGCGGCGATCAATTTCGACCGGGTGGTGATCCGCCCGACGCCGAATTCCACCCTGCGGCTGGTCAACCTGCAGGCCGGCCAGCTCGACATCATCCAGGACATGGCCCCGACCGACGCCGCCAAGGTGCGGGCGGATGGCAAGCTGAAGCTGTCGGTCGTCACCGGCCTCGGGCACGCCGGCGTCTACTTCAACATCGCCAACGGCCCCGCCGCCGACAATCCCTTCGGCCGCGACAAGCGCGTCCGCGCCGCTCTGGAAGCCGCGATCGATCGCAACGTCATCAACCAGGTGGTGATGGATGGGCTCTTCGGCCCGACGAATCAGACGGAATCGCCGAAAAGTCCCTTCTACAACGCCCAGCGCCCGATCCCCGCACGCGACGTGGCCCGCGCGAAGGCCCTGCTTGCCGAAGCTGGCGTGACCAGGCCAGTGCTCGAACTCAAGGTGCAGAACGCCCCCCGCGACCAGCAGGTCGCCGAGGTGATCCAAGCGATGGCCGCCGAAGCGGGGATCGAGGTCCGCGTCGCGGTCGGGGAATCCAACTCGAACGTCGATGCGATGAACCGCGGCGCCTTCACCGCGCATATCAACAACTGGTCAGGCCGCGCCGACCCCGACGCCAATATCTCGGTCTTCCTGGCGCCAGACAGCGTGCAGAACTGGGCGAAATACAGCAATCCCGCCTTCGCCTCCGCGCTGGAGCGCGGCCGGGCAGAAACCGATCCGGTCAAGCGCGCCGCCGCCTATCACGAGATCGCGGCGATCTACACCGAAGATCGCCCGATGCTGTTCCTCTACAACACGACGTGGCTGTTCGCCCACAGCGCCGCCCTCAAGGGCTTCGTCCCGGTGCCGGACGGGCTGATCCGCGTGCAGGGCATGAGCCTGGACTAAGGCCAGATAGGGCCGGCCTGCACCTGGGGGTCGGCCGCCGCGCGGCTGATCCACAGGAAGCGGCAGTATGACCGCCATCGAGGACTATGCCATCATCGGAGATTGCCGGTCCGCCGCCCTGGTCAGCCGTGGCGGCGCCATCGACTGGCTGTGCTGGCCGCGTTTCGACAGCGGCGCCTGTCTCGCGGCCCTCCTCGGCACCCCCGAACACGGCAGCTGGTCGCTGGCACCGGCGGAGGCAATCACGCAGACCAGCCGCCGCTACCGCGGCGATACGCTGATCCTGGAGACTGAGTTTGCCACGGCGACGGGCAGGGTGCGGCTGATCGACTTCATGGCGATCAGCGACGACGGCTCGCACCTCATCAGGTTGGTGGAGGGGGTCGAGGGGCGCGTTGCGATGCGCCTGTTCCTGGCGCTGCGGTTCGACTATGGCGCGATCGTGCCCTGGGTACACCGGCTGGCCGATGGCAGCGGCATCTCGGCGACTGCCGGACCAGACCGGGTGACCCTGCGGACCCAGGCGCCAATCCGCGGGGAGGGCCTGACGACCGTTGCCGATTTCGACGTCTTGGCCGGACAGACGGTGCCCTTCGTGATGTCCTGGGGCCAGGGGCATCTGCCGCCGCCGGCCTCCCCCGATCCCCTGGCGGCCTTGGCAGCGACCGCCGCGTACTGGGCCGATTGGTCGCAGCGCTGCCCTTCTGCGGGGCGGCATGCGGCGGATGTCCGGCGGTCCCTGTTGACCCTCAAGGCCCTCACCTACCAGCCGACCGGCGGCATCGTCGCCGCCCCCACAACATCCCTGCCCGAGGCGCTGGGCGGCAGCCGCAACTGGGACTACCGCTATTGCTGGCTGCGCGATGCCTCGCTGACGCTGATGGCGCTGATCGCCGGCGGCCATACGCAGGAGGCGCTGGCCTGGCGGGACTGGCTGCTCCGCGCCGTCGCCGGCAGCCCCGAGCAGGTGCAGATCATGTACGGCGTGGCCGGCGAGCGCCGGCTGATCGAGTGGGAGGCCGCCTGGCTGCCTGGCTATCAGGGCGCGCGGCCGGTACGCATCGGCAACGCCGCCAGCCACCAGCTCCAGCTGGACGTCTTCGGTGAGGTCGCCTCCATGCTGCACATGGCGCGTGAGACCGGGTTGGTGGCCCCACCCTCCAGCTGGGACCTGCAGCTGAAGCTGACGGAGCATCTCGCCGGCATCCTGCACGAACCGGACGAGGGCATCTGGGAGGTGCGCGGCGGGCGGCGGCATTTCACCCATTCCAAGGTGATGGCCTGGGTCGCCCTGGACCGTGCGATGGCCAGTGCCGGGCATTTCGGTCTCCCAGCCCCGCTGGAGCGCTGGAAGGCGCTGCGGGATGGCCTGCACGCCGACATCTGCAGCCGGGGCTTCAGCACCCGGCGCAACAGCTTCGTCCAGAGCTATGGATCAGAGGATCTTGATGCCAGCCTGCTGCTCATCCCCGCCGTCGGCTTCCTGCCGCCGGACGACCCGCGGGTGCGCGGCACGATCGCGGCGATCGAGGCCGAGCTGATGATCGACGGGCTCGTGCAGCGCTACGACACGCGCAACGGGGCGGACGGGCTGAGCCCTGGCGAGGGGGCCTTTCTGCCATGCAGCTTCTGGCTGGTGGACTGCTACGTCATGCAGGGGCGGCTGGACGAAGCGAACGCCCTGTTCGACCGGCTGCTCAGCCTGCGCAACGACCTCGGCCTGCTGTCGGAGGAGTACGACACCAGGGCGGGACGTCAGGTGGGCAACTTCCCGCAGGCCTGGAGTCATGTCGCACTTATCAACTCCGCCCTGCTGCTCGACCGGGCGGGGTAAGGCACGGTCAGGCCGCCGGCGCGACCGACAGGCCACGCACTTGATGTCGGGCAATCAGCTCAGCGACCATGCCGGACGCCTTCGCCTCCTCCACAAAGTCGCGCAGGAAGGCCGCCGCAGCATTATTGGCTTTTGCCGTGCCGATCGCCTGCTGCACGGCCATGAACTTGCCCTCCAGGATGCGCGCGCCCGGCAGGCTCTCGGCGTCGGTCAGCAGCTTCGGCCGCAGCCCGGCCAGCACCTCCAGCTTCTGCTCGACGAACAGCGCCATCGAGCCGTCCAGGCTTTCGGAACGCAGCAGCGTCGCATGGTGGATGTTGCGGGCGAGCCACAGGTCGTAGGCGGAGCGGGCGGCCACTGCGATGCGAACGCCGGGACGGTCCACCTCGTCGATCGTGGTGATCGGCGAGCCGGCCGGGACCAGATAGGTCGACTCGATTTCCGCATAGGCGGCGGTGAATTCGATCTTCTCCGCCCGCTGTGGCTCGGCGCCGATCAGGCCGATATCCCACTTGTCCTGCCCCACATCATCTGCAAGCTCGCCAGGGCGGGGGTAGGGGACATACTGCACCGGCACTCCGAGGCGCGTGGCGATCGCCAGCGCCATCGAGGGCGAAACACCTTGGGGCTCCCCGGCCGGGCCCCGGCTGGTGACCAGCAGGAAGTTGCTCATGTTGATCCCCGCCCGCAGAACGCCGTGGGGGGCAAGCTGGGCGCGGATGGCGTCGGTCATGGGACGGTTCCTGGTGACGGGAAGCTAGAGTGTGGCGACGGCGGCCGGGTCGGTATTGGCGCCGCAGACCAGCACACCGACGCGCGCGCCAGGGGGCGGTACCCAGGCGCCGGAGGTGATGGCCGCCAGCGCGGTGGCGCCACCCGGCTCGGCGATCAGCCGCATCCGGTCCCACAGCAGGGCCTGGGCAGCGCGGATCGCGTCGTCGGTGACCAGGACTGACGCGGAGACGAAGGCCTGCGCGATCGGGAACATCAGCCCCCCGACCCGGCGCGCGCCCAGCGCATCGGCCGCGATGCCGCCGACCGGGGCATCCACCGGGCTGCCGGCGGCCAGCGCGTCATGCAGGCCGGGACAGCCCTCTGGCTCGACGCTGACGACGTTGATCCGTCCAGCCAGCCAGGCCGCCATGCCGCCGATCAAGCCGCCGCCGCCGGTGGCGACCAGTATATGGGTCAGCCCGGGAGCATCCGCCTCGAACTCACGGGCCGTGGTGCCCTGGCCGGCGAGAACTGCGGGATGGTCGAAGGCATGTACCTCAAGCGCGCCGGTCTCGGCCGCGCGCCGGCGGCTGGCGGCCAGCGCTTCGACATAGGTGGCACCGGTGCGGGTGAGGGTGGCTCCCAAGCTGTCGATGCGCGCCCGCTTGGCCAGCGGCGTGAGCTCCGGGACAAAGATCTCCGCCCGCAGCCCCAGTGCGCGCGCGGCATAGGCGACAGCTGCGCCGTGATTGCCGCCGGAAGCAGCGATCACCCCGGCCTCCGGCAACTCTCCCGCCTCCTGGGCCGAGAGGATGCGGTTGAACGCCCCACGGGGCTTGAAGCTGCCGGCGTGCTGCAGCAACTCGAGCTTGAGCGTCAGCGGAAAATCCGCCAGATCGCCGGCTGCGAGCTGCATCACCGGCGTATGACGGATATGCGGGGCGATGCGCCGGGCGGCGGCTTCGATGTCGGGTGCGGAAATGCTCATGGGCGGACGCTTGCATGCCCGGTGGGGGGCGGGCAAGCCAGGCTTCCCTTGTTCGCCCGGAAGGCTCATCTTGACAGCCATGCAGGTTCACGGAAGCTGTGTCGCCCGCGACGGCGCTGGCGTTTTGCTGTTGGGGCCGTCGGGGGCCGGTAAATCCGACCTCGCATTGCGCCTGGTCGATCGCGGATTCATGCTTGTGGCAGATGACAGAGTGAACATCCAGGCCGGCCGGGCGGCGGCGCCAGAAGCTCTGGCCGGGCTGCTGGAAGTGCGCGGCCTTGGAATTCTGCGCCTGCCGTTCCTGCCCTCCGCCGCCCTGGCGCTGGCCGTGGAGCTCGGCCGCCCGCAACCCCGCCTGCCGGAGCCGCGGCAGCATGCGGCCACGGGTCTACCTTTAGTGGCATTCGAGGCCTTCCACGCTTCGACCGCGTTGCGGGTGGAGTGGGCGCTCCGCTGGCTGCGTGGGGAAACCGAAGCCGCAGTGGGTGCCTTCCTGCCATGACAGCGCAGGGGGGCAGCCGTGTTGTGCTCGTCACCGGCCTGTCGGGCGCGGGCCGCTCGTCGATCCTTCGGGCGCTTGAGGATCTCGGCTACGAGGCGATCGACAACCTGCCAACCGAGGCCATCGAGCGGATCGTCACCAGCGCGATGTCAGAGCCAGGCCGGCTGGTGGGGATAGGCGTGGACGTCCGGTCCCGCGGGTTCAACCCGGATGCGCTGCTGGCCGTTCTCGCGCAGTTGAAGGCGCTGCCCGACCTGCATGCCGAGCTGGTGTTCGCGCTCGCCGACGACGCGACCATCCTGCGCCGCTACACCGAAACCCGCCGCCGCCACCCGATGTCCCCCCAGGGCCGGGTGACCGATGGCATATCGGCGGAGCGGTCGTTGACCCTACCGCTGCACGAGGCCGCGGATTTCGTCCTGGATACCACCGACCTCTCCCCCACCGCCCTGCGCCAATGGATCGAGCGGCAGTTCGGCGCCGATGCCGACCGCTCACCGCAGACGGGGCTCTCAGTTGCGCTCGTCTCATTCGGCTACCCGGCCGGCTTGCCGCGTGAGGCGGAGCTGGTGTTCGATGCCCGTTTCCTGCGCAACCCGCACTATGTCCCGGCGTTGCGGCCCCACACGGGGCGAGAGGCAGATGTGGCCGACTATGTCGCAGCAGACCCGGATTTCCCCGCGTTCTTCCAGGGCATTGTCGGCCTGCTGGACCTCGTGCTGCCGCGCTTCGTGCTGGAGGGCAAGAAATACGCGACGATCGCCGTGGGCTGCACCGGCGGCCGGCACCGGTCGGTCACCCTGATCGAGAAATTGGCCGCATACCTGACAGGGCGTGGATGGCGGGTGACGGTGACGCATCGGGAACTTGCCCGGGAAGCCGAACAGGCGCATATGCGCGCCAGCCAAGTTGAGCGGGGCGCAGATGCCGCACGCCAGCAGGTGCCCGACACCCCATGAGGCCCGCACATCGCCATGACCGGTCGCCGAACGATGGGCCACGCTGAATGATCGGGCTCGTTCTCGTCACCCATGGCCGCCTTGCCGAAGAACTGCGTTCGGCGATGGAGCATGTGGTGGGCGTGCAGCGGCACGTGGCCACCGTCTGCATCGGCCCCGAGGACGATATCGAGACCCGCCGCCGCGAAATCCAGAGCCGCATCGAAGAGGTCGATACCGGGGACGGTGTGGTGCTGCTGACCGACATGTTCGGCGGCACGCCGAGCAACCTCGCCATCTCCCAGATGGACCGCAAAGGCGTGGAGGTGATCTCCGGCGTGAACCTGCCGATGCTGGTGAAGCTCGCCAAGGTCCGGTCCAGCCAGCCGCTCGCCAGCACCGTCGCCTGTGCCCAGGAAGCCGGGCGGAAGTATATCGCAGCCGCCTCCCACGTCCTGCCGCAGATCAAGATCAGCAATGGCGGCGGGGACAACGGCTGCACATGAACGACAGCGCGGACGCCCCCCCGCCCGGCGTCGGCGATGCGGCGGTGCTGCGCCGCACACTGACGATCTGCAACCGCCGCGGGCTGCACGCCCGTGCCGCCGCCAAGTTCGTCGCCCTGGCCGAACGGTTCGGTGCTCAGGTTGACGTGGTGAAGGACGGTCAGGAGATCTCCGCACGCTCGATCATGGGCCTGATGATGCTTGGCGCGGGCCTTGGCGCGACCATCGAACTGCGGGCCGAGGGTTGGGACGCCAAGGAGGCGATCGACGCCCTGGCCGGCCTGGTCGAGGCCGGCTTCCATGAACAGGACTGACGACAAAGCCACGCCGCGCCCGGTGCCTGAGCGGCCAGCCTTGCGACCAGGCTCGATTGAGCGGCGGCTGATCGGCATCCCGGTTTCCCCAGGTATCGCGATTGGCCCGGTCTTCGGGGCGGCCGAACCGGCTACCGTCGTCGAACGCCGGAAGATCCAGGCCAGCGACATCGCCGGCGAATCCGCCCGGCTGGAAGCCGCCATTCTGCAATCGCGCAAGCAACTCACCAAGCTGAAGGCCCGGCTTGCGGTTCTGCCGGAAGACAGCCAGTCGGAGATCGCCCCTCTGCTGGATGCCTATCTGCAGATGATCGGGCCGTCCCGCCTCGTCCGTGGCGCACGCAGGCGCATCGGAGAGGGCCTCGTCTCTGCCGAGACGGCGGTGGTCGATGAGACGGCAGCCCTCGCCGAGCTGATCATGGCGGCAGGGGATGACGACGACCGCGCCGGCCGCAAGCGCCGGGCGGAGGAGGTGCGTGAGATCGGCCGGCGGCTGGTGCGCAACCTGACCCGGACACCCTTCCGCAGCTTTGCAGCCCTTCCAGAAGGCGCCGTGCTGGTCGCCGAGGCCCTGCGCCCCGCCGATGCGGCCCTGCTGGATCCCGCCCGCCTCGCCGGCGTCGCCACCGATGAGGGCGGATCGGATGGGCATACCGCGGTTATGCTGCGCGCCCTCGGCGTGCCGGCCGTGCTCGGCGTGCACGGCCTCAGCCAAGCGGCACGCCCGGGCGATTTGCTGATCGTGGACGGCACCGCCGGCACTGTCACCATCCACCCCGACCCCGTGACACTCGTGGCGGCCCGCCGTGCCGTCACCCATTTCGCGCGTGAGCGCCAAAAGCTTGGGCGGCTGCAACGCCTGCCCAGCATCACGCTCGATGGCGAACTGGTGGAGTTGCAGGCCAACTTTGAGATCCCGGCCGAGCTGCCCCGCATCGCCCAGTCCGGTGCGGCCGGCATCGGGCTGCTGCGCAGCGAATTTTTGTTCATGAACCGCGAAACCCTGCCGGATGAAGACTCTCAGGCCGACAGCTACCGCAGCGTCGTCGAGGCCATGCAGGGCGACACCGTGACGATCCGCGTGCTGGACTGGGGCGGCGAGAAGGATATCGAAGCGCTGACCGGCGCCGGCATCGTTCCCGAAGCACCCGACACCAATCCAGCACTCGGCCTGCGCGGCATCCGCCTGCTGCTGCGCGAGACCGACCTGTTCGAGGTCCAGCTTGCGGCCATTCTGCGAGCCTCCGCTGCCGGACCCGTCCGGGTGCTGCTGCCGATGGTGACCAATGTCGCCGAGGTGCGCACCGCCCGCGACATCTATGAACGCGTGGCCCGCCGCCTGCGCCGGCGCGGCGAGCGCATGGCCGAGCAGCTGCCGCCGCTGGGCATCATGATCGAGACGCCCGGGGCGGCTTTGTCGGCCGATGCACTGGCGCTGGAGGCGGATTTCTTTGCCATCGGCACCAACGACCTCTCGATGTACACCCTGGCGGTTGACCGCAGCGAAACCGAGGTCGCCAGCCTCTACGATCCACTGCATCCGGCCGTGCTGCGGCTGGTGCAGTTCGCCACCGAGGCCGCGTTGCGGATGCGCATGCCGGTCTCCGTTTGCGGCGAGATGGCCGCCAATCCGGAGCTGACGAGGCTGCTCGTCGGCCTCGGGCTGCGCAGTTTCAGCATGAACGCCTCGGCCGTGCCGCGGGTAAAACAGAAGGTGCGCGCGCTGACGATCGATGAGAGCGCCCGCTTCGCCCGTCGGGTGATGGAGCAGTCCGACCCCGTGGCGATCCGCGACATGATCCTCGGCCAGGCCCGCGCCTGAGCTAAGCCAGGCGCAGCGGGGCTGCCTGCGGATGGCGGCTGGGGTGGGTGGCAAAGGCGGCGAGCTCCGGCCGCGGCATCATAAGCTTGCCCAGGTCTGGCCGTGGCCGGCCCAGCCCGGCAATGCGGCTCCAGCTTGATTCGAGTGCGGCCGCCGCGTCCAGCAACGCGAGATCACCGCGGAGGCGGCCTGTCACCTGCATGCCGAAGGGCATGCCCATCGGATCGGTGCCGCAGGGGAGGGCGATCGAGGGATTGGTCACCAGCGTCACGAAATAGGTGAGCGCCAGCCAGTGGTAGTAGTTGCGCAGCGCCACGCCCTCCAGCTCTTCGAGATACAGCTGCGTCCAGGGGAAGGGCGTCACCGGCACCGTGGGCGAGAGGATCAGGTCGTAGTCGCGGTAAACTGCCTGGAAGCGGCGGAAGATCCGCGTCTGCTCGCTGTTCGCCCAGGCGGCGTCGGCCAGGGTCATCTTCGCACCGATCTCGTAGTTGGCGCGGATGTTGGGGCCCATCGCGGCCGGGTCGCGCGCATAGTCCTCCTGGAAACGGGCGACGAAGCCTTGGGCGCGTACCACGTCGAAACAGCGATCCGCCTCGCCCATGTCGATCTCCAGCCGGTCGCAGCTGCGGAACAGATGCGACATGGCAGCAATCTTCTCGCGCATCGCCGTGCGGATTTCGGCACCAACGGGGCACTGGCCAAAATCCTCGGTCCAGGCCACGCGAAGGCGGCCGAGATCGACGGGGCGTGTGGTCATGGCTGCCTCGCGATCCATTGGAAAGCCGAGCGGCTCGCGGTCATCCATGCCGATCTGGGCGGCGAACAGCAGGCGGGTGTCGGCCACGCTGCGCCCCATCGGGCCAAGCACGGAGATCGGGGTCCAGCCATGCGGGCGGCTGTCCATCGGGACGACGCCAGGGGAGGGCCGGAACCCCACGACGCCGCACATCGCCGCTGGGATACGCAGGGAGCCCCCGGTGTCGGACCCGGTACAGACCGGCAGCATGTCGCAGGCGAGCGCCACCGCCGAACCGCCGGAGGAGCCGCCGGGGTTGAGGCTGGGATCGAACGGATTGCCGGTAGCACCCCAGACCGGGTTGCGGCTGTTCGCCCCCGCCCCGAGTTCCGGCACGTTGGTCTTCGCCAGGATCACCGCGCCCTGAGCCCGCACCAGCGCCACCATGGCCGCGTCCTGGGCCGGCACATGCTCGGCCTGCGGGGGCGAGCCGTAGGTTGTCAGCAGCCCCTGCGTCTCGTGCAGATCCTTGATCCCCGTGGGCAGACCGTGCAGCAGGCCGAGCGCCTCGCCGCGCAGCGCGGCCGCTTCGGCCTCGCGCGCCACCTGCCGGGCCGCTACGGCGTCCGTGGCCGTGATGGCATTCACGGCTGGATTGAGCGCCACGATCCGTTCGATCGCCGCTTCCAGAAGCTCCACCGGCGAGATTTCCTTGGTGCCGATGCGATGCCGCAGTTCCACGGTGCTGAGGGCAAGAATGCTCACGGGCCAAACTCCGGTGCTTCGCATGGCGGGCTGCGTCATCGCCCACAAGCCTGAACCGTTCGATGGCAGCTGGCAACGCTACTCCACCAGCTCGCTGGCCAGTTCGCGGAACAGGCGGGCAGGCAGGCCGCCGCCGGTTATCTGATTCATCGGCCGATTGTCGTCATTGCCCATCCAGACACCGATGATGCGACCATTGCTTGCGCCGACGAACCACGCGTCGCGGTAGTCCTGGGTGGTACCGGTTTTGCCGGCACCGAATTGGCCCGGCACCGCAGCCGCCCGGCCACTGCCGCGGCTGACGACAGCAGCGAGCATCCGTACCATCATCGCGGCATGATCGGGCGAGGTGACCTGCAAGGGCGGTGCCCGGTTGTTGGCAATCTCGCGACCATCAGCCTTCATTGACTGAATCGCGTAAGGGCCGACCCGCTTGCCACCGTTGAAGAAACTCGCATAGGCGGCTGCCAGTTCGAGCAAGGAACCGCTGCCGGTCCCGAGCGCCAAGGTATCGTCAGCCGGCAGGGGGCCGGTCAGGCCGAAGCGCCGCGCCGTCTCGATCGTGGGGCGCGGGCCGCCCGCCTGGATCAGCAGGCGCACGGCCGCCGTGTTGACCGACTGGGCGAGCGCTTCCTCCAGCGTGATCTCACCGCGGAAGCGGCCGTCGAAGTTGCCCGGCGCCCAGGTACCGATCCGGATCGGCGCATCGAGGATAAGGTCGTCCGGCCTGGCGCCGCGTTCCAGGGCGGTCAGCCAGACGAACGGCTTAAAGGCCGAGCCCATCTGCCGCTGAGCGACGACGGCGCGGTTGAAGGGGCTGGTGCGGTAGTCCCGTCCTCCGGCCATCGCCCGCACCGCGCCCGTGGCGGCATCGAGGACGACAACAGCGCCCTGGCTGACATTGCCCGCCACCCCCGGCCCATCGATCAGCCCGGCAAGGCGGGTTTCGACCAGCGTTTGTGCGCGGCTGTCCAGCGTGGTCTGGATCACCGCATCCGCCGAATCCGGCAGGGAGGCCTGGGCGCGTTCGGCGATCCAGTCGGCGAACCAGCCCGGCGTGTTGGCGCTGCGTGGCACGGTGGCGATGGCGGCGGACGCTGCCTGGGCCTGGGCGGGGGTGATCGCCCCGGTCTCAGCCATCGCCGTAAGCACCTCGCGGGCGCGCACGGCGGCGGCGCGGGGGTCGGTGCGCGGGTTGAAGCGGGAGGGCGCGCGCGGCAGGCCGGCGAGCATGGCCGATTGCCACAGATTCAGATTGCGAGCGGATGTTCCGAAATACAGCTTCGCCGCCGCATCAACACCGAACGCGCCCGAGCCGAGGTAGACCCGGTTGAGCCAGATCTCGAGGATTTCCTGCTTGGTGAACTGGCGCTCCAGCCAGACCGTCAGCATCAACTCCTGCACCTTGCGGCGGAAGGTGCGCGCATTGGTGAGGAACAAATTCTTCGCCACCTGTTGAGTGATGGTGGAGCCGCCCTGCACGAGGCGCCCGGCGCGCAGGTTCACCCAGGCCGCGCGCGCGATCCCGATCACGTCAAGCCCGAAATGCGACCAATAGCGCCGGTCCTCAACCGCCACGGCGGCGGCCGGGAGGGTGGACGGCATGTCCGCGAGGCGCAGCGGCTCGCCGACGACGTCGCCGAAGGTGGCGATGATGCGGCCATCGCGGGCCTGGATCGTCAGGCTGGGGCGGCGCGCCACGTCGAGCGCCGCCTCCGGCCGCGGCAGATCCCAGGCGAACCAGGCGAGCATCGCACCGGCGAGGACAATCGCCCAGACGGCCAGGATCACCAGCCAGCGCAGCAGAAACACCCGCACGCGCCGCCGGCGCACAGGCGGCGCCGCGCGGGGCAGCCGTTCACGGATACTGTCCTCGGGGATGCGCGGCGGGTCATACATTAGGCCCTAGTTAGAGCTTGCAGGGCTGTGGCACCACGCCCCGTTCTTGCGCCCGCAGGGCGGCATGCGCAGTATCCCCCCGCAGCTGCGGAGGGTTGGATGCGCGGGATATTCGTCGATGCCGAGGAGGAACTGGCCACGATCTTCGCCAAGGTCGTTCGGCCCGAAGACCCGCCCGTACGCGTGCATCTTCAGCATCATGTGGAAGCGCATGAGCTGCCCGGCCTGCTCGCGGGATCCGACTTCGTGCTCAACGACCGCACCTTCATGCCTACCGAGACGATGCGGCTATGCAAGGGCCTGAAGCACGTCATCTTCCTCGGCACCGGCGCCCGCAGCTACATGAATCCCGAAGAGCTGGCCGAGCTCGGCATCACCGTCCACATCATCAAGGGCTATGGCGACATCGCGGTGGCCGAGCACGCAATCGCACTGATGTGGGCCGGCGCGCGGGGCCTCGCCATGATGGATCGCGGCATCCGCGCTGGCGGCTGGCCACGCACGGAGGGTACGCAGCTCACCGGCAAGACGATCGGTCTGGTCGGCTTCGGCGGTATCGCCGAGCAGGTGGCGCGCATTGCCGGTGGGTCCGGCATGCGGGTGCTGGCCTGGAACCGGTCCCCGAAGACCGCGCCTGGGGTCACGTTCGTGGACCTCGACACACTCCTGGCAGAAAGCCATGTGGTCAGCCTGCATCTGCTGCTGAACGATGAGACGCGCGGATTCCTAAGTGCGGAGCGGATCGCCATGCTGCGGCCCGGCGTGTTGCTGGTGAACACCGCCCGCGGCGCGGTGGTTGACGAGGCGGCGATGATCGCGGCGCTGAGAAGCGGGCAGATCGGCCACGCCGCCCTCGACGTGTTCGAGGAGGAGCCGCTGCCCGCCGGCAATCCCTTCGTCGGGCTGGAAAACTTGACGCTCTCGGCCCATAGCGCCTTCCGCACGCCCGAGGCGAGCGAGACATTGCTGCGCCGGGCGCTGGACATCGCGCAACGGGTTGCCAAAATCTGAGTAGACGCCCAATGCCCGCCTGGCGGAACGGTAGACGCAGCGGACTTAAAATCCGCAGCCAAAAGGCGTGCCGGTTCGAGTCCGGCGGCGGGCAGGCGCTGTGCTGAGCCTCTTGCGGTTGCAGGCGGCAGCCAATCTGCTGCCCCCGGTGCTGCGCGGCATGCTGTGGATGGCGGGGGCGGGGCTGACCTTCACCTTCCTCAACACCTCGATGCGCGTGCTGACCACGCAGATGGACCCGTTTCAGACGCAGTTCATGCGCTATTTTTGCGGCCTGCTGGTTATGCTGCCGTTCGTTGCCCGGGCCGGACTGGCGGCCTATGCACCGAACGGCCTGTCCGGGCAGATCTGGCGAGGTGCTGTGCATACCGCAGGGCTGGTGGTGTGGTTCATCGCCCTGCCGCATGTGCCGATGGCCGATATGACGGCAATCGGCTTCACGGCGCCGATTTTCGTGATGATCGGTGCCGTGATCTTCCTGGGCGAGAAGATCACCTGGGCGCGCTGGCTGGCCGCGGCCATCGGGTTTCTCGGCGTGGTGGTGGTGGTGGGGCCGGCACAGGGCGGGAGTTTGTACTACCAGCTGATGATGCTGCTGTCCTCGCCGCTGTTTGCCGCCTCGTTCCTGATCACCAAAGCGCTGAGCCGGCGAGACAAGGCGGAGGTGATCGTGGTTTGGCAGTCGATCACGGTCACGCTGTTCTCGCTGCCGCTGGCGCTCCTGCACTGGACCTGGCCGAGCCTGTGGCAGTGGGCGGCCTTCATGGTCTGCGGCGCGCTCGGCAGTGCCGGGCATTACTGCATGACCCGCGCCTTTCGCTCCGCCGACATATCCGCGACCCAGCCGGTCAAGTTTCTCGACCTGCTGTGGACCTCCGCCGCGGGGTTTCTCGTGTTCGGAGATGTGCCGGGGCCATGGACTATTGCCGGGGCCGCGGTGATCTTCGCCTCCACCACCTGGCTGGCGCGGCGCGAGTCACGCGCGCGTACATGAGCCTTGACCCCGCCCCCGGCTGGCTGCCGGCCGGGCGGCGTGTCTATGCGGTCGGGGACATTCACGGCTGTGCTGATCGTCTGCGCGCGCTCCACCGCCGGATCGCCGAGGACCTGGCCGCCGCGCCGATCCGGCATGTGAGCATCGTGTACTTGGGCGACTATATCGACCGCGGACCGGATACGGTCGGTGTGCTCGACGAGCTGCTGCATGAAAGCCCGCTGCTCGGGCTGCCGCGGGTGCATCTGAAAGGCAATCATGAGGCCAGCCTGTCGGCCGCATTGTCCGGCGATCTCGCCGCAGCAACCGACTGGCTGCTGGGTGGCGGGAAAGCCAGCCTGCAAAGCTGGGGTCTCCCGGCAGAGGCCCCGCCGACAACTTGGGCCTCCGGCATCCCCGCTGCCCATCGGGCGTTCATCGACGGGCTGGCCCTGACCTATCACGCCGGTGGCTACGTGTTCGTACACGCGGGGGTGCGGCCGGGTGTGTTGCTTGCAGATCAAACGCCGGAGGACCTGACGTCGATCCGCAACGCCTTCCTCAACAGCAGCGCTGATTTCGGCGCCGTGGTCGTGCATGGCCACACGCCGCAGCACGCGCCGGCCATCCGACCAAACCGAATTGGCATCGATACGGCAGCTGTTTTTGGTGGCAGGCTGACCTGCCTGGTGCTGGAAGGCGAGGGCCTCGCCTTCCTCCAGGAATAGTCTCTGTCAGCCGGCGCCGGCAGCGATCGCCTTCACCAGGTCTGCACGGCTGACGATGCCGACCAGTTTGCCGTCACGCAGGACGAGAAGCCGGCGCACATTCTTGCCGACAAGCTGGGCTGCGACATCCTGCAGCGAGGCCATTTCGCCGACACTCGCAACGTCACGCTGCATCGCGTGGGTCACGCTCTGATCCATTGCCTGGATGGCCGCGAGGAAGTCCGGCGCAAGGTCGTGCCCGTCGGCCAAATGCTGCAACCACCAGTCACGCCGACGCACCGCAGCGTCATCCGGACGCACCAGATCGGCTTCGCTGAGCAGGCCGACGACCGTCCCGTCAGTTTCTACCACGGGGAGGGCGCTGATGCCGCGCGTTGCCATCAGCCGTGCCGCTGCCCGCAGGCTGGTCTGCGGCGAGATGGTCACGACATCGGCGGTCATCACGCTGCCGGCCGTCAGGGTGCTGTTTTCAAACATCGTTGGCGTCTCCTTGCTCTGCGGGCCGGACCCTAGCGCCGGGGTGCGCGCCGGGCAATGAGGTGGATCAAGCCCCCCGGCGCCTCGCCTGGGCTGCCCGCTGGGCAAGCCCAACGACCGCGCTGCGGCATAGGGCCTCGTCTGCAGCCCCCGTGCGCTTGCAAGCGCGCTCGACCTCCCAGATCCGCTGACACGCCGCGGAGAGTGCCGGTTCCGTCCACAGACCCAATGAGGTCACCATGAGCGGTTTGCGGCGGAAGAACACAGGAGGTCGCATCCCGTCCACAGCCGCCTGGGCGCTGGCACCACTCACCATCGCCAGCCGTGCCCGATGCAGCTTCTGCAGGTGGCCGAGGGCCTGGCGCAGGACGCCCACTGGCGTGCTGCCTTCAGCAATCGCGAGTTCGAGGGCACGGTCAGCCCCTGCAATGTCACCGGTCATCGCAGCATGTAGCGCGTCCTCGAGCGAAAGCCCCGCAAGGTCGCCGACGCAGGTCTGGGCCGCGGCGAGGTCGATGGTGCGGCTGTCACCAGCATAGAGCACCAGTTTTTCGATCTCGCGCTGCGTCACGGCAAGGTCGGCGCCAAGATGATCGACCAGGAACGCCATCGCGTCATCATCGACCCGCAACTTCGCCTCCGCGAACATCGCACGGATTACAGCGGCGAGCTCACGGCCCTCGAGCGGGTAGCAGGCTATCGCGGCAGACTGCGCGTGATCGCCCATTGCCTTGACCAGCTTGCTCTTGGTTCCCAGGCCGGCACCTTCCAGCACCAGAAGGGCTTCCCCCGGTCCGGCAAGTGCCCGCTCCACCGCGGGTGTCGCCGCGTCCGTCGCCTCTCGGAGGCGCAGCACGCGGCGGCCGCCAGTCAGCGCACGGGAAGCGAATTCATCGGGTATCCGTCCAGCCTGATCGCGCTCAAGTTCCACGACGCGAAAAGGGTCATCTGCGCTGCCCGCTATAAGGACGACAAGCGAGCGTGCGCGTTCGCGGATCAGGCCGACATCCTCGCCATGCAGCAACACGGCCCGGCAGGAGCCGGGGTCGCGCAGGAATCCCTCAATGCGGCGAGCGTCGATCTTCACCGGCTCAGCCGTCGGCGGCGGCAGTACGTCGATTGAACCAGGCGGCCACCTGCAAAGTGATCTGCTCGGCCAGCGCGTCGGTTATCCGGCGCTGCACCGCACCGCTTTGCAGATCGGCCGCGAAATATTGTTGATTGAAAACATCGTAGCCGTCTACCTCGCGCGCAAATCCAGTGGTGAGGGTGCTACGCTGCTGGTTCTGCAACTGCAATGTCCAGGCGGCCGTGCCGATCAGGCGCACCCGAGAGGTAGTGTTGTCGCGCTGTATACCGATGCCTTCAGCCTGGATCGACAGGTTCACCGAAAGGTCGTAGCGCCGGGCGGCACCGCCCGTCCCGCGTTCAAACCGCGCCTTCAGCGCCTCACGCAGCAACTGGCCGTTGCGTTCAGGCAGCCAGGCGACCTCAGTTTCCATCAAGCCTTGCTCGGCGGCGCCAATGCCACCGCCTGCCGGTGGCCCATAAACCGGCCGCCAGCCGCAACCTGCCAGAACGCCGAAAAGCCCCAGCCCAAAGACACGCCGCCGAACGGGTGCCGGGGTGCTCGGCATCGCCTATCCCGCGACCACAAAATTGACGATACGGCCCGGGACGTAGATCCGCTTGACCACGCGCTTGCCCTCCAGCGCCCGGGCGACATTGGGCTCTGCCTCGGCAGCCGCCAGTACCTCGGCTTCAGCAACGTCCGGGACGACCTCGATCGTGCCACGGAGTTTGCCCAGGACCTGTACTGCAATCGTCAAAGTCTCGGCCGCCGCGAGGGTTGCATCGCCTTCCGGCCAAGGCAACTCCGCCACCAGGCCAGAGCCACCCAGCGCGGCCCAGGCCTCTTCCGCCAGATGTGGCATCATCGGGGCGAACAGGCGCGCAGCGATGCTCAGCGCCTCCCGCCGGCACCACAGCAGCCCTTCCTGCTCGGCCGCAGGGGCGCGCTCAGCCTCGGCGATGGCGTTGGCCAATTCATAAATGCGGGCCACGGCCACATTGAACGCGAAGCCATCAAGCGCCTCGGTCACCGCCAGTATAGCCCGGTGAGTCGCGCGGCGCAGCCGCCGGGCTGCCGGCGAGATGCTGGCCGGCATTTCCGCGCCAAAACCTTGGGTGCCCAGCGCTTCGACCAGGCGGAACAGTCGTTGGGTGAAGCGATAGGCGCCGACTGCGCCGGATTCAGTCCACTCCATGTCCCGCTCGGGCGGGTTGTCGGACAGTATGAACCACCGTGCGGTATCCGCACCGAAGCGGGCGATGATGCTTCCCGGATCGATCGTGTTGCGCTTGGACTTCGACATCGCCTCCACACGACCAACCACCACAGGTGTGCGGTCGTCGCGATGGACTGCGGTGCCGTCCGGCTGCTTCTCGATCTCCTCGGGGTAGAGCCAGGCGCCAGCGGCGCTCTTGTAGCTCTCATGCGTCACCATGCCCTGGGTGAACAATCCGGCGAAGGGTTCATCCAAGGACACGTGGCCCGCTGCCTTCATCGCGCGGGTGAAGAAGCGGGAATAGAGCAGGTGCAGAATCGCGTGCTCGATGCCGCCAATGTACTGGTCCACCGGCAGCCAGTGGTCCACCGCCGCGCGCGTCATCGGGCCCGCCGCTTTGGGCGAGCAGAAGCGGGCGAAATACCAGGAGCTGTCAACAAAGCAGTCGAACGTGTCGGTATCCCGCTGCGCCGGCTTGCCGCAGTTGGGGCAATTCACATGCTTCCAGGTCGGATGCAGGTCGAGCAGCTTGCCCGGCACGTCGAAGCTGACGTCCTCCGGCAGTACCAGAGGCAGATCGTCTTCCGGCACCGGCACCGGGCCGCAGGCGTCGCAATGGATGATCGGGATCGGGCAGCCCCAGTAGCGCTGGCGGCTGACCCCCCAATCCCGCAGCCGCCAGTTTACCACGCCCTGGCCGGCGCCGGTCGCCTCCAGCTTCGCGATGGCGGCAGCCTTGGCCTCGGCGGGGGCAGCCAGCCCGTCGAGGAAGCCGGAATTGAAGATGGTTCCGGTGCCGTCGAAGGCCTTCTCGGCAATGATGAAGCTTGCCGGGTCCTGGCCGGTGGGCAGCACCACCGGCGGCACCGGCAGGCCGTACTTGCGGGCAAAGTCCAGGTCGCGCTGGTCATGCGCGGGGCAGCCGAAGATGGCGCCGGTGCCGTATTCCATCAGCACGAAATTCGCGATCCACACCGGGTAGGTCGCACCTTCGATGAACGGATGCGCCACCCGCAGCCCGGTATCGTAGCCGCGCTTTTCGGCGACTTCGATCGCTGCCTCGCTGGTGCCCAGGCTGCGGCATTCGGCAACGAAGGCGGCGGCGGCCGGGTCGCGTGCTGCGGTGGCGGTGGCCAGCGGGTGCTCCGGCGCGATCGCCACGAACGACATGCCGAACAGCGTGTCCGGCCGGGTGGTATAAACTTCGATCTCCTCTGCCGAACCCGCCAGCGCAAAGCGCAGGCGGGCGCCTTCGGAGCGGCCGATCCAGTTGGCCTGCATCAGCCGCACCCGCTCGGGCCAGCGGTCGAGCTGGTCGAGTGAGGTGAGCAGATCGGGGGCGAATTTCGTGATCTTGAAGAACCACTGGGAGAGCTTGCGCTTCTCGACCGGTGCGCCAGACCGCCAGCCACGGCCATCGATCACCTGCTCATTGGCGAGCACGGTACCGTCCACCGGGTCCCAGTTCACCCAGCTCTCCCGGCGCTCGACCAAGCCGAGCTTGACGAAATCGAGGAACAGCTTCTGCTGGTGGCCGTAATAGCTGGGGTCGCAGGTGGCGATTTCGCGCGTCCAGTCGATCGAGAGTCCCATGCGCTGCAATTCAGCGCGCATGTTGGCGATGTTCTCCCACGTCCACTTGGCCGGGTGCACACCGCGTTCGCGGGCCGCGTTCTCAGCCGGCAGGCCGAACGCGTCCCACCCCATCGGGTGCATCACCGCGTAGCCGCGGGCCCGCTTGTAGCGGGCGACGACATCACCGAGCGTATAATTACGCACATGCCCCATGTGGATCTTCCCGCTGGGATAGGGGAACATCTCCAGGACGTAGTATTTTGGTTTGCCCGCGGCCGGCACGTCCTCGGCGAGGAAACAGCCCTTTGCGTCCCAGGCGGCCTGCCAGCGTGGCTCGGCCGCGCGGAAGTCGTAGCGTGGCGCGTCGGTGGGTGTTGCATCCGGGGGAACGTTCATCGGGTACTCGCATCAAGACCAGCCTGAAGACCTAAAGCTCCTTGTTCTTTTTCGAGAAAAAGAACCAAAAACCCCTTAAGCGTCAGCTACCGCCGGATTGGGTGCGGAGCTCGCGGGCGCGGGCGAGGACGCGGTTCTCGATCTCCGAGTTGGTGGTCGCGTTCACCGGTTGGTCAACCCAGGTGCCGCTTTGTGCGACCTGCCGGAAAATCGTCACCTTCACACCATCGGCGCGGAGAGCGCGGCCGAGGATATAGGCCGTGGCCTTGAAGCGCTCGCCCTGGCTTGCCTGCGGCTGGAACCAGTCGGTGATGATCACGCCACCGAACGGATCAGCCGAGGCGAGCGGCATGAAGGACAGGGTGTCGAGCGCCCCACGCCAGAGATAGGCGTTCACCCCCAGGCCGGGGCCACCGCCACCACCGCCCTCATCTCTGTTGCCCTTTCCGGTGCTGAACAGGCTGCTGTCACCGAACAGGAGACCACTGTTGCGGTTCTTGTATGCGGGGTCGTTGTATTCCCAGTTTTCCACAAACCGCGAGTTGCCGCAGCTGGTGAGCGTGAGAGGAACAAGGGCGGGGAGGGCCAGCAGCCAAGCGCGTAAGGTCATCGTCCATCCAGGCCATATGAGGAAGCTGTCCCTACCTAGCCGAGAAGCGGCGCAGCGCCAAGCGGCACGGCGATCGGCCTGGGGGGCGAACGCAAAAGGGGCGGTGGTTTCCCACCGCCCCTTCCAGGCACGTATCTGAAAGGCGCTTCGCCTTGCGGCGAAAGGTCTTACCAGACGAAGGTGTTGTTGATGATCAGAGCCACGGCCTGCACGTTGTTGCCAGCGCGACCAACCGCGGTGCCACCGGCAAGCAGGTTGATGTTGGACTGGTGACGCTGGCTGTAGATGAAGTCAACGTTCAGAGCGGCGCCGGGGCCATAGGCGTAGGTGCCCGTGACGCCGTAGCCCATCTCACGCATCGTGCCCGAACGAGCGGCCGGGCTCGAGCCGTTAGCGGCCGTGATGTCTTCAGCATTGAAGCCCGCGCGGTTCACGCTGGCGATCGACGCGGTGACCGAGTAGGGGCCAGTCGCGTAGGAGGCGCCGACGAGGAACGCCAGAGCGTCCTTGCCGCCCGACTTCACCGGGGCGTAGTTACGCGAGTTGTTCGGGTTCACCGAACCACCGTAGACCGCGCCGCCAACCGTCAGGCCGCCGTAGGAGACCGTCAGGCCACCCTGCACGCCGAACGGGTTCTTGTACTTGTACTGCGGGGCGCCGCTGGCGGCGAGACCCGTCAGGCCGCTGTTCTTCACGAGGCCGGCGGTGACGAGACCGAGGCTGGCGGTGACGCCGACCGGGCCGACGTTACCCTGGTAGCGGCCGACCGCTTCGAACACGTTCTTCGTGCGCTGCAGCGTGCCCTGGCCGAGGACGAACGTGTTGCCGGACAGGCTGTCGAGGCGAACCGCACCGATGCCGGCGATGCCGCCGGGGCCGTTGTTGTAGGAGTTGATGTTGTTCGTGCCCGGCTCGAACGTCAGGCCGAAGTCGAAGCCCGAGAAGCTCGGCGAGAGGTAGACGATCTTCTCGCCCGTGCCCTGGGAGGCCAGGAACGGCCAGGTGAAGGCGGCGGGGCCGGCGTAGGACGGGCCGTCACCGTTGTGCAGGCCAGTGCCGTTTTCGAAGGTGCCGGTCTGCATGATCGCATTCGCGCCTTCGAGGGCGCCGAAGCGAACCTGACCCCAGCTGCCGCCGAGGTAACCATAAGCGCGGCGCCAGTTGAGATTCGAGCTGCTGTTGTTGGAGCCGGCGGTGGAGGTGCCGGTGGTCGAACGGATTTCACCGAACGCACCATACATCAGGCCCCGGGCCGTCGTGGCCTGCATCGACGGGAACAGGCGGATGTAGTTGTAGAAGGCGTAGGGGTTGTTCTTCGTGGTGCCGGTCGCAGTGGTCTGCGTGTCGCCCGGGGCGCCACCGATGAAGATGCCCGAATACAGGGCGCCGCGCAGGAAGACCTGGACGGTGCCCGGCTCGTTGGCGGCGCTCGGATAGCCCGAGCCCTTGTTGCCAACCCAGCCAGCGCGGCCCGGGGTGATCGACGGAGCGGCGGTCTGGGCGACGGCCGAACCGGCGATCCCCGCAACCGCTGCCACTGCTGTCGCAGCAAGCAAAATCTTACGCATGATGAAACTCCTGATAGTGCCGGGGAGACCCGGCAGACCTAGCAGGCCCCGCCCCGTTCCCTCCCACCGCCACGAGGGGCGAAAGGGGGCGAGGGCAGCCGGACCTGGACAGAGTATTGGCGCAGGCATGACCACGCGGCAATTCCTCATCCGCCTTCCTCATGGCAATTGTGAAACACTGTGGCAGGAATGCCACAAGCAACGACGCCAGATCAGGCCAGGGCGCCGATCGCGCCTGCACCCGCACAGGTGCCACGGCCCAGCCGGCCGATGCTCGTGCCGGCAATGCCACCCAGCGCGGCAACCGGGATGCCTGCCGAACGCGCCATCGCCGTCCATCGCACTGCGCCAAGTGCCGGCGCGCCGGGATGACTTGCAGTAGGGTAGGCTGGGGAAAGGAAGGCAAGGGCCACGCCTGCGCGGCGGGCCCTTCGGAGTTCGGCGACGCTATGTGCGGAGCTGGTCGCCAGCCGCCCCCGCACAGCCGCGCTACCTTGTGCCCTGCGGAGATGCACGCCCGCATGCAACCGCGCCGCAAGCCGCACGTCGCCCGCGACGACCAGGAGCAACCGGCGCGCGCGGCAGATCCGCGCCAGGGCTTCGCCCAGCGCGGCTCTGGCGGGATCGCCATCATGGCGGAATACCACGCCGCAGAGGCCACGCGGCAGGCGCGCGGCGGCGGCGAGAGGGTCGGGCAGGCGTGCGGCATCGGTAAAGAGCCACAGGACCGGCAAGTGACTGCGGCGACGTGACTTGACCGCGCGGGCCCAGGCCACAAGTCTCTCATCCATGAGCGATCCCTCGACCAGTGCTTCCCTGACATATGAACATGTAGCCGGCGGGCTGGCGAAGGTGCGGGCGCGCATGGCCGCCGCTGCACTCGCGGCCGGACGGTCGGCCGGGAGCGTCAGTTTGGTTGCGGTCTCGAAGACCCACCCCGCTGCCGCTGTGGTCGCGGCGCTGGCCGAGGGGCAGGTGCTGTTCGGTGAGAACCGGGTTCAGGAAGCCGCACAGAAGTTCCCCGGCCTGCGCCCAAGCCACCCGGACCTGCGCCTGCATATCATCGGCGGCTTGCAGACGAACAAAGCCCGCGAAGCGGTACGGCTCGCGGATGTGATCGAGGTGATGGACCGCCCCAAGCTTGCTGACGCGATCGCCGACGCGATCCTGCGCGAGGGCCGTACGCCTGACCTGCTGGTGCAGGTGAATGTGGGGGACGAAACGCAAAAATCAGGAATCCCGCGTGAGGAGGCCGATGCCTTTATCTCGAGCTGCACCGCGCGGTTCGGGGCGGCGCTTACCGGGCTCATGTGCATTCCTCCAGCCGAAGGCGATCCGGCGCCGCACTTTGCCTGGCTGGCTGCCTGTGCCGCGCGGCATGGCCTCAGCGTGCTGTCCATGGGCATGTCGGGTGACTTCGAAGCAGCAATCGCTCAAGGGGCCACGCATGTCCGGGTTGGTTCAGCCATCTTCGGGACGCGCGGCTGATATCTGCTTCCAGCCTGAGTCCTGCGTATTGCTTGCACCTGGAGGTTGGCGCGCGTATCGCTTGAGCTGTTGCGGCCACCCTATTCCGAAGGGCTAACGGATGACACTCTCACGTCGTTCCCATGGCGCGGGCTGCCCATGACCTCCGCCGCAGCTCATTCCCCCGCACAACAGCCCCTGAGGGCGACGGTGGTTCTGGGGGTGCTCGGTGTGGTCTACGGCGATATCGGCACCAGCCCCCTTTACGCCTTCAAAACCGCGTTGGAGCCCTTCAAGGACGAAGGGTTGGTGACAGCGGATGTCTTGGGCATTCTGTCGCTCATCTTCTGGGCGCTGGTGCTGGTCGTTACGATTAAGTATGTGACGATCATCATGCGCGCCGATAATCGCGGCGAAGGCGGCGTCCTCGCGCTGATGGCATTGGCCCAGCGTGTTTCCACCAACGGGCGGATGCGCGGGACGGTGGTGCTGGTGGGCATTGCGGGCGCCTGCCTCTTCTTTGGAGATGGGGTGATAACCCCCGCAATTTCGGTGCTCTCAGCGGTTGAGGGCCTGCAGACGGTGAGTCCGCACCTGAAGGAAGCGGTGATCCCGCTGGCGGTAGCTGTCATCCTGCTGCTGTTCATTATTCAATGGCGTGGCACGGCAACCATGGGGCGTCTGTTCGGGCCAATCATGGCTGCGTGGTTCATCGTGATTGCGGTGCTTGGGCTGATCGCCATTGTGCAGAACCCGAAGGTATTGCTGGCCCTCTCTCCCAGCTACGCGATGTCTCTGGTTTGGCGGCACGAGTGGATGGCCTTCATCGCCCTAGGCTCGGTGGTGCTGGCGGTGACGGGGGCGGAAGCGTTGTATGCCGACATGGGGCATTTCGGAGCCCGGCCTATCCGGCTTGCCTGGACGGCCCTGGTACTGCCCTCATTGGCACTCAACTACTTCGGGCAAGGCGCGCTAGTGCTGGAGCACCCGTCGACGCTGGCCAACCCCTTTTTCTTGCTGGCGCCCGACTGGTTTCGGCTGCCACTTGTGATCCTGGCCACCGCAGCCACGGTCACTGCCAGCCAAGCGATGATATCCGGTGCGTATTCGATTGCACGCCAATGCATGCAAATGGGCTTCCTACCGCGCCTGACCGTCCGCCACACGAGCGCCACGGAGGAGGGCCAGATCTACCTGCCCCAGATCAATACCGCGCTTCTGCTCGGCGTTCTCGTCCTGGTGTTTGCCTTCCGCACGAGTGAAGCCCTCGCGGCGGCCTATGGGATTGCGGTGACTGGCACGTTCCTATGCACCACTCTACTCGCCATGCTGGTTTTCCGTCGGCAGTTTGGCTGGTCCAGGCCGCTTGTGTTTTTCTCCTTCGGCAGCTTCTTCGTGATCGATTTTTGCTTCTTCGCCTCGAACCTGCTGAAAGTACCCGAAGGCGGGTGGGTCCCGTTGGTCCTTGGCGTTTTGCTGCTCGGCCTGATGACGAGCTGGAAGCAGGGGCGCGATCTGCTGCTGTCCCGCTGGAAGGCTGACAGCCTGCCTCTTTCCTCCTTCCTGGCCCGTCTGCCGCAATCGAGAACCGTGCGTGTACCGGGTATGGCGATCTTTATGACCGGAAATCCAGACTACGTGCCTGGCGCTTTGCTGCACAACCTCAAGCATAACAAGGTGTTACACGAACGTGTGCTGTTTGTGACCGTGACCAACGAGGACGTTCCTGAGGTCCCGGCGGCTGAGCGGTGCAACGTCGCCGAACTGCAGCCAGGGATTCATCGGGTTCTGGTTCGCTACGGCTTCATGGAAAGCCCCAATCTGCCACGCGAACTTTCAGCCTTGCGGGAGGCAGGGATCGATTTTGATCCGATGCAGGCGAGCTATTTCCTGGGTCGCGAAACCTTGGTGCCCGCTCAAGTGCCAAAGCTGCCACTATGGCGGCTTTACCTGTTCCTCGTTATGGCACGCAACGCCGTTCCGGCCACAGAGTTCTTCCGCATTCCTAGCGATCGCGTCGTGGAACTCGGCGTGCGTGTCGCCATCTGAGCTGGCGTCAGTGGCTGTGGCCGGGTCCTGACGCCCCTGGGCCTTCGACCTTCACTGAAATCGTCACAGGCGGTGCCGTTCGGAACTGCAGCGTCAGTGGAAAGCTTGTGCCCTGCTTCAGTGGTGCGGTCAGACCGATCAGCATGATGTGCAGCCCGCCGGGCTTGAACTCCACCGGCGTTCCTGCTGCCAGTGCCAGGTCTGGTGCCGCAAGCATCTTCATGACGCCTCCCTCATTCACCGTACGATGAAGTTCCACTGTTGCGGCAGCGGGGCTACTCGCGGCCACAACGGCATCTGCCGCTCCCGCCAGCAGCGTTAGATAGGCCGCCCCGGTACGCGCCGACGCGGCGGTCGCCCGTGCCCATGGCCGGGTGACCTTGACCTCGGTGGCCTGCGCCAGCGCGGTTGTGTGAGCCACGGCGAAGGTGGACAGGGCGATGAATTGGCGGCGCAAAAGCAGCAATATCCGTCTCCTCAGGTCATAAGCCGAAGCAGCATGCAACAGTCCCGAGTGGGCCGAAATCGGCCTCCAAACGCTCACCTGGGGCAATGGGCATTGGGATGACACAGGTCCCGGTCGTGACGACTTCCCGTGCCGTAATACCATATCCAAGACCAGAGAGCTCGTTCACAGACCAGACCAGAGCCGCGCGCGGATCGCCGAGCACATTCCTGCCGATGCCCTCATGCCAGGTCGCACCGACACGGGCATGAACGGCGTGCGACGCCAAATCCAGTTCGCGCCAGATGTCCGGTGAGGCGGGGCCGAGGACGAATTGGTGGGCACAGGCGTTGTCGGCAATCAGGCAGGCCTCACCGGCCTGTGCGAAATCCTCGAAGCGGGAATCCGGTATCTCGAGGGCAGGATGCAGGCTGGCCACTGCGGCAAACACCTCGCTCGCGGAATAGGGTTGGGCCCGGGCCGGTAGGGGATCACGGAACCGAAATGCGAACTCGGCTTCTGCGACACGCATGTGGTTGCCGGCGATCGGCAGGGTTCCGCCTGCCGGGTAGAGCCCTTCCCCCAGAAGACGGCCCAGCATGGGACCACCAACGCCGATGTGGCGCTGTCCGGCAACGCTGGTCGCCGCAATCTTCCAACCCGATGGCCAAGCAGTGCTCTTTGCGGCAAATCTGGCCTGCACGGCATAGCCTGCTGCCCGGTCGCGTGGCGGGTCCTGCAGGGAAGCGGTCTGGCCACCTGATCGCCACAGCTGCCAAAGTCGACTCGCGGCGCGGGAATGCGGGTTGCTGTTCATATCCAGAGAGTAGTCACAACTCAGCGATGGTTAAAGGCTGTCGCTTGCGACATCATCCCCGCAGCGCTTTACCGGACGGGAACCAATATGTGGTACTGCCCGATGAACCGCGCCGCATCCAGGAGCCGACCAATGGTCACTAACAGACACTCATGACGTCAGGCGCAGTCATGTTCCTGATCGACGCTGCTCTCGCAGCGCTCGTATGGCCGATTGTGCTCAGTTTGGCACCATATAGCGTTGGGCTGGCGCCCGCTGCATTGTATCCGGCGTCAATTCTCCTGTACCTCTACGCGCTGGGCCTCTATCGCCGCGACACCATACTGGAACCACGCAGGGCACTGAACCGGATCCCGCTTGTTGTCGGCCTCGGTGGGCTGACGGCGATGGTCGTTGGGCAGTTGCTGCCCGTGCTGCTGCCGGCATGGCCGCCCACAGCCGATGCCGCTCTGCTCTTCACCTTGGCCGTGGGCTGCTTCGGCGGTTGCGGCGTTGCCGCGCGCCTTATTTTCATGGCCTTGCGCCGACACCGGCTGCTCCGACCGCACCTGCTTGTGGTCGGCGCTGGCAAGCGGGCCTGGGACTTGTCCTGGATACTCCGCCACGAGGGCCGGAATCTCAGTTATGATATCACATTTATCCACGATCCCGCCTATGGAGAAATCGACCCACGACTGCACGACGACGCTGGTGTGCGCGTGGTGTCCCCGCAGGGCACACTGCTGCAAGAGGCCGACCGCATTGCCGCCAGCGAAATCGTCGTTGCACCCGATGAGCGCCGTGGAATGGACCTTGAGGCCCTGCTTGCCTGCAAGACCGCTGGCTACCCTGTGGAGCAGTAGACCTGTTGCGTAAGTCGGCCCACTTCGTCGCGGAGACGGCTTGAAATCGGGGGATTCCCAGATCACGGGTCGATAGGATTCATATGACTCCTTCACTGAGAAGGAGCCACCGCCGTGGCGCATGCTTTGTCCGCTTCCCAGCT
>CAMCJI010000003.1 GCA_945874805.1 Asaia bogorensis | reverse complement strand
TCGATCTCGCCCGAGAGGAGTTGCGGCGTCTCGAGCGCCAGCTGCTCGGCGATGAGTTCGCGCAGCTTGTGGAAGAACAGAGTAGCGGTGTGGCGATTGACGCCCACCACGGCAGCGGCAGTTCGTGCCGGCGATCCAGCGACGAAATGACTAACAAGCTCGCGCTGCACGTTAGCAGAAAGCCGGCTCCGACGACGTCGTGTAACCATCTGGCAAATAAGCCCTTTTCGGCTTATCTAGGCCAGCCCCAAAACTTTTTGTCTATGGCTTCGCCGTCAAACTACGCAGTCAGTGGAAAAGACGGCGAAGCCAAAAATCCCCACTGACAGCGCCCCGCATCCCGAGCCACCCCCCACCCAACGAACAAAGTTTTTTTGCTTCTTTTTGTTCACAAAAAGAAGACTTCCTTGCCTGATACCCCCCAACACGGAGCACCCCGCGCGATGATCCCGCCGGCCCAGGCCGAGACTGCGGCGCTGCTCAAGCGGCTGACCGGGGCGGCACCGGTGGAGACGCATATCTCCGCCGTGTTCATCGGGCCGGACGAGGTGCTGAAGCTGCGCAAGGCGGTGCGGCTGGCTTTTCTCGATTTCTCCACTCTGGCCGAGCGGGAGCGTACCGCCCGGCGGGAGTTCGCGCTCAATCGCGAGGCGGCGCCGGGCATGTATCGCGGCGTTGCCGCCGTCACCCGGGCGGCGGATGGCACGCTGGCGCTGGATGGCGAAGGCGAGGTGGTGGACTGGGTGGTCCGGATGGCCCGCGTGCCGGCCGGCGATTTCCTCGAGGTGATGGCGACGGACGGGCTGGATGACCCGTTGCTCGACGGTCTGGGCGATGCGGTGGCGGCTCTGCATGCCGGCTTGCCGCCGGTCGCCCGCGACCAGGCCGCCGCCCTGCGGCAGGTGACGCACGGCAATGCGCGCGCCGCTCTGGATGCGGGGATGGACCCGCCCGCCGTGCGGGCGTGGCTGGAGGCGACGCTGGCGGCCCTGGCCAGCCGGGCGGGCTGGCTGGGCCAGCGTGCCGCGGCCGGCTTCGTGCGGCGCTGCCACGGCGACCTGCATCTGGGCAATCTCTGCCTGTGGCAGGGCCGGCCGGTCGCCTTCGACGCCCTGGAGTTCGACGAGCATCTCGCCACCATCGATACCGGCTACGATCTCGCCTTCCTGCTGATGGACCTCGACCGGCGCTGCGGGCGGGCGGCGGCGAACCGGGTGCTCAACCGCTATGTCGCGCGCAGCGGCGATGCCGCCCTGGTCGCCGGGTTGCCGCTGTTCCTGTCGCTGCGGGCGATGGTGCGCGCGCATATCCAGGCCGCGCGGTTCCAGCCGGCGGAGTCGCAGGACTATCTGCACCGCGCGATGGGTTACCTCGCCCCGCCCGGGCCGCGCCTGCTGGCGATCGGCGGCCTGTCGGGCACCGGCAAATCCACCCTCGCCCGCGCCTTGGCGCCGCAGCTCGGCGCAGCGCCAGGCGCGCTGGTGCTGCGCAGCGACGAGATCCGCAAGCGCCTGGCCGGCGTGCCGCCCGAACAGCGCCTGCCGCCCGGCGCCTATACCCCTGCGGCCAGCGAGGCGGTGTTCGCCCTTATGGCCGAGCAGGCGCGCGCCGCCCTGGCCGGCGGCCATGCGGTGATCGCGGACGCGACCTTCATGGACGAGGCCCGCCGCCGCCAGATCGCCGCGGCCGCCGGCGGGGCGCCGTTCCTGGGTATCTGGCTGGAGGCGCCGGCAGACCTGCTGCTCGCCCGCGTCGCGGCCCGCACCGGGGATGCGTCGGACGCGGATGTGGGCGTACTGCGGGGCATGCTGAAGGCCGGTGCCACCGCCGGGTCCTGGCGTGCGGTGCCCGCCGTCACCCTGGGCAACAGCCTCACGGCCATCCGCAAGGCGCTGGATTAAACCTCGTTTTCGTGGTCAGGCTTCCTATATAAACAGGATGTAATCCGGAAGGGAGACCGCTCATGGCCATTCGCAAGCTGCTGCTGCCTTTGACCGGAACCACCGCCGGGGAGGCGGCGCTGGCCACTGCGTTGCAGGTGGCGCGTATCTGGAACGCCCATGTCACCGCCCTCCATGTGCGCATGGACAGTCGCGACGTCGCCCCCCTGGCAGGCGAGGGCCTGTCCGGCGCGATGATCGAGGAGATGATGTCCGCCACCGAGCGCGAAAGCTCGGACCGCGCCCAAGCCGTGCGCCACATGTTCGAAACCTTCGTCGCCACCCAGGGCGTGAAGGTCGGCGAGGCCCGCGCGCATGAGAGCGAGGCCACGGCCAGCTTCGCCTCCGTCGTCGGGCGGGAGGAGGATCTCGTCGCCCAGCTCGCTCGCCTGTCCGACCTCGCGGTGGTGCCGCATCCGGAAGCGGGGGAGGACGTGTCGTCGTCGGACGCCTTGCATGCCGTGCTGTTCGATTCCGGCCGCCCGGTGCTGATCGCGCCACAGGTGGCCCGCCCGACCATCGGCACCCGCATCTGCGTGGCCTGGAACGGCACCGCCGAATCGGCCGCCGCCGTGCAGGCGGGCCTGCCCTGGATGCAGCGGGCGCAGGCGGTGCGGGTGCTGACATCGGACGAGTATCATCGCCGCGGGCCGCAGGCGGCCGACCTCACTGCCTATCTCGCCATGCACGGCATCACCGCGGATATCGCGACCTTCCGCCCGGTCGATCGCGATGTCGGCAAGGGGCTGCTGGCGGCCACGCGGGAATTCAACGCCGATCTGCTGTGCATGGGCGCCTATTCGCATTCGCGCCTGCGCCAGCTCATCCTCGGCGGCGTGACCCGTCACGTGCTGGAATTTGCGGCCATCCCGGTGATGATGAACCGGTGAGAGCATGCACGGCGTGGACGATCCCGCCCTGCGCGATGCCGTCCGCGCCTATGTGAAGCTGATGCGCGCCACCCGCGCCGTCCAGGCGCGGGTAGAACCGCTGTTGGTACGCGAAGGGCTGACGCTGACCCAGCTCGGCGTGCTCGAAGCGGTGCTGCACAAGGGCCCGATGACCCAGCGCGAACTTGGCCGCAAGGTGCTGACCAGCCCTGGCAACATGACCGACGTGATCGACAAGCTGGCAGCCCGCGGCCTGGTCTGCCGCAACCGCGAGGGGGCCGACCGGCGGCAGGTGCAGGTCAGCCTTACCGAAGCTGGCGCGGCACTCATCGGCGATGTGTTCCCCCGCCATGCGGCGGATATCGGCCGGGCTATGGCCGGGCTGGACCATGCAGCCATCACGCAGCTCGATGATCTGCTACGCCGCCTGGGCATGGCGGCGCTGACGCCGCCCCCTTGCACGGACGCACCGGCCACCTAAATTGTTCGATATAGAACCATTCACTGTCGAATGGTCATGGTGGAGAACGCCGATGATCAGCGTGCAACCCTTCGATCGGCTCGGCCGGTTCCAGAACGACTGGCTGAACGCCCGCTACCATTTCAGCTTCGGCCAGTACAACGACCACGCCCGCATGGGCCTGGGCGGCCTGCGGGTGTGGAACGATGACGAGATCGCCCCCGGCAAGGGCTTCGACCCGCATGCGCACCGGGAGATGGAGATCATCACCTATGTGCGGGAGGGCGCGATCACCCACCAGGATAGCCTGGGCAACAAAGGCCGCACCGAAGCAGGGGACGTGCAGGTGATGCACGCCGGCACCGGCATCGTGCACGGTGAGTACAACATGGAAGACACGCCAGCCCGCATCTTCCAGATCTGGATCATGCCGGACACGCCCCGGGCCGCCCCCGGCTGGGGCGCGCGGCGCTTCCCGCAGGAGCGCTCGAACACCCTGATCCCCCTGGCCGATGGCCGCCCCGGCGCGGACGGCAGCGCCCTGCCGCTGAACGCCAATGCCGCGGTGCTGGCCGGCACGATCCGCAAGGGCGAGCAGGTGACGCACCACTTCGCCCCCGGCCGCGCCGGCTACCTCGTGCCGGCCAGCGGCGCGCTTGTGGTGAACGGCACCGCCGTGCCCACCCGGGCCGGCGTGTCGATCGCCAACGAAGCCGAAGTGACCATCCTGGCGACCGAGGATGCGGAAGTCGTGCTGGTGGACGTGTCCGCCTGAGGCCAGGCGCGCGGGGCTACCCGACCCCGAACAGCCCGGCATAGGCGGCGAACATCCGCTCCTGGTCGAACTCCGCCTCCGCCCGGGCCCGGTTGGCGGCGCCCAGCCGGGCGCGCAGGGCGGGGTCGCCGAGCAGCCGGTCCAGGGCGCCGGCCAGGGCGGCTTCGTCCTGCGGGACGACGAATTCCCGGTTTTCTGGGGCGAGCATCACCGCGATGTCGCCGACATCGGTGGCGGCGACCGGCAGGCCGGCGCCCATCGCTTCCAGCACGCTGATCGGCATCTGCTCGGTATCGGATGACAGGGCGACGATGTCGAAGCCGGGATAAATCGTTTGCGGCGCGGCGACATGACCGGTGAAGCGGGTGCGCCCGGCGATGCCGAGGCTGGCGGCCAGCGCCTCCAGCCCGGGCCGCTCCTGCCCATCGCCGGCGATGGTGAGCTGCCAGGGGCGCTGCACCAGGGCGCAGGCGCGCAGCAGGCGGGCGAGGTTCTTCTCCGGCCGCAGGGCGGCGACGGTGCCGATCATCGGCGCGTCCGGCGGGGCATGCGGCGCGGGGGCGAAGGCGGTGAGGTCGATGCCGTTGGGGATGTAGCGCACGTCCGGCAGGCGCCAGGTGTCGCGCGCGATCGCTTCCAGCGTGCGGCTGGGAACCACGACGGTGCTGCCGCGCAGCACGAGGCGCCGGGTCCAGACGCGGCGGGGGATCTGGCTCGCCCGCTCCTCCGGCCCGAAGCCGTCGGCGATGTGGATGTGGGGGATGCCGGTGAACAGCCGGGCCATCGCCCACTCGATGGAGCCCCAGTTGTGGGTGACCATCAGCGCCGGGCGGCGGGCCTGCAGCCAGGCGCGGAAGCGGAGCAGATTGCCGCGCGTGTCGCCCTTGACCACCGGGATGGCGGGGAAATCGAGGTCCAGCGACGGGTCGAGGCGGCTGGCGGCTGCGGTGTTGCCGTCCATCGCCAGCACGACGTGGCGGATCCTGCGGCCCAGCCGGTTGGCGACGGCGCAGAAGCGCACCTGCGGCCCGCCGACGGCGAAGGTCGCGAAGACGCTGAGGATCAGCGGTGGCTCAGGGTTTGTGGACATCGGCGGCGCGGGCCCAGAAGCGGGCGGGCTCACCGACCGGGGCCCAGCCGAGGTCGCGCTTGGCGTCGGTGATGTCGAACTTCGCCATCATGCCGCGCGAGAGGAAGTCGCGCTTGGCCGGCATGGCGACGTCGCGGCCGGTGGCACGCTTGACGACCCATTTCGCCACGTCCTCGCCCCAGAGCCATGTCGGCGATTGCGCGTGAAATTCCAGCGGGCGGCCAAGGGCGGTGCCGAGATGGGCGATGAACTCGCGCGCCGTGGGGCGCACGTCGCCGACGAGGTTGTAGCACTTGCCGTCGATGCCGGGCGCGGTGGCGGCGCGGACGATGGCGTCGGCGACGTCCTCGACCAGCACGAAGGGCAGCGGATTGGTGCCGGCGTTCCAGCCGATGCAGTGCTGGTCGTTGTTGAACAGGCCGAGGCCGGAGTGGAACGGCGGCCCGCCCTCGCCCACCACCACGCCGGGGCGCAGGATGACGAGCTTGAGGCCCTCGGCCGCGTGCATCGCCAGCAAAGCGCGGTCGGCGATCGCCTTGGCGCGGGCGTAGTCGCCGCGTTCGGCCTCGCGCACATCAGGCGGGGTGGCGCCGGTGACGGTCGGCGCGTCCGGGCCGAGATAGAGCGAGGCGATCGAGCCGACATAGATCAGCCGCTCGGCGCCGGCCGCCATGGCGGCGCGGGCGACCGTCTCGGCGCCACCGACCATCGCCGCGCGGACGGCCTCGAAGGTGGAACCGCCGCCGCCATGCGCGAGATTGACGACGAAGCGGGCGCCGGCGACCGCGCGTGCCACCGCCGCCGCGTCGCCGATGTCGCCGCGATGGACGGACACGCCGGGCTCGGAGAAGATGGCGGCCAGGTTGCGGGCGCCGCGGGCCATCACGCCCACGGTCATGCCGGCATCGCGGAAGGCGCGGACGGTGTGGGCGCCGATGAAGCCGGTGCCGCCGAGGATCGCCACGTCCGCCGGCTCCGGCGCGCGCAGCACGGCGGGGGCGGCGGGGCGGAAGCCCTCGGCGAGGCGGACGCAGATGTCGATCAGAGCAGCGCCGAACACGCCGCCGGTCTCAGGCGAAGTGTTCTTGTCCGCCGCGTCATGGAAGGCGGCGATGCTGCCCTGCATGGACAGGAAGAAGGGGTCGGTCTTGCCCTTCAGCTTCGTGATCGACAGGCCGTAATTGGCGAGGTTGCCGACGGCGTGGCGGGCGATGGCGCCGCCGGTGGCCAGGCCCGCGAGCGCGCCGTCCAGCGCCTCGATCCAGCGGCCACGGCGATGGGTGGAGAAGCGGTTGCCGAGGATGTCGGCGGTCGCCACCCCGTCCGTGCAGATGGCGGTGATCGTCCAGAACGGAAAATCCTGGCCGACGGCGAAATGCATCTGGGCGGAGGCATTGGCACACGTGAAGCTGGCATCCAGCGTGGCGTGGAAATCGACGCCGGGCGCGATCTCCAGCGCCGGGCCGGGGAGCGCGCTGACCGCCTGGATGCTGCCGGCCAGCGCCACGATCTGCGACAGCGGATGGACCGCCTGTTCGAGCAGGATGTTGCCCGGCGCCTGGAACATCCAGTGGCCGAACTGCCGGGCGGCAAGCTGGCGCAGCGGCACCACATAGGTGCAGTTCACATGGCACAGCCGGCCGAGCTTGCCCGAGGCGAGCATGGCCCGCAGCGCGACGAAGGCCGGGTGGTGGACGAAGTTCTGGTTGATGCCGAGGATGCCGCCGGCCTCCAGCAGGGCCGCGCATTCCGCGGCCGACGTCGCCATCGGCTTTTCCAGCAGCACGGGGATGCCGGCGCGCAGCAGCGGGGCGGCGACCTCGGCATGCAGGCCGGGGGGCACGAGAATGTGCACCCGGTCGAACGCATTGGCGGCCTGGGCCTCGGCCAGGGTGGCGAAGGCGCGGGCCGTGCCGGACCGGCGGGCGAGGCGTTCGGCCGCCGGCAGGTTCGGGTCCACCACGGCGCTGACGTGCCGCCCGGGCAGGCTGGCAATCGCGTCGGCATGCACGCCGGAGATGAACCCGGCACCGACCAGACAGATCCGGCTCATGCGCGGCGCCCTCCAAGTTTTTGTGCCGCGCGGCCCAGCACGGCGAGCATGTCGGCCTCTGCCCCGGCGGGGCGGCCGCTGGCGAGCCAGAGCAGCAGCAGCGCCATGGTATAGGCCGCGACACCGGTAGCGATAGCCTGCAGAAGTTGCCATCCGGTTTCCGCCGCCGTCGGCGGGAGCGGCACCCAGCCAAGCCCCAACCCCCAGACGCAGGCTGCCATCACGGCGGATGCGACGATGCTGCGCCAGGTGTGCGCCGCCAGCCGCCCCAGTGCGATGTGGAAATGGCGGGCGACGTGGCGCACCTGCAAGGTGACATCGACCAGGATCGAGGCGGCCGTGGCGTAGGCGGCGCCCAGCAGGCCGTAGCTGGGCAGCAGCAGGGCCAGCAGCACGACGCGCGTGCCGGCCGTCGCCACGGTGATGTAAAAACAGACCGCCAGCTTGGCGTGGCTGAACAGAATGGCCCAGGCGATGAGCCCAAAGACCGAGGCGGCGCAGGCAAGGCTCAGCACATGCACGGCCGGGACCGCTGCACCCCACTGCTCGCCGAAGCCGAGGCGGACCAGCGGGGCGGCAGTGAGCGACAGCCCCACCCCGATCGGCAGGGTGATCAGCGCCGCCGCACCGACGAGGCGCAGATAGGTCTCCGCGATGTTCTCCCCCTCATGCCGGGCCGCGGCGAAGCCGGAGAAGGCAGCGCGCTGCAGGGGGGCGATCAGCTCCTGCGTCGGCGTGGAGGCGATATCCCAGGCGATGGTGAAGATGCCGGCGCTCGCGGGGTCGATCATCCGGCCGATGGTGAAGACGTTCGCCCGGTCGCGCACGACCACAGCCGCGGAGATCGCCCAGGTCCAGGCCGAATAGCCGAGCAGCTCACGCCAGGCGACCAGCGACAGGCGCGGGCGGTAGGGGTGGGCCAGGTAGCTGATCGCCACCCGCGCCACCCGCTGCACCACCGCGCCGACGACCAGCGCCCAGTAGGTCTCGAACACCACGGCCACGAGGATCGCCAGGCTGAGGCCGGCCACGCGCGGCAGGATGGTCAGCCGCACCTCCTTGGCGAAATCGAGTTTCCGCCAGAACTCGACCAGGCCGATATTGACGCAGCCCTCGACCGCGACGGCGGCGCCCAGCACCATCAGCACCGGCGCCAGCTCCGGCTGGCCAAAGAAGCCGGCGATCGGCCAGGCGGCGAGGGCCAGCAGCAGGCCGATGGTCAGGCCGCGCAGCAGGTTCAGCGTGAAGCCGGTGTCGTACATGCCGCGGCTGGGTGACTTCTCCCGGATCAGCGCCTCCTCGACGCCGATGTAGGCCAGGGTATCGAGCGCCTGGAGGAAGCCCAGGGCCAGGGCCACCACACCGAAATCATGCGGGAGCAGGAAGCGGGCAAGCACCAGGGTCGACAGGAAGCCCATGCTGCGCGCGGCCACGCGCAGGGCGATGATCCACCCGGCGCCGCGTGCCGTGCGGGCCGCAAGCGAGGGGCGGCTCGTCTCTCCGCTCTCGGTCACGCGCAGCCGCCGGGTCGCTGGATGGGTTCAGGCCGCAGCGGCGATATTCCGTGCGGACACGGCCCCTTCCGCTGCGAGAAAGCCGGCAAAGACGAGAAGCAGCCACAGGGCGAGGCTGTGGTCTGAGCGGCCGGCCTCGTGCTCATCGACCAGCCGCGCCAGGGTTGCCTCGCGGAACAGCCCGCTGTCGCGCATGGGGGCCGCCAGCAGGCGGCTGCGGATGCGGGCGGCCTGCTGGCGGAACAGCGGGCCGAGCGTCGCGGCGAAGCCCTGCTTCGGGCGGTAGAGGATCTCGTGCGGCAGCAGCGGCTCCATCGCCTTCTTGAACACGTATTTGCCGACGCCATTGCGCAGCTTGAGGTCGGCCGGGAGGCTGAGACCCCATTCGACCATCCGGTAGTCCAGCAGCGGGGCGCGCACCTCCAGCGAGTTCGCCATCGAGGCGCGGTCGACCTTGGTGAGGATGTCGCCGACGAGATAGGTGTTGATGTCCACGTACTGCGCCTGCGCCAGCGCGTCGTCCGTGCCGCTTTCGTCCATCAGGGTGGAGATCGCCGCTGTCGGGTCGTGGCCGTCCAGCGCTGCCAGCAGCGAGGGGGAGAACAGGTCCCGGCGCATCTGGTCTTGCGTGCGGACCAGGGTGCGCGCGTAGCCGAGGGCGCTGTCCAGCGCCAGTTCGCTCAGCGTGTATTTGGCCCGCAGGAAGCGCGGCGCCCAGTCGAGCTTGGGGTAGATGCGCGCCAGCGTGCCCAGCACGCCGCGGCGCAGCGGGGCGGGGATGCGCGCGCGCACCGCATCGTTCAGCACATGCCAGCGGTAGCGGCGGTAGCCGGCGAACACCTCGTCGCCGCCATCGCCGGAGACGGCGACCTTGGCGTGGCGGCGGGCCAGGGCGCAGACGGCCAGCGTGGGCACGCTGGACTGGTCGCCGAACGGCTCGCCGTAGATGCGGCCCTGGATGTCGGCGGCTTCGATATAGTCGAGCGTGGTGGTGTCGTTGTGCTGGACGGTGCCGTAGCGGGCGGCGACGAGGCCGGCGAAGGGCGTCTCGTCCTCCTCGCCGGCGAAGCCGATGGTGAAGGTGTCCAGCGGGCGGGAGCGCAGGCCGGCGCCGACGGCGACGACGGCCGAGGAGTCCACGCCGCCCGACAGGAAGGCGCCCAGCGGCACGTCGGCGATCAGCCGCTTGTCCACGCAGTCCGCAAAGCGGGTGGAGAACTCGGCCACCGCATCCGCCTCGCCGATCTTTACCGGGGCGGTGGAGGCGCGCCAGTAGCGGCGGGGTTTCGCGCTGGCGGCGGGCTCGCCGAGGCGCAGGGTCATGCAGTGCCCGGCCGGCAGCTTGGCGATGCCGCTATAGATCGTCCGCGGGTCGGGCACGTAGGACCAGGTGAAATACTCGGCCACCGCCACCGGATCGATCTTGCGGCTGATGCCGGGGATGGCGGCGAGGCCACACAGCTCGGAGGCGAAGGCGAACCGGCCATCGGGGAGCACGGTGTAATGCAGCGGCTTCTTGCCCAGCCGGTCGCGCGCGAGGAACAGGGTGCCGCGGTTACGGTCCCAGATGGCGAAGGCGAACATGCCGTTGAGATGGGCGAGGCAATCCTCACCCCACTGCTCCCAGGCGTGGATGATGGTCTCGGTGTCGCACTGGGTGCGGAAGACATGGCCGGCGGCCTGCAGCTCGGGCACCAGCTCGCGGTAGTTGTAGATCATGCCGTTGAAGACGATGACCACCGAGCGGTCCTCGTTGTACATCGGCTGGGCGCCGCCCTCGGGGTCGATGATGGCGAGGATGCGGTGGCCGAGGCCGAGGCCGGGTTCGAGGTGCCGCCCCTCACCATCGGGGCCGCGGTGGAACATGGCATCCGTCATCGCCCGCAGCACGGCCTCATCGGCCGGTGCCCTACCGCTGGGGTGAAAAATGCCGGCTATGCCGCACATGCCGCTCTCCGTCCGGGGCAGGTCCACCGGTATCGTCTGAAATTATCGTATAGCATCCTCATCGACAGAAAGGGATGCTGCAATGCGGTGACTGATGCCACAGCCGCGCGGCGACGTCACGCGTCGTTATCAGCTCAGTGTGCCGTCCAGCCCCCATCGACGACCAGCGAGGTGCCGGTGACCATCGCCGCGGCGTCGGAGGCGAGGTAGACCACGGCGCCCATCAGGTCCTCCACCCGGCCGATCCGGCCGATCTTGATCTTGGCGAGGACGTCGTCGCGAAAGCCCGGATTCTCGAAATAGGGGCGGGTCATCGCGGTTTCGATGAAGGTGGGGGCGATGCTGTTCACCCGGATGCCCTGCGGCCCGAGCTCGACCGCCAGCGCCTTGGTCAGCCCCTCCATCGCGTGTTTGGAGGCGCAGTAGATGGTGCGGTTCGCAGCACCCACATGGCCCATCTGCGAGGAGATGTTGATGATGCTGCCGCGCTTGCCGGCGGCCAGCATGCGCCGCACCACCGCCTGGGTGGTGAAATAGACGGAGCGGACGTTGAGGCCGAACACCGCGTCGTAGTCGTCCTCGCTGACGTCCGTCATCGGTTTCGGGCGGTTGGTGCCGGCGTTGTTCACCAGCACGTCGAGCGGCGGCAGGCTGGCGACCAATGTTTCCACCGCCGCCGTGTCGCCCACATCCAGCCGGTGGGCGGTGGCGTGCCAGCCGAGATGGCCGAGCTCGGTGGCGAGGGCGGCGATCTCGGCGGCGCTGCGGGCGGCGAGGTGCACATGCGCCCCCGCCTCCGCCAGTGCGGTGGCCAGGGCGGCACCGATGCCGCGCCCGGCGCCGGTGACCAACGCGTGCCGCCCGTCCAGCCGCAGCGAGGGTGTGCGCGGCAGGCTCACAGCGCCACCAGCTGCTTGCCGAGATTGGCGCCGGCGAGCAGGCCGATGAAAGCGGCGGGCGTGGCCTCCAGCCCCTGGGCGATGGTGCGGTGCCAGGTCAGCCGGCCCTCGGCGAGGCCATCGGCGAGGAAGGCCCAGGCCTCGGGGAACAGGCGGGCCTGATCCGAGATGATGAAGCCCTCGATCCGCGCGCGGCTGGTCAGCAGGCTCGTCACATCCGCCATCGGCTGGCGGCGGGCGGCATAGCCCGACGAGATCAGGCCGCACAGGGCGATGCGGGCGAAGACGTTGAGGCGGCGCATGGACTGGTCGAGCACCGCGCCGCCGACATTCTCGAACACCCCGTCGATGCCGTGCGGGCAGGCGGCGTCGAAATCGGCGCGCAGGTTGTCCGCCTTGTAGTCGATGCAGGCATCGAAGCCGAGCTGTTCGACCACGTGGCGGCACTTCTCCGGCCCGCCGGCGACGCCGACGACGCGGGCACCCGCGCGTTTGGCGATCTGCCCGGCGATGCTGCCGACCGCGCCGGCGGCGGCCGAGACCACCACCGTCTCGCCCGGCTTCGGCGCGATCAGCTTCAGCGTGCCGTACCAGGCGGTGACGCCCGGCATGCCGGCGGGGCCGAGATAGGTCTCCAGCGGCAGGCGCCTCGCATCGACCTTGCGCATCATCCGGCCGTGGCTGGCCGAATATTCCTGCCAGCCGCCGCCGCAGACCACGGCATCGCCCGGCGCGAAGCCGGGATGGCGGCTTTCCACCACCTCGCCCGCCGCGCCGCCGCCCATCACCGCATCGAGGGCCTGGGGCGAGGCGTAGGATTTCGCATCGTTCATCCGCATCCGCATATAGGGATCGACGGTGAGGAATTTGTGCTTCACCAGCACCTCGCCCTCGGCGGGGATCGGGATGGGTGCGGTTTCCAGCCGGAAGTTCTCGGTGGAGGCGGCCCCGTCAGGCCGGCTGGCAAGCACGATACGACGCTGCATGGGCATCCCTTCTGGTAGAGTGGCAGTCTTGCTCAATACGTCGCCCGGCCGCCCGAGACGTCGAACACCGCCGCGGTGGAGAAGCTGGCTTCTTCCGAACACAGCCAGCAGATCAGCGAGGCCACTTCCTCCACCGTGCCGAAGCGGCCGATGGGGATTTTGCCGAGCATGAAGGCGATGTGCTCCTCCGTCATCTGGTCGAAGATGGCGGTGCGCACGGCGGCGGGGGTGACGCAGTTCACCCGGATGCCGGTTTTCGCGAGTTCCTTGCCGATCGACTTGGTCAGCCCGATCACGGCCGCCTTCGAGGTGGAATAGGCGGAGGCATTCGGATTGCCCTCCTTGCCGGCCACCGAAGCGATGTTGACGATCCGGCCGTAGTCGCGGCCGAGCATGTGCGGGACCACCGCGCGGTTGCAGTAGAAGACGGCGTTGACGTTGACGTCCATCACGCGCTGCCAGTCCGCGGTTGCGTATTCCCAGGTGGGCTTGTTTGGGCCGGTGATGCCGGCGGAGGCGACCAGGATGTCGAGATGGCCGAGGGCTGCCACGGTGGCATCGGCGGCGGCCTGCACCGCGACGGGGTCGGTCAGGTCGAGGGCGCGGGTGAAGACCTGCGCGCCAAGTTTCGCGGACAGCCCGGCGAGGCCCTCGGCATCACGGTCCCAGACGGCCAGCTGCGCGCCATCCGCCAGCAGGCGCTGGCAGACGGCCAGGCCGATGCCGGAGACGCCGCCCGTGACCACCGCCACGCGCCCCGCAAATCGTTGTGTCATCTTTGCCTCCTCCGCAGAGACCCTATGGTTTCACGCCCGCGCCGGGATGGCCAGATGCGAGCGGCCTGGCGCGGGGAGGTCGGCGATGGAATCGGGCCTGGCGGAGAATCCGAAGTGATGTACCCGGATTGTCCCGTGTACGGTATGATATAGGCGTGGCTCTCCATCCGCTATCCGGCGGCGATTTTTCGTCGGATGTGGCGGAGGTTGCGGATGGGGAGCGGGAAATGCGGCGGGAGGGGGCCGTAATGGGCGGCAAGTTCGGCCGCGCTCATCCGGTCGATCTCGGCCCGGGTGAAGCCGCGTTCGGGAGTTTGGCGGGGTTTGCGGGGTTTCGGCGGCTGGGGCGCGCGCCGTTTGCGGGGGCGCCGGGGCAGTGCGAGCCAGTCCGGCGGGGTGACGCCCCAGATGCGGCAGAGCGGGCGGAGGATGCGCCCGGCCTGCGGGGCGGCGGCGACGAGGGCGCGGGCCTCGCCGTTGGGCTCCTGGAGCATCATGTCGAGCAGGCCGGCGCCGGCTTGCGCGGCGGGCACGAGCTTGCCGAGCCAGCCGAAGCGGGTGGGCAGCGCCGGGCCGGCCGGCTTGCGGGCGGTCGTGGGGCGGGGCGCACGGGGACGGGGGGTGGGGAGCAGGCCGCGCTCCCATTTCAGCACCAGCCGGTCTAGGCGGCCGACGAGGCGGTGCATGCGGAGCAGAGCGAGGACGAGCAGCGGCATCGGGGTGCGGTAGTGCAGGCGCAGATGGGCGTTGACAGGCTCGGCCGCCGCCTTGAAGGCGGTGTAGAGGCGACGGGCCAGGGTGGAGACGAAATTCATGGCGCAGATATAGCGCCGAAAGTTAGTTATGTCAACGCGAATGTTAGGCGCGTTTGTGGCCGTCCATCCTGCGGCAGCAAGCCGGCCACATCTCACATGAGGATGCGGCCGGGTGGGCGGAGTGGCAGGTCAGGCGGCGGCTTCGACGTGGGCGCGGGCGGCTTGCATGCGGTCCATGAGGGCGTCCAGCGCCTTCATGTCGTTCTTGTCGGCTGCTGCGTATTCGGCCTCGGCGGCGGCGAGGTGTTTTTCGCCTTCCGCCTTGACCAGTTCGGCGACGGGGGTCGCCTGGTTGGCCAGCACCGTCACCCGTTCCGGGGTGATTTCCGCGAAGCCGCCCGAGACGAACAGCTTTTCGGTGATCTGGCCGCCCTCATAGATGTTGATCGTGCCGCTCCGCAGCATCACGATCATCGGGGCGTGTTGCGGCAGGATGCCCATGTCGCCCTCGGCGGCGGGGATGACGACCATCTCCACCGCGCGGGACAGCAGCAGCTTTTCCGGGCTGACGATCTCAAGAGCGACGGGCATCTGCGTTCCTCAGGGTGCGGCTTACGCCGAGGCCTTCATGGACTCGGCCTTCTTAACCGCGTCCTCGATGGTGCCGACCATGTAGAAGGCGGCTTCCGGCAGGTGGTCATACTCGCCGGCGACGATCGCCTTGAAGCTGCGCACCGTGTCGGCGATGGAGACGAACACGCCGGGGAAGCCGGTGAAGATTTCCGCGACATGGAAGGGCTGGCTGAGGAAGCGCTGGATCTTGCGGGCGCGGGAGACGACCATCTTGTCCTCTTCCGAGAGTTCATCCATGCCAAGAATGGCGATGATGTCCTGCAGGGACTTGTAGGTCTGCAGCACGCGCTGCACTTCGCGGGCGACGAGGTAATGCTCCTCGCCGACGATGCGCGGGTCCAGCGAGCGCGAGGTGGAGTCCAGCGGGTCCACGGCCGGGTAGATGCCGAGTTCGGCGATCTGGCGCGAGAGCACGGTGGTTGCGTCCAAGTGGGCGAAGGAGGTGGCGGGCGCGGGGTCGGTCAAGTCGTCGGCGGGCACGTAGATGGCCTGGACCGAGGTGATCGAGCCCTTGTTGGTCGAGGTGATCCGCTCCTGCAGGGCACCCATGTCGGTGGCGAGCGTGGGCTGGTAGCCCACGGCGGAGGGGATGCGGCCCAGAAGTGCCGAGACTTCGGCGCCGGCCTGGGTGAAGCGGAAGATGTTGTCCACGAAGAACAGAACGTCCTGGCCTTCCTCGTCGCGGAAGTATTCGGCAAGCGTCAGGCCCGAGAGGGCGACGCGGGCGCGGGCACCCGGCGGCTCGTTCATCTGGCCATAGACCAGCGCCACCTTGGAGCCTTCGGTGGAGCCGTTTTCGCCGAGCTTGATGACGCCGGCTTCGCACATTTCGTGGTAGAGGTCGTTGCCTTCGCGGGTACGTTCGCCCACGCCGGCAAAGACGGACACGCCGCCATGCGCCTTGGCGATGTTGTTGATCAGTTCCTGAATGAGCACGGTCTTGCCCACGCCGGCGCCGCCGAACAGGCCGACCTTGCCGCCCTTGAGGTAGGGGGCGAGCAGATCGACGACCTTGATGCCGGTGACGAGAACTTCGGCAGAGAGCGCCTGCTCCTCAAAGGAGGGGGCGCCGCGGTGGATCGGCATGCGGCGGCCGCCGCCGACGGGGCCGCGCTCATCGATCGGCTCGCCGATGACGTTGAGAATGCGGCCGAGGGTCTCGGGGCCGACGGGGACGGAGATCGGCTTGCCGGTGTCCGTCACTTCCTGGCCGCGGACCATGCCGTCCGTGCTGTCCATCGCGATGCAGCGGACGGTTTTCTCACCGAGTTCCTGCGCCACTTCGAGGGTCAGCATGCCGTTCGGCATCTTCGTCTCGAGCGCGTTCATCATGTAGGGGAGTTCGCCGTCGAACTGGACGTCCACGACGGCGCCCAGAACCTGCGTGATCCGCCCGACATTGTTGCTGGTCATGCCTGCTCTCCTGTTCTTCGTGATCGGCGATCAGACGGCTTCGGCGCCGGAAATGATCTCGATGAGTTCTTTGGTGATGTTCGCCTGGCGGGCGCGATTGTAGTTCTGGCTGAGCCGCTTGATCATGTCGCCGGCATTGCGTGTGGCGTTATCCATCGCGGTCATGCGCGCGCCGTGCTCGCCGGCGGACGATTCCAGCAGCGCGCGGTAAACCTGAATGGCCAGGTTTTGCGGCAGCAGCCGGGCCAGCATGGTCTCTTCGTCCGGCTCAAACTCGTAGTAGGCACCGCCCGGAGCCTCGGCGCCGGTCGACGGCAGCGGGGCGGGGATCAGCGGCATCTCCGTCGGCACCTGGGCGATGACCGACTGGAAGCGGTTGTAGACCACCGTGCAGACGTCGAACTCGCCGGCATCAAGCATCGCGGTGATGCGGGCGGCCACGTCCTGCGCATCGGCGAAGTTGATGCTCTTGCGGCCGGCGTAGGAGATGTCGGAGACGATGCGGCTGGCCATCTCACGCTTGAGATAGTCGCGGCCCTTGCGGCCGACCGGCATGATCTTGACCGTCTTGCCCTCGCTTTCCAGCTTGCGAGCGAGATTGCGGGTCATGCGGCCGATGTTGGAGTTGAACGCGCCGGCGAGGCCACGGTCGGCGGTGACGGGGACGAGCAGGTGAACCTTGTCCGCACCGGTGCCGACCAGCAGTTTCGGCGCCGTGGGCGAGCCCGCGGCGGAGGCGCCGAGCGAACCGAGCATGCGCTCCATCCGCTGGGCGTACGGCCGGGCGGCCTCCGCCTGGCTTTGCGCGCGGCGCAGCTTCGATGCCGCGACCATCTTCATGGCCGAGGTGATCTTCTGCGTGGACTTCACGCTGTTGATGCGGACCCGGAGGTCCTTCAAGCTGGGCATGGCGCGGTGCTACCGGTTCAGGCGAAGGTCTTGGAGAAGCTGTCCAGGAAGGCGATCAGCTTCTTTTCGGTCTCCGGCTTGATTTCGCGGTCGTTGCGGATGGCGTCGATGATGGCGGGCTCGGTGGTCTTCATCGCCGAGAGCAGCGAGGACTCGAAGCGGCCGATCTTGGCGACCTCGATCTTGTCGAGATAGCCGCGCACACCGGCGAAAATGGCGACGACCTGCTCCTCCACCGGGACCGGCTTGAACTGCGGCTGCTTCAGCAGTTCGGTCAGGCGCGCGCCGCGGGCCAGCAGCTGCTGGGTCGAGGCGTCGAGGTCTGAGGCGAACTGGGCGAAGGCGGCCATTTCGCGATACTGCGCGAGCTCCAGCTTGATGCGGCCGGCGACCTGCTTCATCGCCTTGATCTGGGCGGCGGAGCCGACGCGGGACACCGAGATGCCGACGTTCACGGCGGGGCGGATGCCCTTGAAGAACAGTTCGGTCTCCAGGAAGATCTGGCCGTCCGTGATCGAAATCACGTTGGTGGGGATGTAGGCGGAGACGTCGCCGGCCTGGGTTTCGATGACCGGCAGGGCGGTGAGCGAGCCGGCCCCCTCCTTGTCGTTCATCTTGGCGGCGCGCTCCAGCAGGCGGGAGTGCAGGTAGAACACGTCGCCGGGATAGGCTTCACGGCCCGGCGGGCGGCGCAGCAGCAGCGACATCTGGCGGTAGGCGACGGCCTGCTTGGACAGATCGTCGTAGAAGATGACGGCGTGCATGCCGTTGTCGCGGAAGTATTCGCCCATCGTGCAGCCGGTGTACGGCGCCAGGAACTGCATCGGCGCCGGGTCGGACGCGGTGGCGGCGACAACGATGGAGTATTCCATCGCGCCGTTTTCCTCGAGCGTGCGGACGAGCTGGGCGACGGTGGAGCGCTTCTGGCCGATGGCGACGTAGATGCAATAAAGCCTCTTGCTCTCGTCGGTGCCGGCGTTCGGGCCCTTCTGGTTCAGGATGGTGTCGATGATGACAGCCGTCTTGCCGGTCTGGCGGTCACCGATGATCAGTTCGCGCTGGCCGCGGCCGATCGGGATCAGGGCGTCGATCGCCTTGATGCCGGTCTGCATCGGCTCATGCACGGACTTGCGCGGGATGATGCCGGGGGCCTTCACTTCGACCAGCATGCGCGGGCCCTCGATGGGGCCCTTGCCGTCGATCGGGTTGCCGAGGCCATCGACCACGCGGCCGAGCAGGCCCTTGCCGGTGGGCACGTCCACGATGCGGCCGGTACGCTCGACGGTGTCACCCTCGCGGATGCCGCGGTCGTCGCCGAAGATCACGATGCCGACGTTGTCGGTCTCGAGGTTCAGCGCCATGCCGGTGAGGCCGGCGCCGGGGAAGCTGACGAGTTCGCCGGCCATCACGTTCTGCAGGCCGAACACGCGGGCAATACCGTCGCCCACGCTGAGGACCTGACCGGTCTCGGCAATGTTCGCCTCGGTATCGAACGAGGCGATCTGCTTCTTGAGGATGTCCGAGATCTCGGCGGGGCGGATGTCCATATCAGGCGGCTCCCTTCATGGCGTACTGCAGGCGCTGCAGCCGGGATTTCAGGCTCGAATCATACAGGCGGGCACCGATCTTCACGACCAGGCCGCCCAGGAGGGACGGATCGACCTTGCGGACGATATCGACGTTGCCGTAGCCCGCTTCGATCAGGCGCGCACGAAGCTGCTGCTCCTGCACATCGGTGAGCGGGTGGGCACTCTCGACCTGCGCCACCACAACACCGCGCTTGGCGGCGACGAGGGCGGCGAAGGTGGAAATCACTGTGCGCAGAACGCGCATCCGGCGGTTGACCACCATCACGGACACGAAATCCAGCACGATCTTGTGGAAGCCCTGGCCCTCAAGCGCCGCACGCAGCGCCTTCTGCGCCGTCACGACGTCGATCAGGGGGCTGCCCAGCAGGCGGCGCAGATCGGCGCTCTGGTCGATCAGGCGACCCAAGCCATCCATCTGCGATACCACCAGATCCAGCTGCTGCTGGTCGGACGCATGCGCATAAAGGGCCGTGGCGTAGCAATCCGCCAACCCACCACCCGAAGAAACCGTGCTGCCACCCGACGCCAAGAGCGCTGTCCTATCCCTGCGGCCACAACGCGGCCAAAATGCAAAATACCAGACTCAACCAGAGCGCGGCGTCTATCACGCGACTTTCGCAGGCGCAACACACCACGGGGCGGTTTGCGCGGGGTTTGGCGAGGAAGAAAGCGAGGCAAGGGGCTGCGGCCCTGGCGCTGCCTTTCTTATACTTCCAACTCCACACAAACCGGCACGTGGTCGGATGTTTGCGGCCAGTCGCGGGCATCGCGCAGGATAGTGCAGCTCGCGAGCCCCTGTTGGAGGTCCGGGGTGACCCAGACATGGTCGAGCCGGCGGCCGCGGTCGGCGATTTTCCAGTCTTTGTTCCGGTACGACCACCACGTGTACAGCTTCAGGTCAGGCGGGGTGAAGTGGCGCATGGCGTCGATGAAGCAGGTGTCGCGCCAGGCGTTGAGGCCAGTGGTTTCGATGGGGGTGTGGCTGACGATGTCGAGGAGTTGCTTGTGGCTCCAGACGTCGTGCTCGAGCGGCGCGATGTTGAGGTCGCCCACGAGGATCGTGCGTTTGCGCTGTTTTTTCTTCTTGGCGAAGAAGGCGGTGGCTTCGGCGACGAAATCGAGCTTGTGGCCGAATTTGGGGTTGGCTTCCCGGTCGGGGATGTCCCCGCCGGCGGGGACGTAGAAATCGTGCAGGTCGAGCGGGCCGGAGGGCAGGTTCAGCGAGACGCCGATATGCCGGCAGTCCTGCTTGCCGCACCAGTCGGGCGTGGTGGCGTGGGTGTCCAGCGGCAGGCGCGAGAAGATGGCAACGCCGTTGTAGCCCTTCATGCCGCGATAGGCGACATGCGGCAGGCCGATGGCCTCGGCGATGCCGGGCGGGAACAGCTCATCCGGCACTTTTGTCTCTTGCAGGCAGATGACGTCCGGGCGGAGTTCCTCCACGACGCGGCCCAGCAGGCCCTGGCGCAGCCGCAGCGAGTTGATGTTCCAGGTCGCGACGCGGAGTTTGGCCATCGGCTCAGACGATCCGGGTGGTGACGGTGCCGACGCCCTCGACGCTGCCTTCCAGCAGGTCGCCGCGCTGCACGGCGGCCACACCTTCGGGCGTGCCGGTGAAGATCAGGTCACCGGGGGCGAGGGTGACGAGGCGGGAGAGGTAGGCGATGGTCTCCGCCACCGACCAGATCAGCTTCGAGAGGTCGGAGGTCTGGCGGACGGCGCCGTTCACGCGCAGCTCGATCAGGCCCTTGGTGGGGGCAGGGAAGCGGCTGGCGGGTACCAGCAGGCCGATCGGGCCGGAGAGGTCGAAACCCTTGCCCATGTCCCAGGGCTTGCCTTCCTTCTTGGCGGCGTTCTGCAGGTCGCGGCGGGTCATGTCGAGGCCGGCGGCGTAGCCCCAGACGTGGTTCAGCGCGGTCTCCACCGGGATGTCGGTGCCGCCGGTGCCGATGGCGGCGACCAGTTCCATCTCATGATGCAGGCTGGTGCTCATCGGCGGGTAGGGCATGTCCGCCCCGCCGGTCAGCAGGGCGTCGGCCGGCTTGCAGAAGAAGAAGGGGAGTTCGCGGTCGGGGTCCGAGCCCATTTCGCGGGCGTGCTCGGCGTAGTTGCGGCCGACGCAGAAGACGCGGCGCACGGGGAAGCTGCCGCCGCCGGCAACGGGGATGGCGGTGATGGCGGGGGGCGGGATCACGTAGTCGGTCATGCGCGGAGGTCCTTGGTCGGCGTTGGGGCGAGCGTTGGGGCAGGTGTTTGGATGGGCGCGGCACCTTACAGCCGGGGCGGCGCGCGGCAAACCCGGCCGCTTGCACGCGCGGCCGGCGCGGCGGCAGAGTGGCCGCTCCACCGAAAGGCCGCCCCATGCCCCATGCCGCCCCCCTCCCCAAGGTCGCCTTCATCGGCACTGGCGGCACGATCGCCTCGATGGGCGCCTCCCCGCTGGAACTGCAGGACTATGGCGCCAGCGGCGTGATCCTGCAGGCCGACGAACTGGTGGCGCGCGTGCCGGAGCTGGCGATGGTGGCCGACGTCATCCCCGTTTGCTTCACCAACATCGTCAGCACGGCCATCTATTTCGCCGAATGGAAAGGCCTGGTGCTGCTGTGCGAGCGGCTGGTGGCCGAGCATCCCGGCCTCGCCGGCATCGTCATCGGCCATGGCACGGCGAGCCTGGAGGAGACAGCCTATTTCCTCAACCTCACCCTGAAGATCGACATCCCGGTGGTGATCGTGGGCGCGCAGCGGCCGGCAAGCGCGCTGTCCGGCGATGGGCCGCTCAATCTGGTGAATGCGGTGCGCACCGCCGCCAGCCCGGCCGCGCGCGGCATGGGCGTGCTGGTGCTGCTGAACGACGAGATCCATGCGGCGCGCGAGGTGACAAAAACCTCGACGATGCGGATGCAGACGTTCCGCACGCATGATTTCGGCGCGTTGGGCCAGGCGGACGGGGATGCGATCGCCTTCTACCGCCTGCCGATCCGGGCGCGGGCGCCGGAGACGGAATTCGACATCCGCGGGCTGGACGCCCTGCCGAGGGTGGATATCGCGCTGACCTACACGGGGGCGGACGGCACAGCCATCCGCGCCTTCGTTGCGGCGGGGGCGAAGGGGATCATCGCCTCGGCCTTCGCCCCCGGCGGCATGGCGCCGGGCGACACCGATGCCCTGAAGGAGGCGGTGGCCGCGGGGGTTGTGGTGGTGCAGTCCACCCGCGCCGGCAGCGGGCGGACGCATCGCGGCAAGCGGCTGCGCGAGGCGGGCATCCTGACCGCCGACAATCTCAACGCACAGAAGGCACGGGTTCTGCTGGCGCTGGCACTGACGGTGACGCGTGACCCGGTGGAAATCGAGCGGATGTTCCTGACGTATTGACCGCCTTGCCCGGCACCCCGCGACAGAAAATTGCGAGGTTTCGCGCGATCTCGGAATATCTTGCGTATGGCGGTTGGCAAACCGCCACGCGACACCCTATCTTGCCGGCGCAAGCGGGCGTCAAAGGTCCGCCGACGTCCAGGGAAGGCACGACAGGCGCATGGCCACAGTCTCGATCCGACAGGTCCGCAAGGCGTTCGGCAGCACCGAAATTCTGCACGGCGTGGACGTGGAGGTGGAGGACGGCGAGTTCGTCATCCTGGTCGGCCCGTCCGGCTGCGGCAAATCGACGCTTCTGCGCATGATCGCGGGCCTGGAGAACATCACCCGCGGGGAGATCGCCATCGGCGGGCGCGTGGTCAACAACGTCGCGCCGAAAGAGCGGGACATCGCCATGGTCTTCCAGAATTACGCGCTGTATCCGCACATGACCGTGCGCCAGAACATGGCCTTCTCGCTGACGTTGCTGAACGCGCCGAAGGCGGTGATGGATGAGAAGGTGGGCCGTGCGGCCGGCATTCTCGGGCTTGAGCCCTATCTCGACCGGTATCCCCGCCAACTCTCCGGCGGCCAGCGCCAGCGCGTGGCGATGGGGCGCGCGATCGTGCGCGACCCGCAGGTGTTTCTCTTCGATGAGCCGCTGTCCAATCTCGATGCCAAGCTGCGCGTGCAGATGCGCGCCGAGATCAAGGACCTGCATCATCGGCTGCAAACCACGATCGTCTACGTCACGCACGACCAGATCGAGGCGATGACGATGGCCGACAAGATCGTGGTGATGAACGGCGGCAATGTCGAGCAGATCGGCGCGCCGCTGGAGCTGTATGACCGGCCGAACAACCTGTTCGTCGCCGGCTTCATCGGCTCGCCCGCGATGAACTTCCTCAAGGGCACGGTCCAGGGCGGGATGTTCCGCTGCGGCGACATCTCGCTGCCGCTGCCGCCCGGCTCTGCGGGATCCGAAGGGCGGGCGGTGGTCTATGGCATGCGGCCCGAGCATCTGCGCCTGTCCAGCGACGGGGTGCCGGCCACCATCTCGGTGCTGGAGCCCACGGGGTCGGAGACGCAGGTGATCATGCGTATCGCCGGCACCCAGGTGGTCGGGGCGTTCCGTGAACGCATCTCCGCCCAGCCGGGGGATATGCTGCACGTCGCACCAGACCCGAACCTGGCGCATCTGTTCGATGAGGCTTCGGGGGCTCGCCTGAACTGACACTTGCCTGGAGCACTGAAACGCAACGGGCGGCCTACGCGCCGCCGCAACGGGAGGTTTCTGATATGGATCGCATAACGCGCCGTGACACATTCAAGGTGGGTGCCGCCGGCGCCCTCGGGGCCGCGGCCCTGCTGGACAGCGCCCCGGCCCATGCGGCGGGCGTGCCCGTCGCCAACGTGCCGATGCCCAAGCAGCCGATCGAAGCGGGCGCCACGCTGCGCGTGATCCGCCCGACCAAGTTCGTCGACCCCGACGAGACCATCTGGAACGAGAACACCGCGAAGTTCAGCAAGGCGACCGGCGTTGCCGTCCGCACCGACTTTGTCGGCTGGGAAGACATCCGCGCCCAGGTGGCCGTGGCCGCCCGCACCGGTGCCGGCCCCGACGTGGTCGCCGGCTGGGCCAACGACCCCCACCTGTATTCCGACAAGATCCTCGACATGACCGAGCTTGCCGACTACCTCGGCAAGAAGTACGGCGGTTGGGGCCCGCTGCCGGCGAAGTACGGCAAGAAGGTCGGCTCCAACCAGTGGATCGGCATTCCGATGGGCTGCGGCGGCGGCGCGCTCGTCTACCGCAAGTCGTGGGTGAACGAAGTCGGCTACGACGCCCCGCCGGATGACCTCGGCAAGTTCCTCGACATGGCGCGCAAGCTGAAGGCGAAGAACCACCCGATCGGCTGGGCGCTGGGCAATGCAGTGGGCGACGGCAACGGCACGGCAACGTGGCTGCTGTGGTCGCACGGCGCCTCGCAGGTGGACGAAAAGGGTGTGGTGACGATCAACCGCAAGGAGACGATCGAAGCCCTGAAGTATGCGGCCGAGCTGTACAAGAACTTCATCCCCGGCACGCTGTCGTGGCTCGATCCCTCGAACAACAAGGCGTTCATCTCGGGCGATATCTCGGTCACCGGCAACGGCGTGTCGGTGTATTTCGTGCTGAAGAACGACCCCAAGTCGGCGGCGATCGCGGCGGACACGTTCCACCAGCGCATGCCTGGCGCGTTCCAGGGCCGGGCCCCGGAAGCGGCTAATACGCTGAACGCGATGGCCTTCAAGCACACGAAGTTCCCGAACGCGGCCAAGGAATACATCCGCTACATGATGGAAGTGGAACAGTATGAACCCTGGCTCAGCAAGTGCCTGGGCTACTGGGCGCACCCGCTGCTGGCCTTCGACAAGGCGGATTTCTGGGGCGGCGACCCGAAGGTGTTGGCGTATCGTGACGCGCAGAAGATGACGTTCTGGGAAGGCTATAGGGGCCCGATCAACTCGGCGGTGGCCGCGGTTTCGGCCGAGTACATCCTGGTGCAGATGTTCGCTGCCGTTTGTGCCGGCGCCTCCACGCCGGAAGAAGCCGCCAAGGAAGCCGAGCGCCGGATGAACCGCATCTACCGCAAGGCCTGATCCCGAGCCGGGCGGGGGGCAACCCCCGCCCGGACCGGCTGCGATCTCGAAAGGAAGCTCATGGACGCGACGACCTGGGTAGCGAAACGCCCTGAGCCAAGCGCGCTTGCGCGGTTGTTCGACTACAAGCCGTTCCTGGTCTTTATCTGCCTGCTGCCCGCGGCGGGGCTGCTGCTCGCCTTTCTGACCTATCCGCTCGGCCTGGGCATCTACCTTGCCTTCACCGACACCGAGATCGGCGGCAACGGCAAGTGGATCGGGCTGGAGAACTTCATCAGCCTGATGGAAGACCCGATCTTCCTGCAGAGCGTGTGGTGGACGTTCGTCTACACCGCAATCGCAACCATCGGAAAATTCGCGTTGGGCCTGTGGCTGGCGCTGCTGCTGAACCACAACATCCCGCTCAAGTCGGTGCTGCGGGCCATCATCCTGCTACCCTACATCGTGCCGACGGTGCTGAGCGCGATTGCCTTCTGGTGGATCTACGACCCCCAGTTCTCGATCATCTCCTACGTGCTGGTCGATCAACTAGGGGTGCGCGATACCTATATCGACTTCCTCGGCACGCCCTGGGCTGCGCGATGGTCGCTGATTGCCGCCAATATCTGGCGCGGCATTCCGTTCGTGGCGATCACCCTTCTCGCCGGCCTGCAGACGATCTCGCCGTCGCTGTATGAGGCTGCATTGCTGGACGGGGCCTCGTCCTGGCAGCGGTTCCGCTACATCACCTCGCCGCTGCTCCTGCCGATCCTGGCTATTGTCATGACATTTTCGGTGCTGTTCACCTTCACCGACTTCCAGCTGGTCTATGCGATCACGCGTGGCGGGCCAATCAATGCCACGCATCTGATGGCCACCCTCGCCTTCCAGCGCGGCATTCCCGGCGCCCAGCTTGGCGAAGGTGCCGCGATTGCGGTGGCGATGATCCCGTTCCTGGTTTTTGCAACGCTGTTCAGCTACTTCGCCCTCGGCCGGCGCAAGTGGCAGCAGGGGTCCGACAATGACTGACAATACCATCGCCAGCTCCCGCTCGGTCGGCTCCGAGGTCAGCGGCGGCGTCACGGAGGCAGAGGGGCCGCAGCTGCTGTCTTGGGACAGCCGCACGCGCCGCATCGTCACCATCTATGTGCCGCTGGTCTGCTTCCTGATCATCCTGCTCTTCCCGTTCTATTGGATGGGCATCACGACGTTCAAGCCGAACAACGAGCTGATAAACTACAAGGACAACAACCCGTTCTGGATCAACTCGCCAACGCTTTCGAACATCAAGAAACTGCTGTTCGATACGGATTACGGGCACTGGCTGGTAACCACGATGTTCGTGGCGATCGGCTCCACGGTGCTGTCGATCGTCTCGAGCGTGCTGGCGGCCTATGCAATCCAGCGGCTGCGGTTCAAGGGCTCGGACTATGTGGGCCTGGCGATCTATGCGGCCTATCTCGTGCCGCCCTCGATCCTGTTCATTCCGCTCGCCCAGGTCGTGTTCCAGCTCGGCCTGTTCGATACGTCCTTCGCGCTCATCCTCACCTATCCGACCTTCCTGGTGCCGTTCTGCACGTGGCTGCTGATCGGCTACTTCAAGTCGATCCCGTATGAGCTGGAGGAATGCGCGCTGATCGACGGCGCCTCCCGCCTGCAGATCCTGCGGCGGATCACCCTGCCGCTGGCGGTGCCTGGCCTGATTTCGGCCGGCATCTTCGCCTTCACGCTGTCGTGGAACGAGTTCATCTACGCGCTCGCCTTCATCTCCTCGACCGAGAACAAAACCGTCCCCGTCGCCATTCTGACGGAGCTGGTGCAGGGCGACGTGTATCACTGGGGCTCGCTCATGGCCGGTGCGCTGCTGGGCTCGCTGCCGGTGGCGATCTTCTACATGTTCTTCGTCGAATACTACGTCTCGTCGCTGACCGGCGCCGTCAAGGAATAGCCCGCCAGCGAGCAGTCATCCGCCAGGTCCGGCCACTCTGCCGGGCCTGGCGTTCTTGTTTGCCCAACTGGATGACAGCGATGGGCCGGCCACCGCCGGCAAATCCAGGTTGCGTGACTGTGCCGCCCCTCACGCGCGGGCTCCTGGATGACGCACCACGGCGACAGGAAATCAGGCAACTCCGGCAGGCGCGCCATGGCGGCCCGCCTGCCGGAAGACGGCAGAGGCGGGGAGCTTACTGCCCCACCGCGCCGGTTGCCTTCAGCACCGGCGTCCAGCGCGTGACCTCGCTGGCAACCAGCGTGGCCAGGGCCGCCGGGCTGCGCTCGGCGCCCGCGGGCAGCACGCTGCCGAGATCGAGCAGGCGCTTGCGCGTCGCCCCATCATCCAGGGCGGCACCGAGGGCCGCGTTCAGCTTCGCCACGATCTCCTTCGGCGTGCCCTTCGGCGCAAACACCGCGTTCCACGCGCTGACCTGATAATCGGGCAGCCCAGCTTCCTTCGTGGTCGGCACGTCGGGGAGGGAGGGCGAGCGCTCCGGCGTGGCGATCGCATAGGCGCGGATCGCACCGCCCTTGATCTGCTCGACGAGGTTGACGATCTGGTCGCACATGTAATCCACCTGCCCGCCGACAAGGTCGTTCAGGGCGGGGCCGGTGCCGCGATAGGCGACGGCCGCCGGCTTGATGGCAAGCTGGGAGGAGAGCAGCACGCAGGTGGTGAAGGAGACCGAGCCGACACCGGCATGGGCCTGGTTCACCTTGGCGGTGTTGGCCTTCAGGTAGGCGGCGAATTCGGCGAGGTTGGCGGCCGGGAAGTTCTTGCGCGCGACGATGACGATGGGGGTGCCGGCGGCGAGGCCGATCTCCTCGAAATCCTTGGTCGGATCGTAGCGCAGGTTGGGGTAGAGCGCCGGGGCGGCGCCGTGCGTGCCCATATGGCCCATCATGATCGTATAGCCGTCCGCCGCGGCCTGCTTGCCGCGGGTGATGCCCGTGGTGCCGCCGGCGCCGGCGACGTTCTCGATGACGACCTGCTGGCCGAGGGTTTTGCCCATGTGTTCGCCGACGATGCGGGCAATCACGTCCGTGGGGCCGCCGGCCGCGAACGGCACGATCATGGTGACAGGTTTGGTGGGATAGGCCTGGGCCCAGGCACCGGAAACCGGCAACGCAACGGCGGCAGCGAGCAATAGAGCGCGACGCATCATCTTGATTGTTTCCTCAAACAGATTCACTCAGACCCAGGTATGTCGGGCGCAGGGAGGGCAAATCAAGCCTCCCCTGCCCGACATAGCGTAACGGCACCTACTCCTGGAAGGCGTCTTCACGCTTCCGCCGGATGGCGGGCAGCAAGGCGAGGGTCAGGATGAGGGCCGCGAGGAACAGCAGCACCGCGGAGACCGGGCGTTCGACGAAGGTCATCGCATCCCCGCGCGAGATCACCAGCGCCTGGCGCAGCTTCTCCTCCATCAGCCTGCCGAGCACGAAGCCGAGCAGCATCGGCGCGGGCTCCAGGCCCAGCTTGATCAGCACATAGCCGACGAAGCCGAAGAAGGCGGTGAAGTACACGTCGTCGGGGTTGTTGTTGATGGAATAGATGCCGATGCAGCAGAACAGCAGGATGGCGGGGAACATCAGCCGGTAGGGCACCTGCAGCAGCTTCACCCAAAGCCCGACGAGCGGCAGGTTGATGATCAGCAGCATCAGATTGCCGATCCACATCGAGGCGATCATGCCCCAGAACAGGGCGGGGTTCTTGGTCATCACCTGCGGGCCGGGGATGACGCCGTGGATGGTCATCGCACCGACCATCAGCGCCATCACCGCATTGGGCGGGATGCCGAGGGTGAGCAGCGGGATGAAGGCGGTCTGGGCGCCGGCGTTGTTCGCGGCCTCGGGGCCGGCGACGCCCTCGATGGCGCCGCGGCCGAAGCGCGAGCCGTCGGCCGCGAACTTCTTCTCCAGCGTGTAGGAGGCGAAGGGGGCGAGCACGGCGCCATTGCCAGGCAGGATGCCGAGCACCGAGCCCAGCAGCGTGCCGCGCAGCATCGGGCGGAGCGACTGGCGCATATCGGCCATGGAGGGCAGCAGGCGGCCGATCGGAGCCCGCACAACATCGCGCGTCTCCGGCGTCTCCAGGTTCCGCATCACCTCGGCGATGCCGAACACGCCCATAGCGAGCACGGCGAAATCGATGCCGTCCTCCAGGCTGGCAAAGCCCATCGTCAGCCGTGCCTCGCCGCTTTCCAGGTCGGTGCCGACCGTGGCGAGGAGCACGCCAAAGACGATCATGATCACCGCCTTGAGCACGGAGCCGCGCGCGAGCACGACCGCCAGGGTCAGGCCCAAGACCATCAGCCCGAAATACTCCGCCGGGCCGAACAGCAAGGCGAGGCGGGTGAGCGGCGCGCCGATCGCGGCGATCACCAGCGTTGCCACCGTGCCGGCGATGAAGGAGGCGATGGCCGCCGTGCCGAGCGCCACGCCCGCCCGACCGGCCTTGGCCATGGCATGACCGTCGAGGGCAGTGACGACGGAGGTCGCCTCCCCGGGGATATTGATGAGAATCGCCGTGGTGGAGCCGCCGTACTGCGCGCCGTAATAGATCCCGGCGAGCATGATGAGCGCGCCGGTCGGGTCCACCTTGAAGGTGAGCGGCATCAGCATCGCAATCGTGGCGATCGGGCCGACCCCGGGCAGTACGCCGATCAGCGTGCCGACGAGGCAGCCGAGGAAGCACAAGGCAAGGTTCATCGGCGAGAGGGCGGTGGCGAAGCCGAGGCTGAGGTTGGCGATCAGGTCGAACATGCGCTTAGTACCCCACCAGCCAGGGCGCGAAGGGGATCGGCAGGCCGAGGGCGAATTTGAACAGCCCGACGCAGAAGGCGGTCAGCACGACCGCGAAGATGAGCGTCTCACGCAGGCGGGTCTCAGGGCTCGCCAGCGCACCGACGCAAACGGCCAGCGGCCCGGCGACAGCCAGGCCCAGGCCACGCACGGACAGGCCGAACAGCACAACCGCGCCGAGGATCATCACCGGGCCACGCAAGGTCCAGCGTTCCAGCGGCGCGGAACCTCCGGTCACGGCGGAGATAACGAGCAGAAGGCCAAGACCGGCCAGCAGCACGGCCAGCAGGCGAGGGATCATGCCCGCGCCCATGCTGCCCAGCGTGCCGGCAGGCAGCCCGGCACTCTGCCACAACGCCAGACCGGCAACGAGCAGCAGCACCACGCCACCAAGCACATCCTGCCGGCGCCAGGCCGGGGCGGGTTCAGATGCGGCGGTTCTCATGCTGGCGTTCCTCAGGGGTTGATATTGTTGTGCCTGATGGCAAATCGGCCGAGAGGGGATAGCGCCGGAGCGGCTGGCTGGAACAAAGCCGAACAGAAGCAGTCGGGGCGGGTTCGCACCCGCCCCGATCGGATCAGCGCTTCCACCAGCCGCGCTTGGCCGGCACGCTCACCGGGTCCTGCCCGATCACGATGGGCTGGATGACCGACGGGTCGGCCGCCGGCGCCGTGGCCACAGGCTCGACCACCGCAACCGGGGCCGGCACGACGGCCGCAGGCACTTCAATCGGCAACTCGGCCACCGGCTCGGCGATCACGACCTCCACCACAACCGGAGCAGGGGCGGGCGGCACCGGAGCCGGCGGTACGGGCGCGGAGGCTGCTGCCGCGCGGACAGCGGCTTCCTCCTGGGCGCGTTCGGCCTGCTCCATAATGTCGAAGATGTCGAAGGGCTGGCCGCCGAAGGGGTTGGCCGGGGTGGGGCCGGTATAGGCCGGGGGAGCGAAGACCGGAGGTGGAGGGGGAGGCGGCGGTGGGGCGGCAACGACGGGTGCGGTAACGATGGGCGCGGGCTCGGCCACGGCGGCCGGCTCCTCGCCAGCTTCCGTCTCCGGGCTGCCATCCTCACGCCGGCCGCTGCGCCGGCGGCCACCACGGCGGCCGCGGCGGCGCGGCTTCGGCAGGCCGTTCTCGTCGAGCTCCTCGGCCGGGATTGCCGGCTGTTCGCCGGCAGCCGGGTCGGCGGCGACGGCGACGGCGACGACGGGCACGGGCACGGGTTCGGCGCCCTCGGTCACCTCGGCAGCGGCGGCAGGCTCGGCAGGCTCAACCGCTTCCACGGCCACCGGCTCGGCGGCGACGGCTTCCTCGGCCACACCCTCGGTCGCGGCCTCGCCTTCGCCGGCTTCGGCTGTGCCGTCCTCACGGCGGCCACCACGGCGGCGGCGGCGGCGCTTGCGGCCGCGCTCGGCCTCATCAGCCGACTCGCTGGCGGCAGGCTTTTCAGCTTCCTTGGACTCGTCCTCCGGCTCCGGCGTGGCGGCGACGAGGTCGGGGATATCCTCCTCCTCCACCTCCTCGTACACCACCGGCGGCGGCGGTGCCGCGGCGATCGGCACATAGGCGGCGCGCTCGGATTCGCTGAGCGCGGGCTTGAGGCGCTCGATGCGCACATTCGGCGGGATCAGGTTGTCATCCACCGCGAAATGCACGCGCATCGCCATCCGCAGCTCGATGTCCTGCAGCCGCTCGCGCTTGTGGTTGAGCAGATACAGCACGATGGAGGCCGCCGCGTGCACGGTGATCAGGCTGGCGCGGGCCTTCGCCCCCTCCTCCTCGATCGCGCGCAGCACGTGGATGGCGCTGCTTTCGGTGCTGCGCACATGGCCCATGCCGTTGCAATGCGGGCAGGTGATGAAGTTGGTCTCGGTCAGCGAGGGGCGCAGCCGCTGGCGGCTCATTTCCAGCAGCCCGAAATGGCTGATGGAGCCCACCTGGATGCGGGCGCGATCGACCTTCAGCGCGTTTTTCAGGCGCGATTCGACCATGGCATTGTGCTTGCGCGCTTCCATGTCGATGAAGTCGATGACGATCAGCCCGGCGAGATCGCGCAGGCGCAGCTGGCGGGCCACCTCGTCGGCGGCCTCCAGGTTGGTGCGCAGCGCCGTCTCCTCGATGCCGCGCTCGCGGGTGGAGCGGCCGGAGTTGACGTCGATGGCCACCAGCGCCTCGGCCTGGTTGATGACGAGGTAGCCGCCGGACTTGAGCTGCACGGTGGGGCTCATCATCGCGTCGAGCTGGGCGTCCACCGAGTGCCGCACGAACAGCGGCGTGCCGCGGGCGCCTTCCTGCGTGCGCCAGAGCTGCACCTTCTTGGCGTGGCTGGGCATCAGCATGCGCATGAAGTCGTGCGCCGCCTTCCAGCCCTCATCGCCATCGACCATCACCTCGTCGATGTCGCGGGAATAGACATCGCGGATGGTCCGCTTGATGAGGCTTGCTTCCTCGTAGATCAGCGCCGGCGCCGAGGAGCGCATGGTGATCTCGCGGATGCTGTCCCACTGGTTCATCAGATACTCGCAGTCCCGCCGGATTTCCGGCTTCGGCCGGGCGGCCCCGGCGGTGCGGACGATCAGGCCCATGCCGGCGGGGATTTCCAGCTCAGCGGTGATCTCCTTCAGGCGCCGGCGGTCGGCGGCGGAGGTGATCTTGCGGGAGATGCCGCCGCCGCGCGGCGAATTGGGCATCAGCACGCAGAAGCGGCCGGCGAGCGAGATGTAGGTGGTGAGTGCGGCACCCTTCGAACCGCGCTCCTCCTTGACCACCTGGATCAGCAGGATCTGGCGGCGGCGGATGACCTCCTGGATGCGGTAGTTGCGCAGGAAGCGGGCGGCGCGGCGGCGGGAGGCCTCCTCGGCGCCATTGCCCTCGAAGGTGTCGTTCTCGCCGCCGAGGCTTTCGGGGGGGGCCTGTTCGGCTTCGTCGTCGCCGTCGATGGCGGGTTCCTCGGCCTCGCCGGTGGTCAGTTCGCCATGGCTCAGCGCGCCATGCGTCGTCTCGCCGAACTCGCCGGGTTCGTCCGGCTGGTCCACGATCTGGGTGCGCGGCGGCGGCGGGGCGTCGTCGTCCTCGTCCTCCTCGGCGCGGGCCTCCTCGGCCTGCATGGCCAACAGGCGCTGCCGGTCGGCGACGGGGATCTGGTAGTAGTCGGGATGGATTTCACCGAAGGCGAGGAAGCCGTGCCGGCCGCCGCCATATTCGACAAAGGCGGCCTGGAGCGAGGGCTCCACGCGGACGACCTTGGCGAGATAGATGTTTCCCTTGAGCTGCTTCTTCGTCGATGTCTCGACGTCGAAATCCTCGAGGCGGTTACCGTCCAGCACCACCACGCGGGTTTCTTCCGCGTGGGTGGAATCGATCAGGATGCGCTTGGTCATTCAGCCATGAACTCCGTGGCCCCGGCGTCGGCCGGCGCAGCGATCTGCGTCCGGCGAGGCGGGATGTGCTTACAGGGAGGGGCGGCTGGACCGAACGCGGCGAAAGCAGGGGATGTGGTTTGGACAGGGCCGTGCGCGCAAACGCCGGACATGCCGCGGGAAGCGGCAAAACGGCGGGGGTGGGCGGCGCGAAACGGGCCATGGAATCCTGCGACTGCGGTCGGGCGCGCCTCGCGATCGGAAGCGCCGCCCCGGTGGAACTCGGTGCCGGCCGCGCGTGCGGCCCCGGCGCCATCCCCGAAAGGGACGATCCTGCGCGCAGCCAAGAGGGGCGCGCGCGGCGCGGGCGATGGCGTGCCTGCTGTGTTCTGGCGTTCCGATCCCAGCGCATCGCGCCGAACCCGCGTCCACACGCTCCGGCACGCCGCCGAAGCGATTTCGACCATGACGCAAACTGCCCGCTGCCGCAAGCGTCGCAATGCAGCCTCCCGCTGCCTATGGCTCACACTGCCGCGAAATCGCCGTGAACCAGCCGCAATCAATGAACAAGCTGACAACCTGAATGCAATCTGTTAACCAATGCCGCGCGTTTCACCCCCGTCTCTGACAAAGGAGCCTCCTCCGTGGTCCCTCGTCGCGTGCTGCTCGGTGCCGGTGCGGCCGCGTGGTTCCTGCTGCCGGAGCGCGCAGCCGCCGCCCCTCCCCCCAGGCCCGCGGCGAAATCCGTCCTGCCGCTGGTGATGCTCGACCCCGGACATGGCGGCAAGGACCCCGGCGCGATCGGCGTCTCCGGCACCTACGAGAAGCACGTGGCCCTCGCCACCGCCCAGGATCTGCGCCGCCAGCTCGAAGCCACCGGCCGCTACCGGGTGGCGCTGACGCGGGGGCGCGACGTGTTCATCCCGCTGGAAGCGCGCGTGGCGATGGCGCAAAAGCGCGCGGCCTCGTTGTTCGTCTCGATCCATGCCGATGCCCTGCCCGATCATGCGGTGCGCGGCGCCAGCGTCTACACCCTCGACGAATCCGCCTCCGACAGCCAGACGGCGGCGCTGGCGAAGCGCGAGAACGCGGCCGACCGCTTCGGGGTCGTCAACTTCAAGGACACGCCGCCGGAGGTCGCCCGCATCCTGATCAGCCTCGTGCGCCAGGAGACGCGGGCCGGCTCGGCCCGCTTCGCCCGCAGCGTCGTCGTCGCCCTGAAGCCGGACCTGCCGTTGCTGCCTAATCCCGCACGCCATGCCGGCTTCGCGGTGCTGAAGGCCGCCGACATCCCCAGCGTGCTGGTGGAGATGGGCTTCATGTCCAACCGGGCCGATGAGGCCGCGCTGCGCCGGCCAGAGCATCGCGCCCGCGTGGCAGCCGCGATGAAACGGGCCGTGGACGCGTATTTCCAAAAAGCGTAATCGGCGCCGTCATTGCGTATAATCAACCCCGCGCATCTTGCCGCGGCATCCTATATTTGAACGGTCATGACCCAGCCATTCACTGCCGGCGCGCGCCTGGCGCAGCCTTCCCGCCAGGCGGCAGCCCCGCCGCCAAAGCCGCCGCGCCCGCCGCGCGGCCCGGTCCGGCGCGTGCTCGGCCGGCTGTTCGGCATCCTGTTCGCGCTGCTGACCCTCGGCGGCGTGGCGGGCGGCGTGGGCGCCTATGTCGCCTATCAGCACTTCAGCGCCGACCTGCCCGACCATGCGGGCCTGGCGGATTACCAGCCGCGGGTGATGAGCCGGGTCTACACCGCCGATTCCCGCCTGCTGGCCGAACTCGCGACGGAACGCCGGCTGTTCGTGCCGATCGGGGCGATCCCCGACCTCGTGAAGCAGGCCTTCATCTCCACCGAGGACCAGAACTTCACCATCCATAAGGGCCTGGACCCCATCGCCATCGCGCGTGCCGTCATGGTGGGCGTGGCCAATTACGGCACCGGCAAGCGCCCGGTCGGCGCCTCGACGATCACCCAGCAGGTAGCGAAGAACATGCTGGTCGGCAACGAGATGTCGCTCGCGCGCAAGGCACGCGAGGCGATCCTGGCCATCCGCATCGAGCAGAGCCTGAGCAAGGACCGCATCCTCGAGCTGTATCTCAACGAGATCTATCTCGGGCTGCAGGCCTACGGCGTCGCCTCGGCCGCCCAGGCCTATTTCAACAAAACGCTCGATGAGCTGACCCTGCCGGAAGCGGCGTTCCTGGCGGTGCTGCCGAAGGCGCCGAACAACTACAACCCCTTCCGCTCGCCTGACGCCGCCAAGATCCGCCGCGACTGGGTGCTCGACCGCATGGCCGAGGACCGCGCGATCACCCCGGCCGAGGCGGCGGCGGCGAAGGCGACGCCGATCACCCCCTCCCCGTTCCGCCGCCCGGAGACGATCGCGGGGGGCGAGTATTTCGCCGAGGAGGTCCGCCGCCAGCTCGTCGAGCAGTTCGGCCCGGATCAGACCACCCAGGGCGGCCTGTCCGTGCGCACCACCGTCGATCCGGCCATGCAGGCCGCCGCCGACCGGGCTTTGCGCGAGGGCCTGATCCGCTACGACCAGCGGCGCGGCGGCTGGCGCGGCCCCGTCACCAGGCTGGAGCCCGGCCCGGCCCTGCGCACCACCTGGGCCGCCGCCCTGCCCACCCTCACCCGCCCGCATGGCATGCTGCCCGACTGGCGGCTCGCCGTAGTGCTGGACATGACTGACGGCGAGGCCAAACTGGGCGTGCTCGACCGCCCGGCAGGCGCCGCCCCCGCCACGCCGCGGGTGCTGCCGATGCAGCTGGCCGACCTCGCCTGGGCACGGCCGGCGCTCGACGACAAGAAGCTTGGCCCCGCCCCCCGCCGGGCCGCCGACGTGCTCAAGCCCGGCGATGTGGTGATGGCGGAGCCCGTCGCCGCCACCCCGGCTGCCGGCCGGACACCGGGCCGGCCCGAGCGGCTGCTGTTGCGCCAGATCCCGCAGGTGCAGGGCGCGCTGGCGGCGGTGGAACCCGCCACCGGCCGCGTTGTCGCCCTCTCCGGCGGCTGGAGTTTCGAGACGAGCCAGTTCAACCGCGCCACCCAGGCCAACCGCCAGCCCGGCTCCAGCTTCAAGCCGATCGTCTATCTCTCGGCGCTGCAGGCGGGCATCTCGCCGTCGCAACGCTTCCTGGACGCGCCCTTCGTGCTCGACCAGGGCGCGGCGGGCAAATGGCGGCCGGCGAATTTCGACCAGGATTTCAGCGGCCCGGTCTCGCTGCGCGTCGCCCTCGAGAAGTCGCTCAACCTCGTCACCGTGCGTGTGGCGGACAAGATCGGCATGGAGGCGGTGGCCCGCAACGCCATCAGCTTCCACGTCGTCGACAACATGCCACGCGTGCTGCCGGCCGCCCTCGGCGCGGTGGAAACCACCGTCCTGCGCCAGGCCGCCGCCTATGCCGCGATTGCCAATGGCGGGCGCGAGGTGCTGCCGACGGTGATCGACACGGTGCAGGACCGCACCGGGCAGGTCATCTGGCGCAACCCGGGGCTGGACTGCCAGGGCTGCGACGATCCCGGCCGCCGGCCCCAGATCAGCGACAGCCGCCCGCAGGTCGCCGATCCCGAGAGCGTGTTCCAGCTGACCCTGATGATGCAGGGCGTGGTCCAGCGAGGCACCGGCACCGCCGCCGGCACGGGCCTGGGCCGCCCGCTGGCCGGCAAGACCGGCACCAGCCAGGACTTCACCGACAATTGGTTCGTCGGCTTCACCCCCGATCTCGCGGTCGTGGTGTGGATGGGGTTCGACAACTCGACCAGCCTGGGCAACAACGAAACCGGCGGGTCGAACGCCACAGTGATCTTCCGCGACTTCATGGCCGCCGCCCTGCGTGGCCGCCCGCCCCTCCCCTTCGTGCCGCCACCCGGCGTGACCCTGGGCAGCTGGGACACCGGCCGCGGCAGCGTGACCGATGCGTTCAAGCCCGGGCAGGAGCCCGGCGCCTCCCAATCCGTCGTCGGCACACCTGCACCAGCAATCGGCGGCGTAGCCGCCGGCGGCTCTGCCCCGGCCGGCGGAGTCGACAGCGCGCTGGGCGGATTGTACTAACCGCCAACTTCACCCCCTAGAGATCGAGCCATGTCCGCCGAATCCGACGCCCTCAACGAACAGATCAAGCAGTCCGTGGCACTGCTGAGGAGGCATCTTTGACTGGGATGCAGCCCTCGGACGCCTGGAAGAACTGAACAACCGCGCCGAAGACCCCGACCTTTGGAAGGATGCGGCGGCCGCGCAGGCGATGATGCGCGAACGCAATCGCATCGCCTCGGGCGTGGACGCGGTTCGCGCCCTCGAACGTGATGTCGCCGACGCCATCGAGCTGACCGAGATGGCCGAGGCCGAGGGCGATGCCGGGCTGGTGGCCGAGGCGCTCGCCTCGCTGAAAGCCATGGCGGCCGAGGCGAAGCGGCGCGAGATCGAATCCCTGCTCTCCGGCGAGGCCGACGGCAACGACTGCTTCGTCGAAATTAACGCCGGCGCCGGCGGCACCGAGGCCCAGGACTGGGCTGAGATGCTGATGCGGATGTACAGCCGCTGGTCGGAAAAGCACGACTACAAGATCCAGCTGATCGAACAATCCGAGGGCGAGCAGGCCGGCATCAAATCCGTGACGCTGCAGATCACCGGGCCGAACGCCTATGGCTGGATGAAGACCGAGGCGGGGGTGCATCGCCTCGTGCGGATCAGCCCCTTCGACGCGGCGGCCCGGCGGCAGACCAGCTTCGCCTCCGTCTGGGTCTATCCGGTGGTGGACGACACGATCGAGATCGAGATCGACCCGTCAGACCTGCGGGTGGATACCTACCGCGCCTCCGGCGCCGGCGGGCAGCACGTCAACAAGACCGAATCCGCCATCCGCATTACCCATATCCCCAGCGGCATCGTCGTCGCCTGCCAGACCGACCGTAGCCAGCATCGGAACCGCGCCACCGCCATGGGCATGCTGCGGGCGCGGATGTACGAGGCTGAGTTGCAGCGGCGCGAGGCGATCCACAACGCCCAGGAAAACGCCAAGACCGATATCGGCTGGGGCCACCAGATCCGCAGCTACGTGCTGGCGCCCTATCAGATGGTGAAGGACCTGCGTACCGGCGTCGAAAAAGGCAATCCGGACGCGGTGCTCGATGGGGCGCTCGACGACTTCATGGCCGCAGCCCTGGCCAGCCGCGTCGGTGCCACACGCTCGGACGCCTCGGCCCAGGCGGAATAGACGCGCGGCCAGCCCGTCTCTACCCTTTGCGGTGACGCAGGACAGGGGGACGTGATGGTGACAACTGAAGGTTTGCAGCGGGCAGCGGCGTATCTTCCCCCTGCCCTGCGGCCACGCCTGTTCAATCCGCAGGTCCGTCCGCACTGGATCGGGCAGACCGACCGGTTCTGGTATCGGCGCGAGGGGCCGGACGGGATTCGCTTCGTCGTCACCGATGCCGCCAGCGGGGCCACTGCCCTGGCTTTCGACCATGAGGCGGCGGCGGTTTTGCTGACGGGCATCATCGGCAGCCCGGTGCCGGCTGGTGCTTTGCCGGTCGTCGAGGTCGATCCCGATGGCGGGCGGGTGAAGCTGGCGGATGGGCGCTGGGTCGGGCTGGCCGATGGCGCCGTCAGCCCGGCGCCGCTGGCGTTGCGGCCTGGCGAGGTGGCCTCGCCCGACGGGTCGCAGGCGGTGTTCTGCCGCGGGCATGATCTGTGGCTGCGGGATATTCCCGGCGGTGGCGAGCGGCGGTTGACCCATGATGGGGCGGTGCATTTTGCCTATGGCAAGTCGCCGGACAGCAACCTGATCACCATCACCCTGCGGCGGCGGGGCATTGTGCTGCCGGCGAATGTGCTGTGGTCGCCGGATGGGCGGTATCTGCTGACCTCCCGGCTGGATGAGCGGGCGGTGCTCGATCTCGCCTTGCTGCAGCACGCCCCGGGCGGGCCGCGGCCGGTGCTGCACAGCATGAAGTTCGCCTATGCCGGTGATGCCGCCGTGCCGCTGGAGACGCATTGCGTGATCGAGGTGGCGACAGGGGCGGTGCGCCTCTGCCCGGCCGGCCCGCATGTGACCGGCATGACCACCTGCATCGAGAAGGAAGAGGCGTGGTGGACGGCTGATTCCACCCGTGTGCATCTGCTCGACCGCGATCGCTCCTGCCAGCGGCTGAGCCTGCTGGAGATCGATGCCGCCAGTGGGGCCGTGCGCGAGGTGTTCACCGAGACGGTCGAGACCTTCATCGACACCAATCTTTCCGTGGCCGGGCTGCCGAATTTCCGGGTGCTGGCGGAGCGGGGCGAATTCATCTGGTTCTCCCAGGCGGATGGCTGGGCGCATCTGTATCTGCGCGACCTCGCGACCGGGGCGCTGAAGCACCGGATCACCGAGGGTGCCTTCGTGGTGCGCGACATCGTGCATGTCGGCGATGGCTTCGTGGAAATCCTGGCTGGCGGGCTGAGCCCGAACCCCTACCATCGCACCCTCTGCCGGGTGGGGCTGGACGGCTCGGGGTTCACGGTGCTGACGCCGGGGAGCGACGACCATCTGTTAGCCATGCCGGCCAAGCGCCTGCCGCGCGATCATATCCGCCCGCCGGTGGATGCCGGAGCGTATCGCGCGCCGTCTGGCCGGTTTTTTGTGCACACGCATGCCGATCTGACGACACTGCCGGTCTCCGAGGTGCGGCGGGCGGATGGGTCGCTGGTGGCGGTGCTGGAGACGGCCGCGCTCGATGCGGATCTGCCCTGGCGCTGGCCGGTGCCGTTCACGGCGCTGGCGGCGGACGGGCAGACGGAGATTTTCGGGGCGATGTGGCTGCCGGTGGATTTCGATCCAGCCAGACTTTATCCAGTGATCGACTACATCTATCCCGGCCCGCAGATCGGCAAGCTGCCGACGGTGATGCTGACGGATACGGTGACCGAGCTTGGCCGCTCCAGCCTGCCGCAGGCGTTTGCGGAGCTGGGCTGCATCGTCATCAACGTCGATGGCCGCGGCACGCCGCTGCGCTCGAAGGCGTTCCACGACACCTGCTACGGGCGGATGGACGATCCCGGTACGCTGGCGGACCATGTGGCGACGCTGCGGCAACTGGCGGGGCGGCATGCCTGGTTCGATATCTCGCGGGTTGGCATCATGGGCCATTCCGGCGGGGGCTATGCCTCCGTGCGGGCGATGCTGGAATACCCCGATGTGTTCCATGTCGGCGTCGCCACGTCCGGCAATCACGACCAGATGGGCTACAGCGCGGCCTGGGCGGAGAAATACATGGGGCCGATCCGCCGCAATGCCGAGGGCGGCGGGAGCTATGCCAGTGCGGCCAATCCGCCGTATGCGGCGAATTTGCAGGGCAAGCTGCTGCTGGCCACCGGCGACATGGACGACAATGTGCATCCGGCCCTGACCATGCAGCTCGCGGCGGCGCTGATCGAGGCGGACCGGGATTTCGAGTTCATTCCGCTGCCGAATGACGACCACACCACCGTCTGGTCCAAGCCGTATTTCCTGCGCCGGGCGATGGCGTTTCTGGCAACGCATCTGCGGATGTGAGGGTTGGGGCTTATTATTATTTTATCGTAATATAATAGGCCGCAGGTCTCCCCGGATCATCCGGCGGCGATTTTTCGTCGGATGTGGTTGAGGTTGGGGATCGGCAGCGGGAAATGCGGCGGCAGCCGGCCGAAGAGGTGGGTCAGCTCGGCCGCGGTCATCCTGTCGATCTGGGCGCGGGTGAGGTGGATCGGGGTGAGGCGGCGCCTGGGCTCGGCCTTCGGGCGGGGCTTGCGGGGCTTGCGCAAGCGGGCCGGCAGGCGGATGGGGGCGAGCTCGGTCTCGCTGGGGTGCATGCCGAGCATGTGGCAGAGCGGGCGCAGGACGCGCCCGGCGCGGGGGCATTCGGCGAGGAAGACGCGCAGCTCCGCATCCGTCATCAGCGTGCGGAGCTGGAACGCGGCGATGGCGGCGGCCGCGCGCGCGAGGATGAGCAGCCAGGCGTGCTGGCGGGGAAAGGGCGACGGGGTACGGTCGGTGGGGCGCGGCTGGCCGGCGCGGGAGGGGCGGGGCTTCGGCAGAGTGCCTGCCCGCCACTGGGCGACGAGGCGTTCGAACCGCTGGAACATCCGCGTCAGCCGGTTCCAGACCAGGACCAGCAGCGGCCCATGCAGGTCATGCCGGGTGACATGGTTGCCCATCGTGGTCTGCAGGTGCCGGACGATGGCGGTGAAGCGGGGTGCGAACATGGGAGTTAAACTAACGTCTTGCGTCAGTGGTTGCAAGGATTTTTTTCTTTTTGGTTTGAAATGCTCCGTCCAGGTGAAAGCCAGAAAGGAGAAGGCAAGTGGCAGGAAGAGTCTTCTTTTTTGAAAAAAAGAAGCAAAAAACTTTTGTTCAGGGCTTCGCCGCAAAACTGGATGGACGCGGCAAAGCCGGCGAAGCCATAAAATCCACTCGCACCAGAAACCAAACCCGCCACCAAAGCCACACCCAACGCATAAAGTTTTTTGCTTCTTTTTGTTCACAAAAAGAAGACTTCCTCGCTTCCCTCCACTTGGCCTTTGTTGGGGTCACCAAGTGGGCGGAGGCGCGTTCGGCGGGCTATTCGCGTTCCAGCGCTTCGATATCGGCGTCGGAGAAGCCGAAGTGGTGGGCGATTTCGTGGATGAGGACGCTGCGGACGAGGGTTTCGAGGTCTTCGCCGAGTTCGACCCATTCGAAGAGGATGGCCTGGCGATAGAGGAAGATGCGGTCGGGCAGGCGCATCACGTCATCGACGCTGCGCTGGTGCAGGGGGGTGCCGTGGTAGAGGCCGGTCAGTTCCCAGGGGCTTTCGAGGCCCATTTCGGCGATGGTTTCGTCGTCGGCGAGGTCTTCGATGGTCATGCCGACGCCGTGGACGTGGCGGCGCAGTCTCGCGGGGATACTGGCGAGGGCGCGTTCGGCGAGGGCGGCGAAGTCGTCGGCGTCGGGCGGCGTGGTGAAGGTGCGGGTCATGATTGCTTGAGCGCGATCACCAGCGCCTCCGCCTCGTCGGGGTGGGTGGCCAGCGCGGCGCGGGCGACTTCCTGGCTGAAGCCGGCGCGGGCCATGGCGCCGAGCTCGCGATGGGTGGTTTTCTCGTCGGGCTCGCTCGTGCGGAAGGGGCCGAAGCGGCGGCGGCGGGCGAAGGCCAGGGCGGCGGCGCGTTCGGCGTCCGGGTCGTCCGGGGTGGCGGCGGTGGCGGTCTCGGCGGCGACGCCCTTGGTGCGGAGATGGGCGAGGGTGGCGCGCCGCGAGCGGCCGGCGCGGCCGAGGCTGCGGGCGCGGCTGGCGGCGTAGGCGGCGTCATCCACCGCGCCGAGTTCGGCGAGTTTGGCGACGACCGCGGCGGCGGCGGCGCGGGAGGGGGCGGTGTCCGCGTCCGGCCCGGCGAGGCGGGCCCAGCGCTCGATCCGGCGTTGCAGCACCCGCAGCAGGCCGGCGCGGGTGGTGCCGAAGCGGGCGAGATGCGCGAGCGCCGCCTCGCGCAGGGTGGCGGCGGTGGGCGCGGGGCCGGCGGTGAGAGGGGGCTTGGCCATGCCGTCAGGATGCCACGCCGGGCGGATGCAAGGAACCCATGCACACATGGCTTGCGTGTCAGGTTTGACTCCGCGTCGTTGCCAGCCCCATCATTCCGCCTTCCCGGAACCCCGCGCGCCATAGCCCGCAGGCGGCCGGGAGAAACGGCCCCCACGAGAGGGGCCATCCGAGGACCGTGATCGCATGATTCCCGCCCTGACGCCGAACTACAACCGTGCCGACCTCGCTTTCGAGCGGGGCGAAGGCGCCTGGCTGTGGACGACCGACGGACGACGACTGCTCGATTTCGGCGCGGGCATCGCCACCGCGTCCCTCGGCCATGGCAACAAGCACCTGGCGGACGCCATCTCGGCGCAGGCGCACAAGGTGATGCATGTCTCGAACCTGTACCGCATTCCGCAGGCGGAGGAGCTGGCGGCGCGGCTGGTGGCCAATTCGTTCGCGGATTCCGTGCTGTTCTGCAATTCGGGGGCGGAAGCCAACGAAGGCATGATCAAGATGATCCGGCGCACCCAGTATGATGCGGGGCACAAGGACCGCTACCGCATCATCACCTTCGAGGGCGCCTTCCACGGCCGCACCCTCGGCGCGCTGGCCGCGACCGGCAACGCCAAATACCAGGAGGGCTTCGGCCCGGCGGCGGAAGGCTTTGATCAGGTCGCGTTCAACAACATGAACGCGGTGCGCGACGCGATCGGGCCGCAGACCGCCGGCATCATCGTGGAGCCGTTGCAGGGCGAGGGCGGCGTGCGGCCGGCCGACCTGCAGTTCCTGCGCGACCTGCGGGCGACCTGCGACGAGTTCGGGCTGCTGCTGGGGCTGGACGAAGTGCAGTCCGGCATCGGGCGCACCGGCAAGCTGTTCGCGCATGAATGGGCGGGCATCCGGCCGGATGTGGTGGCGGCGGCGAAGGGCATCGGCGGCGGCTTCCCGCTCGGCGCCGTGCTGGCGGTGGAAAAAGCCGCGCGCGCGCTCGGGCCGGGGACGCACGGCACCACCTATGGCGGCAATCCGCTCGCCTGCACCGCGGGCAATGCGGTGCTGGACGTGGTGCTGGCGCCCGGATTCCTCGACGACGTCGCGCGCAAGGGGCGGATGCTGTGGGACGGGCTGGAGAGCCTGCTGCGCGACTACCCCGGCGTGTTCGAAGTGCATCGCGGCGCCGGGCTGCTGCAAGGGCTCAAATGCGTCGGGCCGGTGGGCGCGGTGCAGGCGGCGGCCCAGGAAGAAGGGCTGATGGTGATCACCGCCGGCGACAACACGCTGCGCGTCGCGCCGCCGCTGGTGGTGACGGATGCGGATATCGCCGAGGCCCTGGCCATGCTGCGCCGTGCCGTCGCCAAGATGGCGGCCGCGGCCGCACCCGCAGCGGCCCAGTGAACATGGCAACACGGCGCGCTGCGCCGACGACCCTGGGGGAGGCTCGCGCCTCCCCCCGGCATTTTATCGACATCCGCGATCATGACTCCGCGACGCTGCGGCAGATGCTCGACATCGCGGCGGGGTTCAAAGGGGCGAGCGACTCCTCGCGGCCGCTGGCCGGCAAGACGCTGGCGATGATCTTCGAGAAGCCCTCGACCCGCACGCGCGTGTCCTTCGAAGTGGGGATGCGGCAGCTTGGCGGCGAGGTTGTCGTGCTGTCCGACAGCGATACGCAGCTTGGGCGGGGGGAGACGCTGGCGGATACCGCGCGGGTGCTCTCGCGCTACGTCGATGCGATCCTGCTGCGGACGTTCGACCATGAGCGGCTGCTGGAAATGGCACGGCACGCGACCGTGCCGGTGATCAACGGGCTGACCGACCGCAGCCACTCCGTGCAGCTGATGGCCGACGTGATGACGTTCGAGGAGCACCGGGGGCCGATCGCCGGGCGGGTGATCGCCTGGTGCGGCGACGGCAACAACGTTGCGCGCAGCTGGATCGAAAGCGCGGTGCGGTTCGGCTTCACGCTGCGCCTGGCAACCCCCGCGAGCCTGGCACCGCCCGACGACCTGATCGCCTGGGCGCGCAGCCAGGGGGCTTCGATCGAACTGACGGACGATCCCGCCGTGGCTGTGACCGGGGCAGCGTGCGTGGTGACGGACACCTGGGTCAGCATGTCCGACAACCCGAATACCAGCCGGCACAATCTGCTCGCACCCTACCGGGTGACGGGTGAGCTGATGCGCCGCGCCGCGCCCGATGCGATCTTCATGCACTGCCTGCCGGCGCACAGGGGCGAGGAAGTGACCGAAGAGGTGATCGACGGGCCGCAGAGCGTGGTGTTCGATGAAGCCGAAAACCGCCTGCACGCCCAAAAGGGCGTCCTCGCCTGGGCACTCGGCGCGGCTCGGTAGGAAGGAAGGCAAGGCGGGGGCTCCGCCCCTCGACCCCGCCAGGGGAAAGGTTCCCCTGGACCCGCCGCCCGAAAGGCATCAGGTCGTGAGGAAGGGGCGCCTGCCGTACCGGTCGATCGGTAC
>CAMCJI010000002.1 GCA_945874805.1 Asaia bogorensis | reverse complement strand
ATCGGCTTTGCCGCCCTGATCGGCGGTGCTGTGGTGACCGAGAGCGTGTTCGCCATCCCGGGCCTGGGGCGGCTGGTCGTCGATGCCATTCTGCGGCGCGACTATCCGGTGATTCAGGGCGTGGTGCTGATGTTCAGCTTCGTCTACGTCGTCGTGAATCTGCTGGTTGACCTGCTCTATACCGTCTTCGACCCGAGGATCCGTTACTGATGAGCACCACCATCCTGACCGCACGGGACGTTGCGGCGGCCCCCGAGCTTCCTGAGGTTCTGCCGGCCCGCCGCGCGCGCGGGAAGGTGGGTATGTTCATCTACCGCTACCCCACCATCGCGGTAGGCGGAACGCTGCTGGCGCTGATCGTGGCGATGGCGATCTTCGCGCCGTTGTTGTGGACGGTCGATCCCACGGCGCTGGCGCCCTCGAAGCGCACGCGGGCGCCGAGCGAGCTTTATTGGTTCGGCACGGACATGCTGGGGCGGGACGTGTATTCGCGGGTGCTGTATGGCGCGCGGGTTTCGCTGATCGTCGGGTTTTCGGTGGCGTTCTTCGCCTCGATCATCGGGCTGACCATCGGGCTGACATCCGGCTTCGTGCGGCTGGCCGATGCGATCATCATGCGGATCATGGACGGGCTGATGTCCATTCCCGGCATTCTGCTCGCCATCGCGCTGATGGCGCTGACGCGGGGCAGCGTGCAGAACGTGATCATCGCCATCACAGTGGCGGAAGTGCCGCGCGTGGCGCGTCTCGTCCGCGGCGTGGTGCTGAGCCTTCGTGAGCAGCCTTATGTGGAGGCGGCGGTGGCGTCCGGCACCAGCACGCCGAAGATCATCTTCAAGCATATCCTGCCGAACACGATGGCGCCGATCATCGTGCAGGCAACGTTCATCACCGCCTCGGCCATGCTGACCGAGGCGACGCTGTCGTTCATCGGGGCAGGCACGCCGCCGATCATCCCGTCCTGGGGCAATATCATGGCCGAGGGCCGGGCGCTGTGGCAGGTGAAGCCCTACATCGTGTTCTTCCCCGCCGTGTTCCTTTCCATCACCGTGCTGGCGGTCAACCTGCTCGGCGACGGTCTGCGCGACGCGCTCGATCCGCGCATGGCCAAGAAGGTCTGATCCGCATGAGCAGCACATCTGATCGGCCTCTGCTTGAGGTCGAGAATTTACAGACGCATTTCGGCACGGTGGATGGCGTGGTGCGGGCGGTGGAGGGCCTGTCCTTCCATATCGACGCGGGCGAGACGCTGGCGATCGTGGGCGAGTCCGGCTGCGGCAAGTCCGTCACCTCGATGTCGATCCTGCGGCTGATCCAGGAGCCGCCGGGCAAGATTGCCGGCTCGATCCGCTTCCAGGGGCGCGAGTTGCTGGACGCCACGCCGATGGAGATGGAGCAGATCCGCGGGAAGGACATCTCGATGATCTTCCAGGAGCCAATGACCAGCCTCAATCCGGTGCTGACTGTCGGCTTTCAGATCGGCGAGACGGTGCGGCGGCATGAGGGGCGCTCGAAGCAGCAGGCCGAACAGCGGGCGGTGGAGATGCTGACGCTGGTGGGTATTCCCGCGCCGGGGCGGCGGGTGCGCGAGTATCCGCACCAGCTCTCGGGCGGCATGCGCCAGCGGGTGATGATCGCCATGGCGCTGGCCTGCAACCCGAAGCTGCTGATCGCCGACGAGCCGACAACGGCGCTGGACGTGACGATCCAGGCGCAGATCCTCGACCTGATGCGCGACCTGAAGACGCGGCTGGGCAGTGCGATCATGCTGATCACGCACGACCTCGGCGTGGTGGCGGAAATGGCGCAGCGGGTGGTGGTGATGTATGCCGGGCGCAAGGTGGAGGAAGGCACGGCCGAGGCGGTGTTCCTCAACCCGCAGCATCCCTACACGCGCGGCCTGCTCGGCGCGGTGCCGCGGCTGGGATCGTCGATGGAGCATGTGGGGCGCACGAAGCTGACGGAGATTCCGGGCCAGGTGCCGAGCCTGCGTCAGCGCATCAAGGGCTGCGCCTTCGCCGGACGCTGTGCGCTGGTGACCGATCTTTGCCGGAATGTCGCGCCGGCGGTGGAGATCAAGTCGCCGGGGCATATGGTTGCCTGCCACTACGCCGAACGCAGCAACGTGGCCTGAGGACGCACCGGATGAACGCAATCTCCCCCCCTCCGCTGCTCGAAGTCCGCAACCTCAAGAAGCATTTTCCGCTGCATGGCGGCATTCTTGGCCTGCAGACCGGCAACGTCTATGCCGTTGATGGCGTGTCCTTCTCGATCAAGAAGGGCGAGACCCTGTCGATCGTCGGCGAGTCCGGCTGCGGCAAATCGACCGTGGGCAAGGCCATCCTGCGGCTGTATCCGATCACCGATGGCGAGGTGTTGCTGGACGGCAAGCGGGTGGACAACCTGTCCAACGCCGCGCTGCGCCCGATGCGCCGGCGGGTGCAGGTGGTGTTCCAGGACCCGTTCAGCTCGCTCAATCCGCGCCAGCGGGTGCGCGACATCATCGGCGAGCCGATCGTCAATTTCGGGCTCGCGCGGGGGTCTGAGTTGGAGGACCGAGTCGCAGCCCTGATGGACAAGGTGCGGCTGCCGCGCGATGCGATGCACCGGTTTCCGCATGAGTTTTCCGGTGGCCAGCGCCAGCGCATCGGTATCGCGCGCGCGCTCGCGCCGGGGTCCGACCTGATCATCTGCGATGAGGCGGTCTCGGCGCTGGACGTGTCGGTCAAGGCGCAGATCGTCAATCTGCTGTCCGACCTGCAGGACGATCTGGGACTGGCGCTGCTGTTCATCAGCCATGACCTCGCCATCGTCGAGCATCTGACGCATCGAGTGGCGGTGATGTATCTGGGCAAGATCGTGGAGGTGGCGGACCGCTCGACGCTGTTCGCAACCCCGCATCATCCCTACACGAAGGCGCTGCTCTCGGCCGTGCCGGTGCCGGACCCGACGGTGAAGCGCAGCCGCATCATCCTCAAGGGCGATGTGCCGAGCCCGATCAATCCACCGTCGGGCTGCCGGTTCCATACGCGTTGCCCGTTCGTGTTCGATCGGTGCAAAAGCGAGGAGCCGCAGCTGCGCGATGTGGGGCTTGGGCGGGTGTCTGCCTGCCATCTGGATGTGGTGCCGGATAGCGTTGTATCCGTCAGCGCATAGCGATTCATTATTGTCAATCAACCGCGCTTGACCATATCCGGCCCGGGTGACAACACTCCGCCCACACGGACCGGCAGACAATCGAGACCGGGATCAGGAAGGGAACAAACATGCCTCAGGTGACACTGACGGTGAACGGCAAGACCTCCACTGTCGAGGTTGAGGGCCGCACGCTTCTGGTTGAACTGCTGCGCGAGAAGCTGGGCCTGACCGGCACGCATGTGGGCTGCGACACCAGCCAGTGCGGCGCCTGCGTCGTGCATGTCGATGGCAATTCGGTGAAGGCCTGCACCATGCTGGCCGTTCAGGCCGATGGCACGAAGGTGACCACCATCGAAGGTCTTGCCGCGGCCGATGGCACGCTGCATCCGATGCAGGAGATGTTCCGTGAGCATCACGCCCTGCAGTGCGGCTTCTGCACGCCGGGCATGGTGATGAGCGCCATCGACCTCGTCGCCAAGAACCCGCAGGGCCTGACGGACGACGAGATCCGGCACGGGCTGGAGGGCAACCTCTGCCGTTGCACGGGCTACCACAACATCGTCAAGGCGATCGCGGCCTCGCAGCCGCTGATCCATGCCAAGGCGGCTGAATAGAACGGAAAATGCCCGGGACGACCGGTGCGGTATCGTCCGCGCCGGGTCCACGGGCAAATAAGCATCAGGGTGGACCTCCATGAACGCACCGTTTGAAGGGATTGGCGCCTCCGTCCGCCGCAAGGAGGACCTGCGCTTCATCAGTGGCCGCGGCAACTACACGGACGATATCAACCGTCCGGGCCAGACCCACGCCATCATCCGCCGCAGCGACCGGCCGCATGCGCGCATCGTCTCGATCGACGCCACGGCAGCGCTCGCCGCGCCGGGTGTGGTGGCGGTGTTGACCTCCGCCGATCTCGCGGCGATCGGCGGCCTGCCCTGCGGCTGGCAGATCCATTCCAAGGACGGCTCGCCGATGGCGGAGCCGAAGCACCCCGTGCTCGCCGAGGGCAAGGTGCGCCATGTTGGCGACCCCATCGCCGTGGTGATCGCCGAGACCCGCCAGCAGGCGAAGGACGCGGCCGAGCTGCTGGTGATCGAGCTTGAGGACCTGCCGGCCATCGCCACCGTGACCGATGCGGTCAAGCCCGGCGCGCCCTTGGTGTTCGACGAGATCGCCGGCAACCAGTGCTACGACTGGCATATCGGCGACCAGGCGGCACAGGAAGCCGCCTTTGCCGGGGCCCACAAGGTCGTCACCATTGAGCTTTCGAACAACCGGCTGATCCCGAACGCGATGGAGCCGCGCGCGGCGATCGGCGACTTCGATTCGATGTCCGGCGACTACACGCTGTACACCACCAGCCAGAACCCGCATGTGATCCGGCTGCTGATGGGCGCCTTCGTGCTCGGCTTGCCCGAGCACCGGCTGCGCGTGGTGGCCCCCGACGTGGGCGGCGGCTTCGGCAGCAAGATCTACCACTATGCCGAGGAGGCAATCGTCACCTGGGCCGCCGGCAAGATCAAACGCCCGGTGAAGTGGACGGCGGATCGCACCGAGTCCTTCATGTCCGACGCGCATGGCCGCGACCATGTGAGCACCGCCTCGATGGCGCTCGACAAGGACGGCAACTTCCTCGCGCTGAAGGTCAGCACGCTCTGCAACATGGGCGCCTATCTCTCCACCTTCGCGCCTGCGGTGCCGACCTATCTCTATGCGACGCTGCTGGCCGGCACCTACAAGACGCCGGTGATCTATGCCGAGGTGAAGGCCGTGTTCACCCACACCGTGCCGGTGGACGCCTATCGCGGCGCCGGGCGGCCGGAAGCGACGTTCCTGCTGGAGCGGCTGGTGGATGCCATCGCGCATGACACCGGGATGGACAAGGTGGAACTGCGCCGCCGCAACTTCATTCCGCGCGACGCCTTCCCGTATCAGACCCCGGTGGCGCTGCAATACGACAGCGGCGACTACTTCGCGACGCTCGACGCCGCGCTGAAAGTGGCCGACTGGGCCGGCTTCCCGGCCCGCAAGGCCGCCGCCGCCGCGAAGGGCAAGCTGCGCGGCATCGGCATCTCGACGTATCTGGAAGCCTGCGGCATCGCGCCGTCGAAGGTCGTCGGCTCGCTCGGCGCCCGTGCTGGCCTGTATGAAGTGGCGAATGTGCGCGTGCATCCCACCGGCTCGGTGACGGTGTTCACCGGCACGCACAGCCATGGCCAGGGCCACGAGACGACGTTCGCGCAGCTGGTCGCCGATCAGTTGGGCGTGCCGTTCTCCCAGGTGGATATCGTCCACGGCGACACCTCGAAGATCCCCTTCGGCATGGGCACCTACGGCAGCCGTTCGCTGGCCGTCGGCGGGTCGGCCATGGTGAAGGCGATGGACAAGATCATCACCAAGGGCAAGAAGATCGCCGCCCATCTGCTCGAAGCCGCAGTGGACGACATCGAGTTCAAGGACGGTAAGTTCTCGGTGGCGGGAACCGACCGGTCGAAGACCCTGAGTGAGATCGCGCTGACCGCCTATGTGCCGCACAACTACCCGATCGAGGAAATCGAGCCGGGCCTGGACGAGACGGCGTTCTACGATCCGCACAACTTCACCTATCCCGGCGGTTGCCACATTTGCGAGGTCGAGATCGACCCGGAGACCGGCGTGACCACGGTGGTGAACTTCACCGCGGTGGACGACGTGGGCCGGGTGGTGAACCCGATGATCGTCGAGGGCCAGGTGCAGGGCGGCGTGGCCCAGGGCATCGGCCAAGCGCTGCTGGAATCGGCGATCTACGACGAGAACGCGCAGCTGCTGTCTGGCTCGATGATGGACTACACGATGCCGCGCGCCGACGATCTGCCGAACTTCGCCGTCTCGACCGAGAATACGATGTGCACGCACAATCCGCTGGGGTCGAAGGGCTGCGGCGAGGTGGGTGCCATCGGTTCGCCGCCGGCCGTGATCAACGCGGTTGTCGACGCGCTGAAGCCCTACGGCGTGCGCCACGTCGAAATGCCCGCCACCGCCCAGAAGATCTGGTCGATCATCAACGCCGCCGCCCCGCGCATGGCGGCCGAGTAAGCATCCGCGAGGGACAACACATGTACGATTTCGCTTTCAAAAGCCCCACAACCGTCGCCGATGCCGTGGCCGCCCTCGCGGGTGACGCCAAGGCGCTGGCCGGCGGGCAGACCCTGATCCCGGTGCTGAAGCAGCGGCTGAACAAGCCGGAAACGGTGGTTGCCCTGGCCAAGCTCGGCCTGTCCGGCATCACCGTCACCGACAGCGCCGTGGTGATCGGGGCGATGACCACGCATGCCACCGTCGCCAACTCGGCCGACGTGAAGCGCGCCATTCCGGCGCTGGCGGCACTCGCCGGCGGCATCGGCGATAACCAGGTCCGCAACCGCGGCACGATCGGTGGCAGCCTGGCCAACAACGACCCGTCGGCCTGCTATCCGTCGGCCGTGCTGGCCCTGGGGGCGACGATCACCACCAACAAGCGCAGCATCGCCGCCGATCAGTTCTTCGACGGCATGTTCACCACGGTGCTGGCCGCCGATGAGATCATCACCTCGGTCTCCTTCCCGATCCCGGGCAAGGCCGCCTATGTGAAGTTCAAGAACCCGGCTTCGCGTTATGCGATGGTCGGCGTGTTCGTGGCCAAGGGCCCGGCCGGCACGCGCGTTGCCGTCACAGGTGCCGGGCAGGGCGGGGTGTTTCGCCACACCGCCGCCGAGGCAGCACTTGCCGCCAACTGGTCGGCTGACGCGCTCGCGGGTGTGAAGGCTTCGGCCGATGGCCTGAACAGCGACATCCACGCCAGCGCCGAGTATCGCGCGCATCTGATCGGCGTGATCACCAAGCGGGCGGTTGTGGCGGCCGGCTGACGCCGCCTTCACTTGCAATGAAAAAGGGGCTGGGTCGCAGGACCCAGCCCCTTTTTTGTGCCGTGAGCCCCGGCTACTTCACCGGGCCGTATTGCGAGACGAAGACGCAGGTGGGCATCTTCAGCTCGGTGTGGTTGGAGAAGCGGCGGTAGAACGGCTGTTCCGAGTTCGGCGTGAAGTGTGTGACGAGGCTGCGCCGCGTGGCGTTCGGGCGGGTGATGCGGGCGCTGCCATGCGCGAGGTCGGCGTGGAAGATCAGCATGTCCCCGGCGCGCGCCAGGAACGAGGCGCGGCGGTGGCCGTACTTCACCGCATCCTCCTCGATGCTGGCGAGGAAGCGGGGATGGTCTTCGCCGAAGGTCTCGGCCCATTTGCTGACGCCGCCGAACAGGAAGTCCGGCGCGCGGTGGCTGCCGACGAAGTATTCGGCCTCACCGGTGCCAGGGGTGATGTCCTCCAGCGCCAGCCAGCTGACGGCCATGGCCAGCGGGTTGGAGTCGATCTTGACGTAGGCGCTGTCCTTCGCCTTGGGCTGCTGGGTGCCCTTCCAGAAGGCCAGCTGCTGGATGACCTTGGGGGTTTCGTCGAACAGGGTGGAGAGGAACTTCATCGGCGCCATCGCGGCGGTGACGCGGCGGGCGACTTCGGAATGGGCGAAGATGTCGAGCAGCTTGGTGCGCCCGTCGCGCATGCGCATGTCCGGGGCGATGTATTTCATCACATCGTCCGGCTCGAAGGTTTCGATCAGCATGCCTTCGGGCGGGCGGTTCCAGAACCGGTCGATCTCATCGTTCAGGGCGGCGATCATGCGCGGCGGCACCGCATTGGGGATGACCAGGAAGCCGTCGCGTACGAAGCGGAACAGCTGGCCAGCCATGTCGTCGTCGATCTGGCCGCGGCGGTGCTTTTCGGCAAGCGTATCGATCCAGTTGGCGCGGTCGATCCACAGGCCGCCGAAGCGGCTGGAGAAGGCATCCTTCTGTTCGGCCGGCGCGAAGGTGGCCGGAGGCACCATATAGACGTCGCTGCCGATCAGGCGCAGGCGGATGTTTTGGATGGCGTTGGGGGGCAGGAATTCCGGCACCACCCAGGAGAAGGCGCAGCGGCCATTGCCGTACCCGGCGGCTTCGAGGTCGGGGCGGTGGATGTCGGCGCGGACCTCACCGATCACGTCGGTGCCGGCGAAGATCTGCAGGGCGAATTCGGCGTCGGGCTGCTCCGGGCAGAACAGCCAGCCTTCGATGTACTGGTTGTCGCAGCGATCGACATGGCCAATGATCTTCATATGCATTGCGTCTCCGCGCGGGCCTGTGACCCGGCTCTACCGGTCGTGATGGGGTGACGTATCCAACCTCTCGCGCACTGGTGCAATAGCTTCGTCGCGGGGTTTTGACCGGGAACGTACCGCTTCACGCTTGCGGCGCCAGCGCCGACATGCAGGATAACAGCGAGACTATTCCGCAGGAGAACGTTCATGCTGCCACTCGCGCGCGGCCTTGCCGCATCCATCGCCGCTGCTGCCGCCGTGCTTGCCGTCTCTGCCGGGCCGGCCCTCGCGGCAGACCCCTGTGCCGGGCAACTGGCGACGGCCAGCATCATCGATTGCCTCAAGCCGGGGGCGGATTCCACCACCCGCGGCATCCGGCCCACGGTGCAGTCCGCGCCGTCGGCCGCGACGAGCGCTGCCGCCCGGCCGGCCGCGGCGCGCCCGGCGGGTGCGACCGTGAACCTGCTGGTGCCCTTCGGCTACGACTCGGCCGATCTGACCCCGGCCGGCACCCGGGCACTTGACGCACTTGGCGCGGCGTTGAAGGACCCGGCGCTGGCCGTGGCCCGGTTCGAGATCGGCGGGCATACCGATGCGTCGGGCAGCGCCGACTACAACCTCAAGCTGTCCGAGCGGCGGGCGGAAGCGGCGCGCAGCTATTTGATCGAGCGCGCGGGCGTTCCGGCGGCGCGGCTGACGGCCGTGGGCTTCGGCCGGTCGCAGCTGTACGACGCGTCCGCGCCGACCGCGCCGGTCAACCGCCGGGTGCAGGTCACCCGGCTGGACTGATGCGTTCATCCCACGCGCGGGGGCGGGCGGGGCGGGGCGTCGTGGGGATCGAAGCTCTCGTTCATGACCGCCTCCACGCGGCAGTCCTCACACATGCGCACCACGTCGATGCGCTTGGCGTTCGGGCCGGTGAACATCCAGTGGCTCGCTGCCAGTTTGGCGGCGATGCGCTCGATGCTGCTGCGGGTGCCGAAGGGCTTGGCGCAGACGATGCAGGGGAAGGGCTCCTCCTCCTTGATCGTCAGCGGGGCGGCGGTCCAGGCGGCGGGTGCGAGGCGCGGGGCCAGCGCGATCACCTTCTCCGGGCAGGTGGCGCGGCAGAGGCCGCATTGCACGCAGGCATCTTCGGCGAAGCGCAGGGCCGGCTTGTCGGCGTCGGAACGCAATGCACCTGTCGGGCAGGCGGCGACGCAGGCGTGGCAGAGGGTGCAGCCGGCGGCGTCGATATCGAGGCCGCCGAACGGCGCGCCATCTGGCAGCGCGATGGCGGCGGCGGGGGCGCCGGCAACGCGGTGCAACTCCTTCAGGGCGGCGAGCGTCAGGGCGCGGCCTTCGCCCATCGGCAGGAAGCGGCTGGGGCCGGTGACGCCGGGGGGCAGGGCGGGCAGGGCGGAGAGCGCGTCGGGGTCGTCGGATTCCAGCACGGTGCAGCGGGTGGCGCCCAGGCCGAGGCCGGCGAGGATGGCGTTGCCCAGGGCGACGGTGCGGTGAAGCCCGTCCGGCGGATGCGCGGGGCGGCCGCGCAGCAGGAAGGTGATGCCGGCCACGCCATAGGCGAAGGCGCCGGCGATCAGGTCCAGCCCCGCCTGGGTTGCTTCGTTCAGCCGCAGCGGCAGCACATGCGCCGGCAGGCCGCGCCCGTGCCGGGCGGCGGCATCGATCATCGCCTGGCCGTGCGCCTCGTCATGCAGCAGCAGCACTGGGGCTTTGCCGCCGGCATCGGTGTAGGCCATCAGCAGCGCCCGGACCCGGCGCAGCACGGCATCGGCGGGCGGGAGGGCGTAGGTGGCAGCCCCCGTCGGGCAGACGGCAGCACAGGCGCCGCAGCCGGCACAGATCGCGGCGTCGATCGCCACGTGATCGCCGGCTGGGCTGATCGCGCCGGTGGGGCACAGGTCCAGGCAGCGGGTGCAGCCGGTGCGCCGGCTGCGGCTGTGGGCGCACAGCCCTTCGTGGAAATCGACGTAGCGCGGCTTGTCGAAGGTGCCGACGAGGCGGGAGGCCTCCAGCACGGCGCGGGCGATGGTCTCCGGCCGGGCGGGGTCGGCGCGGAGATAGCCGGGCCGCGTCTCCCAGGCCGGGAACAGCGGCGGGTTGCCGGAGATGTCGATGAGGATGTCGCAGCGGGAGACCGCGCCGTCCCGCGGCTCGCCCCAGAGCAGCCGGGCGCGTGAGGCGGGGGAGGGGCGGGCGTAGTCGCCGACCGTCAGTTCGAAGGCGCCGAGATGGCCGCGCGCGGCGGTGATCGTGCCGCGCAGCACGGGGAAGGCGCCGCTGGCCGGGGGGGTCACCTCGCCGGGGCGGCTGAGCAGCACGGTGACGTCCAGCGCCTCGGCCAGTTCGCGGCCCAGCGCGATGGCGACTTCGTCGCGGCCGTAGATTAGGGCGATGCCCTCGCTGGTCAGGGAGACCAGGGGGGTGGCGGGCATCGGCACCGCGGCGGCGGCCAGTATCGCGGCCATTTTCGGCCCGGCGCGGCTGCCCTCGTCGGACCAGCCGGCGGCCTCGCGGATATTGGCGAAGACCAGCGATGGGGCGAATCCGGCCTCCTCGGCGATTTCCTGGAACAGCGGGGCTTCCTGGGTGCAGCCGACGGTGATCGGGCGGCCCTCGGCGAGGGCCGCGCGGAAGCGGCCGACCTCGGTGCGGCAGAGGAAGCTGCATTCCCGCACCTCGCCGCCGGCGGCGCGCAGGGCGCGCGCGTCCAGGCGCATCGTGTCCTCGCAGGAGCAGGCGAAGACGATTCGGTTTCCGGTGTGCGGGTCCAGGCTCGGCATCTGTCATCCTCTGCGCGATAGCCCCATATAGAGCGAGATCGCTGCAACCGGGAGTGCCTGCCGGCATGACGACCCTCGACCTGCCGCCGCCCTACTCGCTCGTCGCCCTGCCCGAAGGGGCGGACGCGTTCGCAGCCGCCAGCGCGCTGGCGCCGGAGGAGGGGGCCGGCACGCTGGTATGGGTGCGCCGTGCCGATATCGTCGATTGCGCCGTGGTGCTGGAACCGGCGCAGCGCCTGGCCGTCGCGCGCCAGGTCGCATGTGCCGGGCTGAACGCCGCGGCGGATGCGCTGGCGGTCGATTGCCCGCCGGAGAAGCCGCTGGTGTTCCGCTGGCCGGATGCGCTGTTCTATGACAATGGGCTGGTCGGCGGGGTCAGGCTCGGCTGGCCGGTGGACTGCCCGGAAGATGCGGTGCCGGAGTGGCTGGTGCTCGGTCTCGCCTTGCGCGTCTGGGCCGACGGGGTGCCCGGAGCGGCACCGCCGGCTGCCTTGGGCGATGAGGGCTTTCCCGATTTCGATACCGGCGGCTTCGTCGAGAGCTACGCGCGGCATCTGATGCTGGCGCTGGACGACTGGTCCGCGCGCGGGCCCGCCGCCGTGCTGGCGCGCTGGCGGGAGCGCTGGGATGGCCACGGCCCGGCTGATCCGGCCGATCTCGCCGCGTTGCAGGCAGCACCGTCCTGGCGTGATCCGGTCAGCGGGGGGATACGCGCATGAGGCTGCCGCGCACCCTTCGCCTCGACCCCTCCGACCGCTTCGTGTTCGAGCGCGCGGCCGAGCCGGGGGAATGGGCGGTGCCGGGCGGGTTCGCCTTCCATGGCGCGGACCCCGCGACCCTGCCGCGCAAGGCGCTGGTGGGGTTTCGTTCCGGCTTTCTCGGCCTGGGCAGCTTCGGGTTTTCGACGCTGGTGGAGGTGGCCGAGGCCAGCCCCGCCGAACACGCCGCGGCCCTCGCCGCCCTGGCCGCGCATCTGTGCGAGGCCCACGGCGCGCCGGATGCGGCCAGCGCCGAGGCCGCGGCGGCCGATGAGCTGGCCTTCGCCGCCTCGGTGGCCGATCTGCCGCTGGGCACCGTCATCGCCCTGCATCGCAGCCTGGAGGGGGGCGAGATCCGCGAGCGGTTCCGCAGCCTCTCCGCCCGCGCCGACCGGCCCGCGCCGGTGTTCGCCCTGGTGCGCGAGGACGATCCGGAGCCTGACGCGGTCGATCTGCGGCAGTTGGGGGGGCTGGCATGACCCGGCGCGGCCATGAATTCTGGGTCGGCTCCGGCCATCTGCTGCTCGACCGGGACGCGCGGGGGCTGCTGGTGGCCACCGGCGATCTGTTCCGCGCCTATCTCGCCCGCCCCGAGCTGCTGCCGCCAGAGGAGGCGTGCGATGCCGAGCGCGCTTTGCATGCCAGCCTGTTCGATGAGCCCCTGCGCGCGGTGGCGCCCGCCGAAGTCGCGGCCATCGCGGATGCGGATGCGCGGGAGAACTGGGAGGTGTTTCTGGAGCTGCGCGCCCGGCTGCTCGCCGCCCCCAGCATCGAGGCCGCCTATCTCGGCATGGTGCGCGATGGGGTGGGGCGGATACCGCCGCTGATCTTCGCGCAGTTGACGCATGTCATCCTGCGCAATGCGCTGGACGCCTGCGAGGACGCGATGGTGGTGCGGGCGGGGGAGATGTTCTTCCGCCCGCAGCGGGCGACCGTGCATCAGGGGCGGGTGCTGCTGGCCGATGCGGAGGCGGTGGAGGCGGCGGAGCAGCGCCGGCAGGCGGTGCCGCTGATTGCGATGCTCGCGCCGCCGGCGGCGACCGAATTTGATGTGTTGAACGAGGAGAATGCCGCATCCTACTGGGGACGCAGCGATTCACACGACATGGTGCTCGACCTCGCGGCGGCCCGGGCGGCGCTGGCCGAGGTGATCCGGCTGTGGCTCGCGCATCTGCTGGGCCTCGCCGCCACCATCGAGCCGGTGGCGCGGATCGAGACGCGGGACTGGCGGTGGTTCGTCGGGCTGGACGCCCATGCCACGCGCATCGGCAACGCCCTGTGGCAGGGCGAGGCGCCGGCGGAGGCCGATAATCTGCTCGCGCTGTATCGCCTCACCGCCCCCGGCCTGGCCGAGGAGGTCAGCCTGCTGCTGGCGATGGACGGGGAGCGGGTGGTGCGGATCAAACCGCAGAACCTGCTGGCCGGGCTGCCGCTGCGGGCGGACGCATGAGTGCGACCGCCAGCATGATGGTCGGCGTGGTGGTGGAGCGGCGGCAGGCCGTCACCCGCTGGGCGGATGCGCTGTGGCGGCCGGTGGCCGTGCTGGCGGGCCTGCCGGATGCCGCGCCCGGGACCGCGCTGGGCAGCGACGGGCCGGCGGAGCGGTTTTACGCCGGGGCGTGGGAGATGGCGTTGCACCGGACGGACACCGCGACCTACCGCGACAATCTCGCCACCGGCACGCCGCGCATGTGGGTTTGCGCGCGGCTGGGCGAGGGGCCGGTGCCGCTGGCCATCGTGGGCGTGACGGCCGATCCGGCGGAGGGGGAGTCGTTCACCGAGGCGGGGGACGATATCGTCGAATCGGTGCCGATGCCGGCGGAGATCGCGGCCTTCGTCGCCGCCTTCGTGGCGGAGCATCACGTGGAGCGGCCGTTCCTGAAGCGCAAGCGCCGGAACTGGACGCCGGAGGACGACGAGGATGAGTGAGGAAGGCTTTGCCGCCCGCTGGTCCCGCCGCAAGCGCGGCGTGCCGGAAGCGGTGGCGCCCGCACCCGTGCCGGAGCCGCCGATGGAGGAGCCGCCGATACTGGACTCGCTGGGTCTCGATGAGATCGGCCCCTGGCTGAAGCGCCGGGTGCCGGAGGCGTGGAAGACGGCGGCGCTGCGGCGCATCTGGGTGACCGACCCGGGCATTCGCGGTTTCGTCGGCCTGGCGGATTATGCGTGGGACTGGAACACGCCGGGCGGGGCACCGTTCTACGGGCCGTTGCAGGCGATCGACAATGTGGCGGACCTGCTGCAACGCGCGCTGGGAACGGCGCCGCGCGAGCCGGAACTGCCGGTGGAGGAGGCGGCGCCGGTCGTCGTGGCGGGCCCGGCCGAGACGCCGCCGACGCCGGCGGCGCTGCCGGCCCCGGTGCCCGAATCCGGGCCGCCGCCACGGCGGCGCGGGGGGGGCGCGGCCCCGGTCTAGGTGGAATCGCGGATGCAACTCTCCAAATGGTTACAAAACTCTACCTGCGGGCGGGATGGATGACGGATCGTTGGGTGAGGGATATGAGAGATGGCGGTACCGTGATGCCGCCTCGCCCGGTCTGGCCGCAAGATCGTTGACCCCCGACTGTCGTTCTGGTATTGCTGACTCGTTTTCACAGGCGCTCCGAATCATGTTTTTAGAATCAGTGGATATGAAAAAGGTTGGTTTGTTCGCTGGCATGGCGGCAGCGACGATGGCGATGCCGTCGGTTGCGTCGGCTGTGGCTTATACCAGCGTGCAGGCGCTTTCGCTTGGCGGCTCGCTTGCAGCCGGCGGCGTCGGCGCTGCGTTCGACGTGAACAACGTCATCACCACGGCGGGCGCCACCGTTTATGCGGGCGGCCTGAGCTCGACGAAGTATTCGCAGATCCGAATTCAGAATGTCACCGGAACGACCGTTTCGACGATCCAGGGAACGGTCGCCTTGGGCGCCGCCAACGCCAACAATGTCGGTTCGCGGTTTATTGCTGGTGGCACCGGCGATACGACGAACATGGTCAACGCCACGAATGGTGGCGTGACCTACAATAAGGATGTCTATCGCTCCACCGGCACGCCGACGCCGCCGGCTGCGCTGACCGGCGAGAACGCCAACAAGACCGGGATCAACATGAGCACCGCCGTCGCCGCGGTGCAGGGCGTTCGTACGACGGTTGCCGGCCTGACTGCCGATCATACGGTGGCGGGCGGCACGGGCGGCACGGTTTCCGTCGGCCGCAACGGCTACAACGCCGTGACGGTGACGGGGGCGCTGACGACCAATCTCGTGCTGTCCGGCACGCGCGCGAGCAACTACTTCTTCGTCTATCTCCAGGGCGGCATGACCTCCGCGGGCTCGATTACGCTGGCCGGTTCGACCGTTGCGACGAATGTCATCGTGGTGGCGGCCGATGGCACGACCGTCGTCGTCGGGTCGGGCAAGACCTCGGTCGGCAGCTATTTCGTGGCGCCCAACACCACCATGTCGGTGGCGGGCACCGTGGATGGCGGCGTGTTCATGACCAACTCGCTCTCGACCACATCGACCGAACTTTTCTTCACCGCCAACGGGGCGCTGATCAGGGCGAATCCCTGGAGCGGCCTGGTGCTGGCCAACGCGCCGGAACCCGCATCGGCTCTGCTGTTTGGCGCCGGGCTCGCCGGGCTTGGCGTGCTCTCCCGCCGCCGCCGGAAGGCGTGATCAGACCGACCGCGGGCGTATGAATTAGGCTTGCCTCGGCGGCCATAAGCTTGTCTTATGGTGCCCAATGTGGCGGGGCAAGCTCCGCCTTCGGGGGGCGGCCTTTGCGGGATGCGGCGTTGGACAAGGCGATAGCAGTGGTGGGTGGCGTCAGCGCCCTGGCCCGGCTGATCGGTGTGTCGCAGCCGGCCGTATCCGCTTGGCGCCGGGTGCCGCCAGATCGTGTTCTGTCGGTCGAGGCGGCCAGCGGTATCCCCCGAACGCTGCTGCGCCCCGACCTCTACACCGAATCCGCGCTGGTCTCTGCGGCCGAGCTCGACGCCGTTTCTGCCGGCCGGGCGGATGCCTATGCGCTGCTGGCCGCCCTGATGTGGCAGGCGCCGGATGCGGCTTTGCTGGCCAGGCTGGGGCAGTTGCCGGGCGACTCGTCCGACCTTGGCACCGCCCGCGCCGCCCTGGCCGCGGCAGCGCGCGCAACCTCGCCGGAGCAGGAGGAGCGGGCGCATTTCCGCCTGTTCACCGGCGTCGGCGGCGGCGAGCTGATGCCTTATGCCTCCTACTACCTGACCGGCTTTTTGCATGAACGCCCGCTGGCGGAGATTCGTGCCGATCTGCATCGCATGGGTCTGGTACGTGGCGACGGCATCGCCGAACCTGAGGACCATATCGCCTTCCTGTGCGAGACGATGGCCGGGCTGATACGCGCCGGGGAGGGCGCCTTGGCCCTCGATGACGGGCATTTCTTCGCGCGCCATTTGCAGCCCTGGGCGCGCGGCTTCTTCAAGGACCTGGAACGCGTCACCGATGCCCCGCTCTATGCAGCGCTGGGGCAGCTCGGCCGCGTCGTGATTGAGATCGAGCAGGCAGCCTTCGCGCTGCCGGCATGACGGAGGACCAAGCGATGACCGACAAGACCGACGCCGAAACCAGCCTGCGCCGCCGCGTGCTCAAACGCCTCGGCTTGGGCACGGCCGCCGTGGCCGTCGCCGTGGCCACCCGCACCGCCCCGGCCGAGGCGATGAAGCCGCCGGCAGGCAAGGGTGGCAGCCAATACAAGGAAAACGAGCACGTGAAGCAGTTCTATCGCGTGAACCGGTACTGAGGGCCCTGCCATGTTGATCAAACGCCGCGACTCCCAGGTCCAGAAGACCCGTCTGCAATCCGTCCTCGGCGAGCTGTCATCCGGCGCGCTCGACCGGCGCGCCTTCCTGCGCCGCGCCGGCTTTGCCACCGCCGCACTTGGCGCCGCCGCGGTGACGCTGGGGGCCGTCCGCAAGGCCGAGGCCGCCGCCGTTGATCCGAAGCTGCCGATCAAGCGCATCAAGGCAATCTGCACGCATTGCTCGGTCGGCTGCACAGTGATCGCCGAGGTGCAGAACGACGTGTGGATCCGTCAGGAGCCCGCTTTCGACAGCCCGATCAACCGTGGCAGCCACTGCGCCAAGGGTGCTGCCGTGCGCGAACTGGTGAAGGGGACGCGGCGCCTGCGCTCGCCCATGAAGCTGGTGAACGGGCAGTGGCAGAAGATCACCTGGGATGTCGCCATCTCAGAGATCGGCGACAAGTTGCTGGAAATACGGAAGAATTCAGGGCCGGATAGCGTGTTCTGGCTCGGCAGCGCCAAGTTCTCGAACGAAGGCGCCTATCTGTATCGCAAGTTCGCGGCGATGTGGGGCACCAACTCGGTGGACCACCAGGCGCGCATCTGCCACTCCACCACGGTCGCGGGTGTTGCCAACACCTGGGGCTATGGCGCGATGACCAACAGCTATAACGACATCCGCAATTCCAAGACCATGGTGGTGATGGGCGGCAACCCCGCCGAGGCGCACCCGGTCTCGCTCCAGCACCTGATGGTCGCCAAGGAGGTCAACCGCGCCAATCTCGTGGTGATCGACCCCCGCTTCACCCGCACCGCCGCACACGCCACCGACTATCTGCGCCTGCGTCCGGGCACCGATATTCCGGTGATCTGGGGCATGCTGTGGCACATCTTCCAGAACGGCTGGGAGGACAAGGACTTCATCAAGCAGCGCGTGTATGGGATGGAGGACGTGCGCAAGGAGGTGGCGAAGTGGCCGCCGGCCGAGGTGGAACGCGTCTCCGGCATCAAGGGCGAGGAGCTCAAGCGCGTCGCCGAGATGATGGCGCGGCAGAAGCCGGCCACGCTGATCTGGTGCATGGGTGCGACGCAAAAGACTGTCGGCACCGCCAACGTGCGCGCCTACTGCATCCTGCTGCTGGCCACCGGCAATGTCGGCGGGTTCGGCAACGGCGCGAACATCTTCCGCGGCCATTGCAACGTGCAGGGCGCGACGGATGCCGGCCTCGATGTCACTTCGCTGCCCTACTACTACGGCCTCGCCGAGGGCGCCTGGCGCCATTGGGCGCGGGTGTGGGAAGTTGATTATCAATGGCTTCAGGAGCGTTTTGACAGCAAGGCGATGATGGAGGCCAGCGGCATCCCCACCACCCGCTGGTTCGACGCCGTGCTGCTGCCCAAGGACCAGCTTGCCCAGCGCGACAACATCAAGGGCATGGTGGTCTTCGGCCATGGCGGCAACACCGTCACCCGCATGCCGGAGATGGTGAAGGGCCTGGAGAAGCTCGACCTGCTCGTCGTGGCGGACCCGCATCCGACCACCTTCGCCCATATCAGCGAGCGCAAGAACGGCACCTATCTGCTGCCGATCTGCACGCAGTTCGAGACGACGGGCAGCCGCACCGCCTCGAACCGCTCGATCCAGTGGTCCGAGCAGGTGGTGAAGCCGATCTGGGAGAGCCGCGACGACTATGAGGTGATGTATCGCCTCGCCGAGAAGCTCGGCTTCGCCGACAAGCTGTTCAAGAACATCAAGGTCGAGGGCAAGCAGCCGGTTGCCGAAGATATCACCCGCGAGATCAACCGCGGCGCCTGGTCCACCGGCTATACCGGCCAGTCGCCGGAGCGGTTGAAGGAGCATATGGCGAACCAGCATCTGTTCGACATCACCAGCCTGCGCGCCAAGGAAGGCTCGGTGGCCGGCGATTACTACGGTCTGCCCTGGCCCTGCTGGGGCACGCCGGAGCAGAAGCACCCCGGCACGCACACGCTCTACAACACGGCATTGCACGTGAAGGACGGTGGCGGCACGTTCCGCGCCCGGTTCGGCGTGGAGCGCAACGGCGAGACCCTGCTGGCCGAAGGCAGCTTCTCGCTCGGTTCGGACATCAAGGACGGCTATCCGGAATTCACCCTCGGCGTGCTGAAGAAGCTCGGCTGGGACAGCGAACTGACCGAGGCCGAGATGGCGGTGATACGGCGGGTCGGCGGCAATAATCCGGACAACGTGTCCTGGGCGATCGACCTTTCGGGCGGCATCCAGCGCGTGTGCATCGCCCACGGGGTTGTGCCCTACGGCAATGCCAAGGCGCGGGCCAACGCCTTCAACCTGCCCGACCCCGTGCCGGTGCACCGTGAGCCGATCTATACCTCACGGCCCGATCTGGTGGCGCAATACCCGACCCTGCCGGACTATAAGGCCTTCCGCATGGCCAATATCGGCGGCACCGTGCAGAAAAAGGCGGTGGATGCCGGCACCGCTAAGTCGTTCCCGATCGTGCTGACGTCGGGCCGGCTGGTCGAATACGAGGGCGGCGGCGAGGAGACGCGCTCGAACCCCTGGCTGGCCGAGTTGCAGCAGGACATGTTCGTGGAGATCAATCCCGCCGATGCGGCCGAACGCGGCATCAAGGACGGCGGGTGGGTCTGGGTGACCGGGCCGGAGAACGGTAGCAAGGCGAAGGTGAAGGCGATGCTGACCGAGCGCGTCGGCAAGGGTGTGGCGTTCATGCCCTTCCACTTCGGCGGCTGGTTCCAGGGCGTTGACCAGCGGAAAAACTACCCCGCCGGCACCGATCCCTACGTGCTGGGCGAGAGCGTCAACTCGCTGACCACCTATGGCTACGACCCGGTGACCTACATGCAGGAAACCAAGGTCACCCTCTGCCAGATCACCAAAGCCAATGAAGGGGCGGCATAGAAATGGCCCGCGTCAAATTCCTCTGCGACGCCGATCGTTGTATCGAGTGCAACGCCTGCGTCACCGCCTGCAAGAACGCCAACGAAGTGCCCTGGGGCATCAACCGCCGCCGCGTGGTGACCATCAACGACGGCAAGCCGGGCGAGCGCTCGGTTTCGATGGCCTGCATGCACTGCACGGACGCGCCCTGTGCGGCCGTCTGCCCGGTGGATTGCTTCTTCACCACCGCCGACGGGGTGGTGCTGCACAGCAAAGACCTCTGCATCGGCTGCGGCTACTGCTTCTACGCCTGCCCTTTCGGCGCGCCGCAGTATCCGCGCGTCGGCAATTTCGGCAGCCGCGGCAAGATGGACAAGTGCACCTATTGCTCGGGCGGCCCGGAAGGGGCGGACGGCTCGGCGGTGGAGTTCGCCAAATACGGCGCCAACCGCATGGCCGAGGGCAAGTTGCCCTTGTGCGCCGAGATGTGCTCGACGAAGTCGCTGCTCGCCGGCGATGGCGACATGGTGGCGCAGATCTATCGTGAGCGCGTGCTCAAGCGCGGCTACGGCTCCGGCGCCTGGGGTTGGAAAACGGCCTACAAGGAAACGGTGAAAGTCTGATGCGGGCTCTTCTTTTCGCTCTTGCGGCACTTCTCATCGCCGGCGCGGCCGACGCGCAGACGCGGCCGCCGGCACCGGTTTCCGGTTTCAATCCCACCACCTCCGCGGTGTCGGAGGAGCAGTTGCTCGGCGCGTTGAAGCCGGTGACGGGGTCGATCACCATTCCGGACGGCAAGGCGGCGGTGCTCATCCAACCCGACGGGCAGGCCTACCGCGACTACCATCGCGGCGTACTGCCTTGGCTGATCGGCATTTTCGTCATCGGCACCACCGTCGCGCTCGTGCTTTTTTATCTCACCCGCGGGCGCATCCCGATCGAGGGCGGGCCGTCTGGCCGGACGCTGACCCGCTTCGGCGGGTTCGAGCGGTTCATGCATTGGCTGGTTGCGGTGTCCTGGATCGTTCTGGCGATTTCGGGGCTGAATGTGGCGATCGGGGCCAAGGTGCTGATGCCGCTGATCGGGGCGGATGCCTTCGCCGCTTTCGCGCAGATCGCCAAGTATAGCCACAACTACATGGCGTTCCCCTTCACCTTGGGCATCGTGCTGATGCTGCTGGTCTGGATCCGCCACAACATCCCGAACAAGATCGATCTGGAGTGGTTCCGCCAGGGCGGCGGGTTGATCGGCAAGGGCCATCCGCCGTCGGGCCGGTTCAACGGCGGGCAGAAGATGATCTTCTGGATCGTCGTCGGCTTCGGCGGGTTGATCGCGGCGACCGGGTTCGTGCTGATGTTCCCCTTCACGGTGACCGATATCGGCGGCATGCAGGTGATGCAGGTGATCCACGGGGCGCTGTCCGTGGTGATGATCGCCGCCATTCTCGGCCATATCTATATCGGCTCGGTTGGCATGGAGGGCGCGTTCGACGCCATGGGCAACGGCCGCGTGGACGTCAACTGGGCGAAGGCGCATCACGACAAATGGGCGGCGCAGGAGTTGGCCAAGCAGCGCGGCGCGGCGGAGTAGTCAGCTCGCAGTTAGAAGGGCGTCGAGCCGCACGAGCCAATGTTCCAGGCGCGCGCGGTTCACGCCCACGTCGGACCAGCCATAGACGCTGCGTGACCACAGGATCAGCGTACCGTCGGCATTCACCTGGGCCATGATCAGGTCGGGGTAGTTCATCAGCTTCGTGCGGGCGACCCAGTGGGTCTGCCCGGCCGCCGGGAATCTCGCCTGCTCGAACACCCGGGCCTCTCCTGCGGCGACCTGGGCGAGGGCCGCGGCGAGTCTTTCGGGTGGTACGACGTAGCGGCGGGTGACGATGTCTGGCGCGGGGGCGAAGCCCGGTGGTGCGGCCAGGGCGGTGTTCGGGCTGGCTGGGCGGATGATCGCCGCCATGTCCATTTGCGCCGGCATCGGCAGGCCGGCGGCGCCCTCGCCGCCGCAGGCCGGCAGCACGAGACCCACGAGCAGATGCCACCAGCTCAGCATGTCGGTACCTCCAGGCGCGCGCGCAGGCGCACGACGCCTTTCAGTTCAGCAGGTTCGATCGGCTTGCCCTTGCGCAGAATTTCGATCTGCCCGGCCTGGGCCAGACGGATGGCGGTGCGCCGGACCTCTCCGAGCAGCGGCCGCCAAACGGGCGCGAGGGCGCGGGCGACCTCGCTGGGGCAGATCGAGGCATCCGGCCCGCGTGCCGCGGTCTGGCGAAGGATCTCGTCGGCGATGCGGCTGTCGGTCATGTGCCCCTATGCGCCGGTGAGCACGGCATTCGCAAGGGCCTGGCCGGAATCGAAGGCCGCCTCCACCCGCCGGTCCAGGCACCAGTCGCCGCAGAGGCCCAGGCCGGACGCCGCGTCCCACAGGCAGGGCTGGCCCAGCGGGGTTTCGACCAGAGCGTGCCGCCAGCGATGGGCGATGGCACTCTCCGCCGCCGGCGCGCCGGTCAGGGCGGAAAAGGCGGCGGTCAGCGCCGCGGTGACCTCGGCGGGGCTTGCTTCAAGATTGGCCCTGCTCCAGGCGGGGGTGGCGTGCAGTGTCCATGCCTCGGCGCCGTTGCCGCCGGGGCGGGAGGTCTCGCGGGCGGCCCATCCCAGCGGCGAGTCGGCTGGCCGCAGCACCGCCGGGCCGGGCACTGCTGCGGTGTAGCCAGCCATCACCGCCCAGCAGGGGGCGATCACCGCATGCTCTGTCTGAGCCGCGAAGCTGTGGCCGGCGGCGCGCAGCAGGGGGGTGGCCTGCGGAGCGGGGAGGGCGAGCAGCACGGCATCGAACGGGCCAGCCGCCTCGCCGGCCTCGCGCACTTCGCCCGGCCGGGCCTCGGCGGCCGGGAGATGCCGCAGCTCCCAGCCCTCGCCGCGGGTGAGGAAGGCGACGTGGCGGTCGAGCGCGAAGCCCGCCCCGGCCGCCTGCGCCTGCTCGGCCATGGCGGCCGGCAAGGCGGACATGCCGGGAAGGCCGACGCGCGCGCGCGCACCCGCCTCCGGCCAGAAGGCCATGCGGTCCGCGTTCTGCAGCATGTCCAGCAGAGCGGTGAAGGCGTGGCCCTTCGCCGTGGCGAACTGGGCGCCGTGGTTGAATGTCAGCGCACCGGCCCGCCGTGTCGCGACCCGGCCGCCCGGGCGGCGCCCCTTGTCGAAGACGGTGACGCGGACCCCGGCCTGGGCCAGGAGGGTGGCGCAGGCGAGGCCGGCGATGCCGGCGCCGACAACGGCAATTGAACGGGTTGGGGTCATCCGCAATAAATGGCGCTGGCCGCCCCGGTGACAATGCCTATCCGAGGCTGCGTGCCAGCATCCGCTCCGCCGGCAGCGGCATGCTGAACAGATAGCCCTGGCCGTCGTCGCAGCCGGCGGTGGCGAGAAAGCTGCGCTGGGCTTCCGTCTCGATCCCCTCGGCGGTGATCGACAGGCCGAGCATATGCGCGAGGTGGATCGTGGCCTGCGCCATCGCCGCATCCTCGCGGCTGTCCGGCAGGCTGCGCACCACTGAGCGATCCAGCTTCAGCCCGGTGAGGGGCAGGCGGCGGAGCATGGACAGGCTGGCGATGCCGGCGCCGAAATCGTCCAGAGTCAGCCCCATGCCGATGTCGCGCAGGGCGGAGAGGGTCAGCAGCCCGTCGCTGTCGATGCCGGTCAGCACGTCCTCGGGCAATTCGAGTTCGAGGCGCTCCGGCGGCAGGCCGGACTGCTCCAGCGCGGCGGCGACCTGGCCCGAAAGTGCCAGGCTTTCAAGCTGCTGCGGGGCGATGTTGACCGAGATGATGCTCTCGCCCGGCCAGGCCGCACCGGCAGCGCAGGCGGTGGCCAGCACCCAGCCGCCGATCGCCAGGGCCAGACCGGCCTCGGCGGCGATCGGCAGGAAGGTCGCGGGCGAGATCATGCCACGCGGGCCGTTCGGCCAGCGCAGCAGGGCCTCCGCCGCGACTTCCCGGCCGCTGCGCAGCGACAGGCGCGGCTGATAGTGCAGGGCGAAGCTGCCGCGCTCGACTGCCTGCGCGAGTTCCCGCCGCAGCCGCCGCCGGTCGGTCTCGGGGCTGGCCTGGCGAAGGGGGAGCCGCGGCGGCGAAGTCTCGCTGTGCGACATGTCGAGCGTATGCATGGGAATTGTCTCCAAATTTGTCGTCATTCCAAAAATAGACGACAAATCTGTGGATTCGGTTAATGCCCGCGCGGGTGCCGCATTATCCCAACGGTAACATTTCCACCGCATCCTTCCGCCCGCGCCCCCTTGGAGCCCGTCATGGATACCGACTCAGATGCCACGGCCGATCGCTGTGTTCTCGTCCATCAGGTGTTCACCCGCTTTGGCGACGTGACCTTCCGGCGGGCCGAGGCGGACGGCACGCCGGTCATGATCATCCAGATGGGCGACCGAGAGGCGGCCGTGCCGCTGCGCGCCTTGCAGCGCGAATTCGATATCGGTGACGAGACGCCGGATGGGCGCATGCTCGGGCTGATCGCCGAAAGCCTGGACTATGTCGCCGGCCTGCATCTGGGCGAGCGGCTGCCCGCGGAGGTGCTGACCGGCCGGGCCAGTTGGGAGCCCGAGCCGCGCCACCGCCGCATCGCCGAGGCGCGGCTGAAGGCGCAGCTGGTCAGCTGGATCTTCCCGGAGTCGACCACGACCCCGGTGCGCGGCGCGGCGAGCGGGGATGTGCAGTCCGGGGTGCGGCTCGATGAAGACCCGGCGCTGCGCCATCAGGTCCATGCCGCCTTCGAGCAGGCGGCCAGCACGCTCGGCCTGGCCAGTGGCGCCGAGGTGATCGGCAAGCTGCAGGAACTCGCGGACGAGCTCGCCTATATCGAGGCGCTGCGCGACGGCCTGCTGCGCCGAGTGCAGGCGATGCTTACCCGCGTCGGCCTGTTCGGCCGTGGGCTGCGCGGCGATTCCGCGCGCGGCACCACGCTGCTGCAAGTGCAGCGCCTGGCCGCAACCGCCCTGGCCAGCATGGCGCTGCGGTTCGACGAGGTGGACGCGCAGACCGGCGAGGTTATGTCGGCTTTGCGGAACATCGAAAGTCAGCAATCCTTCATCCGCTCCAACCGCGACCCCCTGTATCGCAGCCTGCGGTCCTGGGAGCCCATCCTGCGCGAGTGGGATGAGGTGGCAGCGGACCCGGGCGAGGGGATCTGGAGCCTGATCAACCGCACCTATCAGTTCCTCGCCCCGCGCTACATGCCGACGCAGGAGTGGCAGTCCCCCGGTGATCAGCGCCCCCGCCCGTCGAAGAAGAAGCAGCTCAGCGCGATGTCCTGGTAGCCGCGGGGCATGATAAGGCAAGGCCATGCCATCCCTCCGATTCGCCCCTTTCGCCGACCTTGCCGCCCGCCTGCTACCGCTGATCGAGGTGGGGGACGGCGCGCATGACCTCGCTCATATCGGTCGGGTCTGGGCCAACGCCATGCGCATTGCTGCCAGCGAAGGCGGGGCGGACCGGGTGCTGGCCGCCGCCGTGCTGCTGCACGATGGCGTCGCGGTCGAGAAATCCTCGCCGCTGCGGGCAGAGGCCTCGCGCCTCGCGGCCGCGCGTGCGCGGGCGATCCTGGCCGATCTTGGCTGGCAGCCCGCTGAAATCGATGCCGTGGCGCACGCGATCGAGGCGCACAGCTTCTCCGCCGGCATCGCCCCGGCATCGTTGACGGCGCGCATCCTGCAGGACGCGGACCGGCTGGACGCGATCGGTGCGGTGGGGGTGGCTCGCTGCTTCTACACCGCCGGGCGGATGGGCTCGGCGCTGTATGATCCGGCGGACCCGCAGGCGGCCGGCCGGCCGCTGGACGACCGGGCGTTCGCCACCGACCACTTCCGCGCCAAACTGCTCAAGCTCGCCGATGGCTTCCAGACCCCAACGGGTGCTGCCCTGGCAGCCGAGCGGACGCGGCGGATCGCTGGCTTCCTCGTCGATTTCGAGGAGGAGATCGGCGTTCAGAACCCCGCGCCGGGCTCCGCGAGGTAGGCCAGCTCGTCCGGCGTGCTGGTCCGGCCGAGGGCGGCGTTGCGGTGCGGGAAGCGGCCGAAGCGCTGGATGACGTCGCGGTGGCGGTGGGCGTAGTCCGCGACCTCCGCCATGCGCAGCGACTCGAACAGCGCCACTGAGCGGTCCTGATCGGCGAGGTCTTCGCTGTGTTCGAACGGCAGATATAGGAACACGCGCTGCATCGGCGTCAGCGCCTGGTCCTGGCTGGCGGCGATGGCGGCCTCGGCCAGCGTGCGGGCGCGCGGGTCGGCCGCGAAGGCGCGGGGGGTGGCGCGGTAGAGGTTGCGGGGGAACTGGTCGAGCGTGATGACCAGCGCCAGCGCGCCGGCGGGGGTGGCGGCCCAGGCGTCGTGCTGGCCGGCCAGCGCTGTGGGGACGAGGTCGGCGAAGCGGGCGCGGATCGCCGCGTCGAAATTGTCGTCGCGCTTGAACCAGCAGGGGCGCCAGACCGTCGGGTCGCCTTGGAACCAGAACTCGAGAACGTCATCTGCGGTCATAGCGCGCGCTCCAGCAGCCGGATGGAATGGATCGCCGCCCGGCCGCCGAGATCCGCGATCTGGTGGCGGCAGGAGGTGCCGTCGGCGACGATCACGGCCTCGGGCGTGGCCGCGCGGATGGCGGGGAGGAGGGTGGCTTCGGCCATGGCTTTTGATTCCGTTTGGGTTTCCGCCTGGTAGCCGAAGCTGCCGGCCATGCCGCAGCAGGCGGATGGGATGGGCTGGACGTCCAGGCCGGGGATGCGCTTGAGGCTGGCCAGGGCGGCGGGGAAGGCGCCTAAGCTTTTCTGGTGGCAGTGGCCGTGGACGTGTGCCGTCGTTTCGAGCGGCTTCAAAGGGAGGTCGATGGTGCCGAGCCAGTCGGTGGCCAGGGTGATCCTGGCCGCGACGGCTTCGGAGGCTGGGCCGGGGAGGAGGGCGGGGAGTTCGTCTTTCAGGGTGAACAGGCAGGAGGGTTCGAGGCCGATGATGGGGCCGTCTCCCGCCAGGGCGTCGCGGGTGCGGGTCATTTCGGCACGGGCCTGGTCGATCATGCCGGCGGCGAGGTAGGTGCGCCCGCAGCACAGCGGCCGACCGGGTGCGGCTGGCAGCACCGGGCGCACATCCGCGACCTCCAGCACGCGGATCAGGGCGCGCAGGTTTTCCGGCTCGTAATGGCGGTTGAAGCAGTCGGCGAAAACGTGGACCTCGCGGTGGCCGGTGATCCAGGCTGCCTCGGCATCGCGGAAGGCATCCGTGCGGAAGCGGGGCAGGGGGCGCGTGCGGGCGAAGCCGAGGAGGGGGGCGAGGGCCTTCGTCGCTGCGTTGGCGAGCGGGGCGAGGCGGCCGGCCAAGCCAGCGTAGCGGGGGAGTTCGGCGATGGCGCGGGTGCGCAGCGGCACGCCGTGGGTGCGGGCGTGGGCGGCGGTGGCCTCGATCTTCATGCGGGCCATGTCGACGCCGGTGGGGCATTCGCGGCGGCAGGCCTTGCAGGAGACGCAGAGTTTTAGGGCGTCTGCCACGTCCTGCCCGGCCATCGCGTTGGCGCCGAGCTGGCCGGAGAGGGCCAGGCGCAGGGTGTTGGCGCGGCCGCGGGTGACGTGGGCTTCGTCTCGGGTGATGCGGTAGCTGGGGCACATTGATCCAGCGTCGAAACTGCGGCAGGTGCCGTTGTTGTTGCACATCTCCACCGCGCCGAGCAGGTGGCCGGGATGGGCGGACCAGTCGAGGACGGGCGTGAAGGGGGAGGGGGCGTAGCCGGGCGGGTAGCGGAACAGGCTGCGGTCGTCCATGCGGGGCGGGCGGACGACGCGGCCGGGGTTGAGGGTGTTTTCGGGGTCGAAGCGGTCTTTCACAGCCTCGAACGCGCGGGCGATCTTGGGACCGAACATGGTTTCGTTGAATTCGCTGCGGACGATGCCATCGCCGTGTTCGCCGGAATGGCTGCCTTTGTATTCGCGGACGAGGGCGAAACATTCTTCGGCCACCGCGCGCATCTTTTTGACGTCTGTGGGGTCCTTCATGTTCAGGACCGGGCGGACGTGGAGGCAGCCGACGGAGGCGTGGGCGTACCAGGTGCCTTTAGTGTCGTGGCGGGCGAAGACGTCGTTGAGGCGGTCGGTGTAGGCGCCGAGGTCGGCCAGGGGCACGGCGCAGTCTTCGATGAAGGAGACGGGTTTGTCGTCGCCTTTCATCGACATCATGATGTTGAGCCCGGCCTCGCGCACCTCGGCGATGGCGGCCTGGAAAGGGGCGTCGGTGGCGCGGACGACGGCATTCGGCCGGCCGAGATCGGCCATCATCGTGTCGAGGTCGGCAAGTTTGGCGAGAAGCGGCGCATCCGCATGGCCGTGGAACTCGACGATCAGCAGCGAGTCGGTGCCGGGCGAGACGATGCGGTCGATGGTAGGGCGGTAGATCGGGATGGCGCGGCCGAGCGCGATCATCGTGGAATCGACGAGCTCGACGGCTTCGGGGTCGAGGGTGACGAGGTGTTGGGCGGCATCCATCGCCGAGCTGAAGTCCGGGAACTGGCAGATGCCGAGCATTTTCCGCGGCTTGATCGGCTGTAGCGTGAGTTCGAGGGCGGCGGAGAAGGCCAGCGTGCCCTCCGAGCCGACGAGGAGGCGGGCGAGGTTGTCGCGCCCGGCGGCGCGGGCGGCCGGCGTGAGCGACTCGATGTTGTAGCCGCCGACGCGGCGGAGCTGATCGGGGAAGCGGGCGGCGATCTCCTCGGCCTCGCGGGCGCCAAGGCTGCGGAGGTCCTGGATGAGGGCGGCGATGCCGGCGGGGAGGTCCGCACCCAGATTATCCGGCGTGGGGCCAAAGCGGTGGCGGCTGCCATCGGCCAGCAGCGCGTCGATGGCCGCCACGTTGTCGGCCATCAGCCCGTAGCGGATGGACTTGCTGCCGCAGGAGTTGTTGCCGGCCATGCCGCCGATGGTGCAGCGGCTGTGGGTGGAGGGATCGACGGGGAAGAACAGGCCATGCGATTTGAGCGCGGCGTTCAGGTGGCCGAGGACGAGGCCGGGCTCGACGGTGGCGGTGCGGCATTTGGCGTCGATGTGCAGGATTTTGCGGAGATGCTTTGAGCAGTCGATGACGAGGCCGGCGTTCACCGTCTGGCCGCATTGGCTGGTGCCGCCGCCGCGGGCGAGAACGGAGATGCCGGCCTCGCGGGCAATCGTCATCGCCGCCTGCACGTCCGCGATGCTCTCCGCCACCACCACGCCGGCCGGCATCACCTGGTAGATCGAGGCATCGGTGGCATAGCGCCCCCGGTCGGCCAGGCCGAACAGCACCTGACCGTTCACCTCGCGGCGCAGGCGGACGGCGAAGGCGGAGGTGGCGAGGGGGGCGTTGGGGATCGCGTTCATGCCGGCATGTTGGCGAAACCCCGCCGCTCCCGCAAACTGGCCGCCGCAAGGAGATACGATCATGGCCTATTTCGCCTCCCACCACGCCCCCGGACGGCATTTTCTGCAGATCCCCGGCCCCACCAACGTGCCCGACCGGGTGCTGCGGGCGATCGACAACCCGACGATGGACCATCGCGGCCCGGATTTCGGCCTGCTGGGCGCGCGGATTCTCACCAACATCAAGGCGGTGTTCGGCACCGCCGGGCATGTGGTGATCTACCCCGCATCCGGCACCGGCGCGTGGGAGGCGGCGTTGGCGAACACGCTCTCGCCGGGCGATCACGTGCTGATGTGCCGCACCGGCTGGTTCGCGACGCTGTGGCATGAACTCGCCACCCGCCTCGGCCTGACCGCGCAGTTCATCGAGACCGACTGGCGGCGGGGGGCGGACGTGGCGGGCATCGCCTCGGCGTTGGCGGAAGATAAATCCCACAGGATCAAGGCTGTTTGCGTCGTCCATAATGAGACATCGACCGGCTGCGCCTCCGATGTGGCCGCGGTGCGGGCGGCGATGGATGCGGCGGGGCATCCGGCGTTGTTGCTCGTGGACACCATCTCCTCGCTCGGCTCGATGGATTACCGGCACGACGAATGGGGCGTGGATGTCACCGTCGCCGGCTCGCAGAAAGGGCTGATGCTGCCGCCCGGCCTGTCGTTCAACGCCATCTCCGCCAAGGCGCTGGCGGCGGCGGAGGGGGCCAAGATCCCCCGCAGCTACTGGGACTGGCGGCCGATGCTGGCAGCCAATGCCACCGGCTACTTCCCCTACACGCCCGCGACCAACCTGCTCTACGGCCTGGACACGGCGCTTTCGATGCTGGCCGAGGAGGGGCTGCCCGCGGTCTTCGCGCGGCATGACCGGCATGCCGAGGCCACGCGCCGGGCCGTGCGGAGCTGGGGGCTGGAGGTGCAATGCGCCGAGCCGCGCGACTACTCCTCCGCGCTCACCGCCGTGCGCGTGCCGGAGGGGCACAGCGCGAATGCGCTGCGGGCGGCGATCCTGGCGAAGTGCAACATGAGCCTGGGCAACGGCTTGGGCCAGCTCAACGACCGGGTGTTCCGCATCGGCCATCTCGGCGATTTCTCCGATCTCGCGCTGGTCGGCACGCTGGGCGGGATCGAGATCGGCCTGCGCGTGGCCGGCGTTCCGCATGCCAGGGGTGGAACCCAGGCGGCGATTGACTACCTGTCAGGAAACAGCTGACGGAGCCGGTGCGATGATCGAATGCTGGACGTGGCCCACCCCGAATGGCCACAAGGTGCATATCGCGCTGGAGGAGATGGGGCTCGCCTATACCGTCATCCCGGTCAACATCGGCCGTGGCGACCAGTTCAAGCCGGATTTCCTCGCCATCACGCCCAACCACCGCATCCCCGCGCTGGTCGATACCGATGGGCCGGGCGGCAAGCGGATTGAGCTGTTCGAATCCGGTGCGATCATGATCTATCTGGCGGAAAAGACGGGAAGGTTCATCCCGTCCGACCCGCACGAGCGCTACGCCTGCCTGCAATGGATCATGTTCCAGATGGGCGGGATCGGGCCGATGTTCGGCCAGTTCGGGCATTTCAACACCTATGCGCCGGACAAGATCCCGTACGCCATCGAGCGCTATCAGAACGAGGTGAAGCGCCTGCACCGCGTGCTCGACAAGCGTTTGGCCCAGGCGGAATGGCTCGCCGGCAGCGAATACTCGATCGCCGACATGATCACCTATCCGTGGCTGCGCTTCCCCGAGCGGCGGAACATCGACATGGACGAGTTCCCCAACGTGAAGCGCTGGTTCGATGTGATCGACGCCCGGCCGGCGGTGCAGCGTGGCTGCGCCGTGCTGGCCGAAAACGTCCGACGCGCGCCGATCACCGATGCGGAGCGCGAGGTGATGTTCGGCCGGACGCAGTTCGCCGCGCGCTAGATTGTCGCGATATGTCACTGGCGTTTCGCGGTGCCGCCATTAACATCGGTCAACGATTGGGATTGGAGTGTCGGTGATGCTGCTGCGTGCTTTGGGGTTGGCGGCGACGGTCGCACTTGGCCTGCTGGCGACCGTGCCGGCGGGGGCTGCGACCTATGGGTTTACCATCGGTGGGTTCAGCGAGGGGGCGGCGCTCAGCTTTTCCTTCGAGGGGGAGGATGCGGACGGCGACGGCATCCTGATCGGCGCATTCCCTGACTGCGGTTGCGGCCCGACCGAGGTTTCCTCGCTGGCGGTGGCCTTCACCGGCAATTCGCTGATCCCGGCGTTCAGCTATGCCGCGACCGACATCGCCGGGGGTTTGGGCAGCCTGATCTTCGACGAATTCAGCACGCTTGATCTCTACTACGTCATCGACCCCAACGGCACCGGCGCCATCGCCGACTTCCTGCCGCCGGGGACGCTGGCGGGAGATGCCGAGATCACGATCGCGGCCGCTTTGGTCGACGGGCAGTTCGCCGCGATCGGCGCGGCGTGCGGCAGCTTTGCGAGCGAGCCGTATTTCAAGGACGGCATGACCTGCGCGGTTGTGAACCACGAAATCTACGACGTCAGTTACGGCTTTGACGCCGCGACGGTGCCGGAACCGGCGAGCCTGGCGATTCTTGGCGCTGGACTCGGATTTTTGGCCGTGGCCCGGCGGCGCCGCGCCACGGCATGAGCCGGCGCGGGGCGCTTCAGCCGAGCGCCTTCGCCCGCTCCCGCAGCACGTATTTCTGCATCTTCCCCGTGCTGGTTTTCGGCAGGCCGCCGAACACGACTGATTTCGGCACCTTGTAGCGGGCCATGTTGGCGCGGCAGAAGGCGATGATCTCCGCCTCCGTTGCCTCCATCCCCGGCTTGAGGGTGACGAAGGCGCAAGGCGTCTCCCCCCAGGTCGCATCCGGCCGGCCGACCACGGCGGCCTCCAGCACGGCGGGATGGCGGTAGAGCACGTCCTCCACCTCGATGGTCGAGATGTTCTCGCCGCCGGAGATGATGATGTCCTTGCTGCGGTCCTTCAGCTCGATATAGCCATCCGCGTGCCACACGCCGAGGTCGCCGGTGTGGAACCAGCCGCCGGCGAAGGCCTCCTCGGTGGCTTTCGGGTTCTTGAGGTAGCCCTTCATCACCGGATTGCCGCGCATGAACACCTCGCCCATCGTCACGCCGTCCTTCGGCACTTCGGCGAGCGTGCGGGCATCGGCGACCATCAGCCCCTCGAGCGAGTGATAGCGCACCCCCTGGCGGGCCTTGATGCGGGCCTGCTCAGGGGCGGGCAGGGCGTCCCACCCGTCCTGCCAGGCGCAGACGGTGACGGGGCCGTAGACCTCGGTGAGGCCATAGACATGGGTGATGTGGAAGCCGCGCTTCTCCACCGCCTCGATCACCGCGGCCGGCGGCGGGGCGCCGGCGGTCATGAACTTCACGACGCGGTCGGCCAAGTCGGGGAAGTCGGCGTCGGCGACGTTGACCAGCATGTTGGCGATGATCGGCGCGCCGCACATGTGGGTGACGCCGTGGCGGGTGATCGCATCCAGCACGGCTGCGGCTTCGACCCGGCGCAGGCACACATGCGTGCCGGCCATCGCCGTGATCGTCCAGGGGAAGCACCAGCCGTTGCAGTGGAACATCGGCAGCGTCCACAGATAGACCGGGTGCGGCCCCATGCCCCAGGTGAGCACGTTGGATGTCGCGTTCAGATAGGCGCCGCGATGGTGGTACACCACGCCCTTGGGGTTGCCGGTGGTGCCCGACGTATAGTTCAGCGCGATCGCGTCCCACTCGTCCGGCGGCAGGTCGTAGGCGAAATCGGGGTCGCCGGAGGCCAGGAACGCCTCATAGTCCATCTCGCCGAGCAAGGCTCCCGGCGGCGCCAGCACGTCGTCCACGTCGATCACCAGCGGGCGGTGTTCGGCGGGGATGGTGGCGAGTGCGGCGGCGACGGTGGGGGCGAATTCGCGGTCGGTGATCAGCACGCGCGCCTCGCCGTGGCCGAGGATGAAGGCGATCGAGGCCGAGTCCAGCCGGTAGTTCAGGGCGTTGAGGATCGCGCCGAGCATCGGCACGCCGAAATGCGCATCGAACATCTCCGGCGTGTTGGTCAGCATGCAGGCGACCGTGTCCCCGCGGACCACGCCGCGCCGCGCCAGTGCGCTCGCCAGCCGCCGGCAGCGGCGATGCGCCTCCGCCCAGGAATAGCGGCGCGCGCCGTGCACCACCGCGAGCCGGTCGGGGTAGATATCCGCCGCGCGCGACAGGAAGCTCAGCGGGGAAAGCTGGGCGTGGTTCGCCGCATTCTTCGGCAGGTCATAGTCCCTAGCGGTCATGCTCTTTCCTCCGGTCTTGTGCCGCGTTCTAGAGCGATTTGCCGTCGGGGTGTAGCGGCGCGGGTGCGCGTGCGGCGGTGGCGCACCCCTCTACTTCCGGCATTGCGTGATGAATTGTTGGTAGGACCGACCTTCCGCGGTTGCCCGGCAGCGTCGGGCGTGCTTGCTTCACGGTGCAACCGCAACACTGCCGCATCCGCCCATGACCGCCCGGATCCTCATTGTCGACGACGTGCCGGCGAATACGCGGCTCCTCGAAGCGCGTCTCGGCGCGGAATACTACCAGTCCGCCATCGCCCATGATGGCGAGACCGCCCTGCGGCTGGCCGAGGAATGGCAGCCGGACCTGCTGCTGCTCGACGTGATGATGCCGGGGATCGATGGATTCGAGACCTGCCGCCGCCTGAAGGCCGACCGCCGGACCCTGCATATCCCCGTGGTGATGATCACCTCGCTCGATGACGGGGCCGCCCGCGTGCGCGGCCTGGAAGCGGGCGCGGACGACTTTCTCTCAAAGCCCGTCGATTTCCCGACACTCTTCGCCCGCGTGCGCTCGTTGGTGCGCCTCAAGCGCCTGCTCGACGAGTGGCGGATGCGCGCGGAGACGGCGCGCGCCCTGGGCCTGGACGCCGATGCGCTCGCCCCGCCGCCGGTGGCCGGCAGCCGGGCGCTGGTGGTGGATGACAGCGAGGCCGGGGCCGCCGCGATCGAAGCGGCGCTGGCCGCCGACGGCATCCTCACCGCGCGCGCACGCAGCGAGGCGGAGGCGATGCAGGCCATCGGCACCGTCGCCTTCGATCTCGTGGTGATCAGCCTCACGCTGGGCGCCGACGATCCGCTGCGGCTGGCCTCGCGCCTGCGCGCGTCGGACATCAGCCAGGACATCCCGCTTCTGCTGGTGGCCGAGCCGGAGCAGCGCGACCGCATCCTGCGCGGCTTCGACCTTGGTGCGAATGACTGGCTGTTGCGGCCTTTGGACCCCAATGAGTTGCGCGCCCGTGCCCGCAACCAGATCCGCCGCAAGGTGTATCAGGCGCGGCTGCGCATGGACCTCGGCCAGGCGCTGGAGATGGCGCTGACCGATCCGCTGACCGGCCTGCACAACCGCCGCTACATGATGCGCCATATCGCGCATGTGATGACGGCCGGCGCCACCCCGGTGGCGGTGATGATGATCGATATCGACCATTTCAAGGCAATCAACGATAGCTACGGCCACCCGACCGGCGATGCCGCCCTGCGTATGCTGGCCGATGTGCTCCGCGCCCGCGTGCGCGTGTTCGACAGCATTGCCCGCTTCGGCGGCGAGGAATTCGTCATCGTCATGCCCGGCACCGGGCAGGAGGACGCCGCCGCGGCGGCCGAGCGCCTGCGCCAGTCCATCGCCGCCGCGCGTTTCACCGATGGCGGCACCAACCTGCAATTGACCGTCAGCATCGGCGTCGCCTGCACCATCCCCGGCATGTCGGTCGAGGCGTTGCTCGCCGACTCCGATGCCGCGCTGTACGAGGCCAAGCGCGGCGGGCGCAACCGGGTGGTGATGGCGGAGACCCGGGTGGCATAGCCCGCCCTGCCAGTTCGATCACGCGCCGGCCGTGTACATGCAAAAAGCGGGGTAAACCCCGCTTTTCCACCTCGCTAATGGAGAGCCCGCCTTCCCCTAAAGGAAGGCCGCGATCACTTGATCTTGGCTTCCTTGAACACGACGTGCTTGCGCGCGACGGGGTCGTACTTGCGCATTTCCATCTTGCCGGTCTGCGCGCGGGCGTTCTTCTTCGTCACATAGAAATACCCGGTGTCGGCGGAGGACACGAGCTTGATCTGAATGGTGTTGGTTTTGGCCATGGGAGCGTCTTCCAGCGGGAGAGAGAAGGGTCAATTACGGACAGGCGGGGTGCCCGTCAAGCCCGTGCCAGTGAAGGTGGGGCCGCGCTGGGCACTGCCCAGGATGGAGGGCGGCGGGGCCGGCCCCATCAGCGCGGCCGCATAGGCGCCGGGGGCGGCGAACAGGGCCCGCACGGCGGCAAGGTCGTCCTCGCGCCCCTCGGCACCCGGGCAGACGGCGCGGATATCCAGCGCATCGCCGGGCTTCACCGGCGCGCGGGCGGCGCGATGGCGCACCAGAGCGGGTGCGAGCTTCTGCACGCCGGCCGCGAGCGACTCGATCTGTCGAGCCGTGGCGTCGCTGCCGAGGCTGGTGCAGAGCTGCGGCAGCACGCCCAGGCCCTGAATCGGCCAGCCGCGCGGGGCCAGCACCCGGCTCCACGTCACCAGCAGCTCGCCCCCGTCGGGCAGGCCGGCGATGGTCTGCACCAGCCCCTTGCCCAGCGTGGCGCTGCCGACGACAACGGCGCGGCGCTGGTCGGCCAGGCTGGCGGCGAGGATTTCGGCGGCTGATGCGCTGCGCCCGTCCACCAGCACCACCACCGGCAGGCCGCGCGCGAGGTCCCGGCCCTCGGCGCGGAATTCGTGGGCGGCTTCCGGGTCCCGCCCGGCGGTGATCGCCACCACGCCCTCGGGTTGCAGCATGGCGGCGGTGGCGACGGCCTGTTGCAGCACGCCACCGCGGTTGCCGCGCAGATCGACCACCACGGCACGCGGCGGTGGGGCGGCATCGACGCCGCGGATCACCTCCTGCGCGAAGCGGGCGGCGGTGTTGCGGGCGAAGCTGGCGATGTTCACCACCAGCAAGTCGTCGCGCCGGGCGGAGGTGACGGTCTCTGGCGGCAGCAGCACGCGCTCCATCTCCACCACGCGCGGCCGGCCGTCGCGCCCGCGGATGGTCAGCTGGGCGCGGCTGCCCTCCGGCCCGGCCAGCAGGGCGCCGACGGCCTGGAGGTCCGCGCCCTGCACCGTCTGCCCGTCGATCGCCAGGATGCGGTCCCCCGCCCGGATGCCCGCCACCGCCGCCGGCCCGTCAGACTGTACGGCGCGCACGATGAACGCCCCGCCGGACAGGCCGGGCTGGATACCCAGCGTCGCCCGCCCGGCCCGGCGCACCCGGTCGGCGGCGGCTTCGGCGGGCGGGGCGTAGCGGGAATAGGGGTCGAGATGGTTGAACAGCTCATCGAAGAAGCTGCGCAGCACGGTCTGCGTGCCGGCCCGCCGCACGACGTCGGACGCATCCCAGCCGGTACGGATCACCTGGCCGACGGCGGCTCCCCAGGCGGCGGCGTCGCCCACCGGCGGGGCGGGGCGCTGGTAGAGCACCCGGCTCGGCCCGATCAGGCGCAGGATGGCGGTGCCGGCATCGTCGGTGGCGAGGTCGGCGGTCAGGCGCGGGTCGAGCGTCGTCAGCCCCCGCAGGCCCCAGACGGCCATTTGCGGGATGCCCACCGGCTCGAGCGTGCGCGGGGCCATGAACGCCAGGGCGGCGGCGGTGACGGCGGCGACCTGGCCCTGGTTCAGCGCCTGCCCTGGCACGATCTGCTCGGCCCCCGCCGGGGCGGCGCGCAGCAGCACGGCCAGCAGCAGGGCCGCGAAGACGAGGGCGGGAAGGGAGACACGCCAGCTCACGTCACTCCAAGTCACCGGGGCCGAGCCGGGCCTTTTCTGCGCGGGCGCGCGCCGGCAGCGCCCTGGAGGATATGGAACACCAACCCGCCGGTCACCGGGCTGGCCTCGGACAGGCGAACCTCCACCTCCTCGGCCAGCCGGAAGGACACACCGCACCGCCGCCCCGTGAGGGTTTGGGCAGCTTCATCGTGCATCCAGAAATCGTCTGGCAGGCTGGACACGGGGACAAGTCCGCTTGCACCGTTCTGCGCCAGTGTGACGAAAAGCCCGAAGCGGGTCACGCCCGAAATGCGCGCATCGAACGTCGAACCCACTTTATCTGCCATGAAAGCAGCCAGATAGCGGTCGATCGCGTCCCGCTCGGCCAGGGCGGCCCGCCGTTCGGTTGCAGTGATGTGCTCGCAGGTGTCCGGCAGGGCTGCGGCGGCCTCCGCCGTCAGCGCGCCAGCCCCGAGTCGCAGCCCGGCGATCAACGCCCGATGCACTTCCAGATCGGCATAGCGGCGGATCGGACTGGTGAAATGCGCATAGCGGGCGAGCGACAGGCCGAAGTGGCCGATATTGTCCACGTCATACGCCGCCTGGCTCTGGCTGCGCAGCACCACCTCATTGACCAGCGGCGCCTGCTCGCTGCCGGCGACCTGCTTCAGCACGCGGTCTAGATCGCGCGGATGCACCTGGTCCCCCGGCGGCAGCGAGATGTCGAAGCCGCGCAGGAAGGCGCGCAGGTTGGCCAGCTTCTCCACCGAGGGCGGCGCGTGCACGCGGTAGGCGCAGGGCTGGTGCAGCCGTTCCAGCTCCTCGGCGGCGCACACGTTCGCCAGCACCATGAACTCCTCGATCAGCCGGTGGCTGTCCAGGCGCGGGCGGGGGGCGACGGAGGCGACCTTGCCGTCCTCGCCCAGCACCACCTTGCGCTCAGGCAGGTCCAGATCGAGCGTGCCCCGCGCGTTGCGCTGGTCGAGCAACAGCCGGAAGGCGGCATACAAGGGCGCGATCGGCAGCCCGTCGCGCCCGGCGTCGTGGGCTTCCTGCACCTGCTCATAGGTCAGCCGCGCCACTGAGCGCATCAGCCCCCGGCCGAAGCGGTGCGAGGTCTTGGCGCCTGTCGCATCCAGCTTCATTTCGACGAACAGGCAGCCGCGATCCTCATCAGGGCGCAGGCTGCACCAGCCGTTGGAGAGGGCTTCGGGCAGCATCGGCACGACGCGGTCGGGGAAGTAGCAGGAATTGCCCCGCTTCCTCGCTTCGCGATCCAGCGGCGAGCCCGGCCGCACGTAATGCGCGACATCGGCGATGGCGACCACCAGCCGCCAGCCGGCCCCATCCGCCTCGGCGAACACCGCATCGTCGAAATCCCGCGCGTCCTCGCCGTCGATGGTCACCAGCGGCAGATCGCGGATGTCGGTACGCCCGTCCGGCCCTACGCCGCGGGCCCGCTCGGCCTCGGCGACGGCCTCCTCGGGGAACACGGTCGGGATGTCATGCGTGTGGATGACAACGAGGCTCACCGAGCGGGCATCGCCCATCCGCCCCAGCCGTTCCACCACCTGCGCCGGCTTGAGGCCGAAATGCCGGCTGGGCGGCGAGGGCAGGGGGGTGGCGAGCACGATCTCGCCGTCCTCCGCCCCGCCCGCCTCGCCGGGCGGCACGGTCCACTCCGCCTTCGCCCGCCGGTCCGTCGGCTGGATGCGCCCGTTGGTATAGACGCCGAGGATGCGCCCGGGCGCTTCGGACAGCCGCTTGAGCGTCCGCCCCTCATACTTCCCCTGGCCGATCGGCTTCAGCCGCGCCAGCACCCGCTCGCCGGGCGCCAGAGCGGGCCGGCCGCGCGGCACGGCCGCCATATAGATGATCGGCGGCGGGCCATCCTCGCGCCATTCCACCGGGCGGGCGATGGCGTCGCCGTCCGGGTCGGTGCCGGTGATCCGCACCACCATCGCATCCGGCAACCTGCCAGGTGCCGTGAACCGGCGATGCCCCGCCGGGGCCACGGCGCCGTCGCCGGCCAGTTCCTTCAGCAACTGCCGCAGCGCGACGCGGTGCTCGGGGCCGAGGTTGAAATGCTGGCTGATCTCGCGCTTGCCCACCCGGCCGGCGGACTCGCGGACGAATTTGCGGATCTCGTCGCGCGAGGGCAATTGCCCGGCAGCCGAGCGCGGGCGGCGGGCCATGCTAGGTTTTGGCCTTGGCGGGGGCTTTCGGCTTGGCTGCGGGCTTCTTTTTAGCGGCCGGCTTCTTCTTCGGCGCGGCCTTCTTGGCGGCGGGCGCGGCGACGGGCTTGGCCACCGCGGGAGCCTTGGCCGCAGCCGCCTTCGCGGGCTTGCCGCGCTTGGCGGCACCGGGCTTCGGCTTCAGCGTCTTGCCCTTCTCGGCCAGTAGCGCCACCGCCTCCTCGAGCGTCATCTCCGCCATCTCCACCCCGCGCGGCAGGTTGGCGACGAGGTTGCCGCTCTGCGCATACGGCCCGAAGCGGCCCTTGCGGACGATCACCGGCTCCCCGGTTTTCGGGTGCGCCCCCATCGCCCGCACGCTCGCCAGCTTCTGCGCCAGCAGATCGACGGCGCGGTTGAGCCCGACCACCAGCACGTCGTCGTCCTTGTCGAGCGAGGCGAAGATGCCGCCCATCTTCACGAACGGCCCGAAGCGCCCCACCCCCGCCTCGATCGGCTCCTTCGATTCCGGATGGATGCCGACCAGCCGTGGCAGCGAGAGCAGGCCGAGCGCCTGTTCCAGCGTGATCGTGTCGCCCTCCAACCCTTTGGGAAGGCTGGTGCGGCGCGGCTTGGTCTTGCTGTCCTTGATCTGCTCGCCCTGCTGCGCATAGACGCCATAGGGCCCGCGGCGGACGCTGATCTCCTCGCCCGTCTCCGGGCTATGGCCCAGCACGCGCATGCCCTCGCGCAGCGTGTCGTTCGCCTCATCGCCGCCATCGACGGCGAGCCGGCGGGTGAACTGGCAGCCGGGATAGTTCGAGCAGCCGATGAAGCTGCCATGCCGCCCCAGCTTCAGCCCCAGCCGGCCCTTCTGGCAGGAGGGGCAGGAGCGCGGGTCGGTGCCGTCCTCGCGGGCGGGGAAGAAATGCGAGCCGAGATCGGCGTCCAGCGCGTCGATCACGTCGCCGATCTTCAGATCCTTGGTCTGGGCGATCGCGGCCGAGAAATCCTCCCAGAAGCGGCGCATCACCGCCCGCCAGTTCGCCTGGCCGGCGGAAATCTGGTCGAGCTGGTCTTCCAGCCCGGCAGTGAAGTTGGGGTCCACGTATTTTTCGAAGAAGCTGACGAGGAAGGCGGTGACCAGCCGGCCCCGGTCCTCCGGCACGAAGCGCCGCTTGTCCAGCTTCACATAATTGCGGTCCTGCAGCACCGTCAGGATCGACGCATAGGTGGAGGGCCGGCCGATGCCCAACTCCTCCATGCGCTTGACGAGGCTGGCTTCCGAGAAGCGCGGCGGCGGCTGGGTGAAATGCTGCTCGGGCAGCACCTCGCCGAGGCGCAGCGGATCGCGCTCCGCCATCGGCGGCAGCATGCGGTCGTCGGGGTCTTTCTTCGTGTCGTCGCCCTCATCCTCGCGGTAGAGGCGCAGGTAGCCGTCGAAGGCGAGGATGGAGCCGTTGGCGCGCAGGCGGGGGCCATCTTTTACAGCAGGATCCGCGATATCCACCGCGACCTGATCGAACTCGGCGGACTGCATCTGGCTCGCCACCGCCCGCTTCCAGATCAGCTCATAGATGCGCTTCTGGTCGTTGGTGAGGTAGCGCGCCACCGAATCCGGCGTGCGGGAGACGTCGGTCGGCCGGATCGCCTCATGCGCTTCCTGCGCGTTCTTCGCCTTGGTGCTGTATTCCCGGGCGAGGCCGGGCAGGTATTTCGCGCCGAAGGCCTCGCCGACATGGCTGCGGATGGCAGAGATGGCGTCAGCCGACATCTGCACCCCGTCGGTGCGCATATACGTGATCAAACCCGTGGTTTCGCCGTCGATATCCACGCCCTCGTACAGCCCCTGGGCGGTGCGCATGATCGCCTGCGCGCCCATGCCGAGCTTGTTCGAGCCATCCTGCTGCAAGGTGGAGGTGGTGAACGGCGGCGACGGATTGCGCCGCACCCGCTTGCGCTCGACGCTGGCTACCGTGAACGAACCGGCGCGCACCGCCGCCTCGGCCCGTTCGGCCAGCGCCGTGGTGTTGAGGTCGAACTGGTCCAGCCGCTTGCCGTCCAGATGCGTCAGCCGGCCCATGAACGGCGCGCCGGCGGGGGTCTGGAAGCCCGCCTCGACCGTCCAGTATTCGCGCGGCCTGAAGATCTCGATCTCGGCCTCGCGCTCGCAGATCAGCCGCAGCGCCACGGACTGCACCCGCCCGGCCGAGCGGCTGCCAGGCAGCTTGCGCCACAGCACCGGCGAGAGGGTGAAGCCCACGAGGTAATCCAGCGCCCGGCGCGCCATGTAGGCGTCGATAAGCGGGGCATCGAGGTCGCGGGGGTGGGCGATGGCGTATTTCACCGCCTTGGATGTCACCTCGTTGAAGGTGATGCGATGCACCTGCATGCCTCGCAGCAGGTTCTTCTCCTCCAGCATCGCCCGCACATGCCAGGAGATCGCCTCCCCCTCGCGATCAGGGTCGGTGGCGAGATAGAGGGTCTTGGCGCCCTTCAGCGCCTTGGCGATGGCGCCGATCTGCTTCTGGCCCCGCTCATCGGCGGCCCAGTCCATGGCAAAATCCTCGTCCGGGCGGACGGACCCGTCCTTCGGTGGCAGGTCGCGCACATGGCCGAAGCTGGCCAGCACGGTGTACCCGCTGCCCAGATACTTGTTGATGGTCTTGGCCTTGGCGGGCGATTCGACGACGACGACGTCGGTCATGGCATCCTGTTCGTGCCCCGTCAGCGGGGGCGATAAGGCGGAGCACGGCCCTAGAGCAGGGCCACGCGGCCGCCCGGCAAGTTTTCAATCCGCCCTGCGATCTCGAGATCGAGCAGCACCGAGAGCACGGCAGGTGCGGGCAAATGGCAGCGCCGCACAAGATCGTCAACATCCGTCGGCGCGGCTGACAACAAGGTGAGTACCGCCGCATGTTCCTGCGCCGGCCGCTCCGGCGGCTCTGGCGGGGCGGACCGGGGCTCAAACAGCCCGCGTGCGGGCTCGGCCGGGGTCCAGGCGGGGGGCAGCAGCGCGAGCACATCGGCCGCCGTCTCGGTCAGATGCGCGCCCTCGCGGATCAACGCATTGGTGCCCCGCGCCCGCTCATCGAGCGGGGAGCCGGGCACGGCGAACAGCTCGCGGCCGAATTCGCCGGCCAGCCGCGCGGTGATCAGGCTGCCCGAGCGCAACGCCGCCTCCACCACCAGCACGCCGAGCGACAGCCCGGCGATCACCCGGTTGCGGCGCGGGAAATGCCGGGCCAACGGCTCGGCCCCCGGCGGCGCTTCCGCCACCACGCAGCCGCGCTCGGCAATCGCGCGCTGCAAGGCGGCGTTCTCGCGCGGATAGACGACGTCGATGCCGCCGGCGATACAGGCAACCGTGCGCCCGCCCCTGAGCGCCCCCTGATGCGCCGCCGAATCGATGCCCCGCGCGAGACCGGAGACTACGACCAGCCCCGCCTCGGCCAGCTCCGCCGCGATCGTCTCGGCGATCCGCCGGCCATTCGCCGAGGCATTGCGGCTGCCCACCACCGCCACCGCCCGGGCCGAAAGGCAGGCGGGGTCGCCGAGCACGCTCAGCACCGCCGGCGCCCCCTCTGTCGCGGCGAGGGCTTCGGGGTAGCCGGGCGTGTCGATGAAGAGCAACTGGCCGCCGAGCCTGGCAACGAAATCGGCCTCGCGTGCGGCCTGGCTGGCAGTCGGGGTGGCGGGAGGGCCGGCCCGCCCCCCGGCGGCGGCCAGCCGCGGCAGGGCCTCGATCGCAGCGGCGGGATCGCCGAAGCGGGCGAGCAGCCGGCGATAGGCAACCGGCCCGACCCCCTCGGTGCGGGCCAGCCGCAACCGCTGCAGATCAACATTCACGACGGCAAAACCCTCCGCACAGCACGCGGCCAGGATGCGTCGCTTCCGTGTCGTTATGCAATGAGCCTGGCGCCTACCTGCCGCGGCCGATCTTCGGCTCCTTGCCGGCCAGCAGGCGGGCGATGTTTTCGCTGTGCCGCTGCCAGATCAGCCCGGCGATCACCACCTGGGTCACCACGATGACGAACGGCACGCCGAACAGCGCGGCCAGGATAGGCGCCGCCAGGAACGCCGACAGCCCGGCAACCGAGGAGATCCGCACCGCCCCGGCCATGCCGATCCAGATGGCCCCCGCCAGCAACCCGGGAAGCGGGGCTGCGGCGATCAGCACGCCGAACCCGGTCGCCACCCCCTTGCCGCCGCGAAACCCCAGCCACACCGGGTAGATATGCCCCACCACGGCCATCAGCCCCGCCAGCGCCACGCCGGGGCTGCCCGCCACATGGCCGGCCATCAGCACCGCGATCGCGCCCTTCGCCCCGTCCAGCAGCAGCGTGCCCGCCGCCAGCCGCCGGCTGCCGGTGCGCAGTACGTTCGTCGCCCCGATGCTGCGCGAGCCGATATCGCGGATATCCCCCATCCCCGCTGCCCGGGTCAGCAGCAGGCCGAACGGGATCGAGCCGAGCAGATACGAAATCGTCGCAATGGCAATGAAGATCACCGAGCCGTTCATCCGCCGAATACCCTCCGTCCCGCTTTCCAGGTGCCCAGCACGCGACCCTCCAGGGCGCGGCCGTCGAAGGGGGTGTTCTGCGCGATCCCCGGCATGGCGCCGGCCTCCACCTGCCAGGCGCGCTCGGGATGGAACAGGCAGAGATCGGCCGCCGCCCCGCGGGCCAGCGTGCCGGCGGCACTGCCGAGCAGGCTGGCCGGGGCCGATGTCAGCAGTTCGATGGCCCGCCCCAGCGGCAGCGCACCGCCATGCACCTGCGCCAGCGTCACCGCCAGCAGGGTGGACAGCCCGGTGCCGCCCGCCGCCGCCTGGGCGAAGGGCAGGCGCTTGTCGTCGGCATCGCGCGGCTGGTGGTCGGAGGCCACCGCGTCGATCGTGCCGTCCAGCAGACCCGCCGCCACCGCCCGCCGGTCGGCATCGCTGCGCAACGGCGGGGAGAGCTTGGCATAGGTGCGCCAGGCGCCGATCGCCGTTTCGTTGAGGTCGAAATACGGCGGCGCGGTATCGCAGGTCACCGCCAGCCCAGCCTCCTTGGCCCGGCGGATGAGGTCCAGCGCCTCGCCGGTGGAGACATGGGCGAAATGCACCGCCCCGCCGGTCAACTGCACGAGCCTTATGTCGCGCGCCACCAGGATCGCCTCTGCCGCGGTCGGGATCGCCGGCAGGCCCAGCCGGGTCGCCAGTTCGCCCGAGGTCGCGGCCCCGCCGGCGGCCAGCGACGGGTCCTCCGGGTGCTGGATGATCCGCGCCCCGAAACCTGCCGCGTATTGCAAAGCGAGGCGCATCATCCGCGTATTGCCGATGGCGCGCGCACCGTCGGTGAAGGCCACCGCGCCCGCCTCGCGCAGCAGGCCGATCTCCGCCAGTTCCTCGCCCCGGCAGCCCTTCGTCGCCGCGCCGTAGGGCAGGATGGACAGGCTGCCGGTCTCCTCCCCCCGGCTGCGCAACAGGCGCACCAGCGCCGGGTCGTCGATCGCCGGAGACGAGTCGGGCAGGGCGGCCAGCGTGGTGATCCCGCCCGCCGCCGCGGCGATGGCAACCGAGGCGATGGTCTCGCGATACTCCCCGCCGGGCTCGCCCACCTCGGCGCGCATGTCCACCAGGCCGGGGCACAGCACGCAGTCCTCGGCGTCGATCACCACCGCGCCGGCCGGCACGCCCAGCGCCGCCCCGAAATCGGCGATCCGCCCATCGCGGATGAGCAGGCTGCCCTCGCTGTCCAGCCCCTGCGCGGGGTCGATCAGCCGGACGCGGGTGATGAGGGTGTCGCGGGGGGCGCTCATGAATTCGGCCTGCTGCGCCGCGCCAGCACGTCCAGCACCGCCATGCGCACGGCCACCCCCATCTCGACCTGCTCGCGGATCAGGCTGCGGACGGGGTCGTCCGCCACAGCCGAGGAGATCTCCACCCCCCGGTTCATCGGCCCGGGATGCATCACCAGCGCGTCCGGCTTGGCCCAGGCGAGCTTTTCGGCATCGAGCCCGTAGAACCGGAAGAACTCCCGTGCGCTCGGCACGGGCCCGCGCGACATGCGCTCGCGCTGCAGGCGAAGCATCATCACGATATCAACGCCCTCCAGCCCTTTTTTCATATCGTGAAAGACCTCAACCCCCAGCCGCGCCACCTCGGACGGGATCAGCGTCGCCGGCCCGATCACCCGCACCTGGCAGCCAACCGACGTCAGCAGATGGATGTTCGACCGCGCGACCCGGCTGTGCAGCACATCGCCGCAGATCGCCACGCACAGCCCCTCCAGCCGCCCCTTGCGGCGCCGGATGGTCAGAGCGTCCAGCAGCGCCTGGGTCGGGTGCTCGTGCGTGCCGTCCCCGGCGTTGATCACCGCCGCCTCGACCTTCTGCGCCAGCAGCGCCGGCGCGCCGGATTCGCCGTGGCGCACCACCAGCAGATCGCAGTTCATCGCATTCAGCGTGGCGGCGGTGTCGAGCAGGGTCTCGCCCTTGTTCACGCTCGAGGTCGCGACCGACATGTTGATCACATCGGCGCCCAGCCGCTTGCCGGCCAGCTCGAAGCTGGTGCGCGTCCGCGTTGAATCCTCGAAGAAAAGATTGATCAGCGTCCGCCCGCGCAGCAGGTCGCGCTGGGTCTGGCCGGAGCGGTTGAGCAGCACATAGCTCTCCGCCAGATCGAGCAGCGCGGTGATCGCCGGGGGGTGCATGCCCTCGATCTGCAACAGATGGCGGCTGGCGTGGTTCAAGTTGGCGTTCCGGTCGGTTCCCTATCGCAAAGCTATAAGCCAGGACCGGCAAAGAGCAATATCGCCTAAACCCCGCCGGCGGCGCAGGGCGCGGGGCAGGGCACGTCCACCGCATCGAACCCGGCGGCGAAACTCCAGGCCAAAGGCAGGTTCTGTGCCGCGAACAGGCCGGCCAGCAGCAGCGCCACCACCAGCGCGCCGGCCCGCTCCCGCATCCCCAGCACCAGCCCGCCGGCGCCCAGCAGATACAGCGGCACATGCAGATGCGCGGCATAGAGATAAACGCTGCCGCGAAACTGAAAATCGATATGCAACAGTAGGTTGAAGGCCACGGCTGCGATCAGCACAAACCCCATTCGCCGCCACGCCGCCGCCCGCA
>CAMCJI010000001.1 GCA_945874805.1 Asaia bogorensis | reverse complement strand
AAACGGCGGCGCCGAATCTCGGCAATCACATCCATGAACAACACCCCAGATTCTCCAGCGCAAAGGCCGGATGATCGCATGGACCAGGGTGGAAACTATTGGACGCTGTTTACCCCCAGAATCTGGAAACATTTGCACGCTGTTTTACAGTGAAGCTCGCCGATCTGCGCGACAACTCCGACCTGTCACGCATCGCCGCGCCGACGGAACGAGACTTTGCGCGCATCGAGAAGTATCGGCGCGCAATCGAGGCGTTGCAGGCCTGACAGCGGCTACCGAAGTCTAGGCGGCAGCTCCCCGCATCGGCACCACCTTGCCAGCGGCGCGGGGTTCGCCCATCCGCAGCGCGACGGCATCGGCCACCTTGTCGGCTGCGGCCAGAAGCACGCTATCGGCTGCGTGCGTGTAGCGGCTGGTAATGGTCTGCCCCTTGTGGCCGATCAGCGCGCCGATGGTGGTTTCCGAATACTCCAGATCGGCGGCCACGCTGGCGAAGGAATGCCGCAGCACATGCGGCGTAATGTCGGCTGGAAGCTCGCCGGCTTTGGTGATCCGCGCAAACAGGCTGCCGAAGCCGGTCATTTCGCCCGTCCCCCTCGCCGACGGGAAGATCAGCGCATCTGCCTTGCCCTTGCCCAGGCTGCGAAGCACGTCACAAGCGGCGTGCGAGAGCGGACGCATAGACCGTCCGGTCTTTGTGTCAGGCAGCAGCGCAGTGCGCCGGGCCAGATCGACCATGCCCCACCGCAGCCCCAACGCCTCGCCACTCCGCCAGCCCGTCAGGGCCAGGAACCGGGCGCACGCAAGCGCTGCGGGCCAGATACCCGTCTTTGGCACGCTGCCCTTGCGGGGAGATTTTGACGGCGGCGGCACCTCTGCCGCCTTGGCCAAGCCCGTGCCGAAGGCTTTGAACTCGTCATCCGACAACCGCCGCTCCCGCCGGCCATCGGCAAAGCGCACAACGCCATGGACGGGATTGTCAGAGCGCATGCCCTTGGCGATTGCGTAGGTAAAGAGTGCGCCCAAAAGCCCCATGGTGCGGCTGGCAGCCCCTTTCCCGCCGCGCACGTTGGACAGGCCGCGCTTTTTGCCCGTCGGCTTGCGCTGCGCCGTCTTGCCCGCAGCAACGCTATGCATGAAGCGCTCGACATCGGCTCGGGCCACCGCCGCAACCTTCATCGCCCCCAGCAGCGGGCGGATATGGCGATCAATGCGGCTGCGATCGGTCGAGAGGGTGCTTTCCTTCTTCGTCGCACCGCGCCGCGTCAGCAACCGGCCAGCTTCTGCGTCTTCCAGATACGCGTCGCAGAGTTCCGCCACGGTGGCAGCCTTGCGCCGTTCCTGCTTGTCGGTTGCCGGGTCCGCGCCCTTGGCCACCTCGCCGAGCATCTTGCGGGCATGTTCCCGCGCGGTTTCCGGTGTCCAGGGTGCCCCATGCCGTCCAATCGTCAGCCGCCGCTGCCGCCCCTCGGCGGTGCGAAACAACAGGACATAGGCAACCGCGGTGCTCCTCTGCCGTCGGGCACCGAAACCGGGAACCGCAGCGTCCCAAATCTCCCCACCCTCGGGCAAAGCAGCCACTTCCCGCAACCCAATCCGCTTCCGCTCCGCCGCCATCGAGAGGCTCCAAATCTGCTACCTAGCCACCCTAGGTAACAGGTAGGTAGCAGATTCCCGCAAACTGGCGCAATCTCGATGGCATCTTCGCATGAGAAAACAATGCAATTACCGTGCATTGTCGGGACTTCGCAAACCACATCAAACCCGCCAGATCGATATCGACTGCCCTCCGAAGGCAGAGGTCGTACGTTCGAGTCGTATCGGGTCCGCCAACTTCCCTCTCCGTATTGAACAACGCCCCGGCGCATGGTCCGACGCCTGCATGCCGCATGGTATGGGGCAGCACGCCCCCCTCCCCCTGCTTCGCCCGCCTCCCAACGGCCGCACAAATGTGCGGCCGTTTGTTTTTTTGCGCGCCCGAATCAGTTTAGGGCCACCTTACGGCTTGACACCTGTCGGAGGGATTGTGTCATATTAACTTGACATATTTGAGTGTCAGAAATTTTTGACACTTCTGATTCTGCGGGCTGTCAAAGAGAACAATGAAAATGTCCAGGCGAGACATCATGCCCATGAATTCCACCCGGCAGGGCTCGCCGGATCGGTGCCACGCACCCGCACAGACCACCCATTCACGACGGCTGCGGCGCGGGTCCTCGCGCGTTGTCGGGCTGTCGCGATCCCCCTCGTGCGGGGCGTGCACGAATCAAGACTTAGGTCTCTGAAGGAGAAGACACTATGGCGGACGACCCGAATAGCCGCGTGTGGCCGAGCGGCCTCACACTGCCGGAAGCAGAAGAACTGCATAAGTACATCATCGACGGAACCCGCGCTTTCGGCGTCATCGCCCTCATCGCGCATGTTCTCGCCTTCGCCTTCACGCCCTGGCTGAAGTAGGAGGAACCGCCATGAACAATGCTCGCATGTGGCTGGCAGTGAAGCCCAGCATCGGCATTCCGCTGCTCATCGGCAGCGTTGCTGTGCAGGCGCTGATCGTCCATTTCGCCATCCTGACTCACACGACCTGGTTCCCGGCCTTCCTGCAGGGCGGCAAAATGCCGCAGCGCAGCGGCGAGGCACTGCCGACGCGTGACGGCCCGCCCATCAAGTTGAGTCAGACGCAGACCACGCCCGCTGGCACCCCGGTCGTCGTGGCCAGCGTGAAGATGCCTTCGTAGGCAGCGACAGCGCCAGCGCCGGTCACCGGCGCCGTGCCAGAGGGCCGGAGTCCTTTGATTCCGGCCCTTTTCTGCCGCCTGGGCCCTGAAGCCCGGGGCGGTCCGTCTCGCTTGGGTATGTGCCGATGAACCGCGTTTCCGCGAACCTGCTCCGCAGATGGGCGTCACTCGGCCCACGCTACCTCCCCTTCGCCGATGCCGCCACGCCCGATCTGCCGCTCTCGCGCCTGCTGCGGCTGTCGCTGTTCCAGGTCTCCTGCGGCATGGCACTCGTCCTGCTGATCGGCACGCTGAACCGGGTGATGATCGTCGAGCTTGAGGTGCCGGCCTCGCTGGTCGCGGTGATGATCTCCCTGCCGCTGCTGTTCGCCCCGTTTCGCGCGGTGATCGGCTTCAAGTCCGATACCCACCGCTCTGTCCTCGGCTGGCGCCGGGTGCCATTCATCTGGAACGGCACGATGCTGCAATTCGGCGGGCTGGCGATCATGCCCTTCGCCCTGCTGGTTCTCGCCGGCTGGGGCGAGTCCGGCAACGCACCGCTCTGGCTCGGCCATGCCGGCGCCGCCCTGGCCTTCCTGCTGATCGGCGCGGGCGTGCACACGGTCCAAACCGTCGGCCTTGCGCTCGCCACCGACCTCGCCACGCCGGAATCCCGGCCGAAGGTCGTCGGGCTGATGTATGTCATGCTGCTCTTCGGCATGATCGCCAGCTCCATCATCTTCGGCCTTGCTTTGGCGGACTTCAGCCCCCTGCGGCTGGTGCAGGTGATCCAGGGCACCGCGCTGGCCACCATGGTCCTGAACGTTATCGCCCTGTGGAAGCAGGAGGTGCGCAACCCCCTGCGCCACCAGCCCACCGGCCCGGCACCCGCGATGCCGCGCTTCGCCGAATCCTGGGCCCGCTTCACCCAGGGCCGCGATGCCGTCCGCCGGCTCGTCGCCGTTGGCTTCGGCACCATGGCCTTCAGCATGGAGGAAGTGCTGCTCGAACCCTATGGCGGCCGGGTGCTCGGCCTGACCGTCGCCACCACCACGACACTGACCGCCACCCTGGCGATCGGCGGCCTGCTCGGCTTCGCCCTTGCCTCGCGCGTGCTGACCCGCGGCTACGAGCCGTTCCGCCTCGCCGGAATCGGCGTGCTGCTGGGCGTGCCGGCCTTCGCCGCCGTCATGCTGGCGGCCCCCTACGGCTCTGCCATCCTCTTCGGCGCCGGCACGCTGGCGATCGGCTTCGGCGCCGGGCTGTTCGGCCACGGCACCCTCACCGCAACCATGCAATACGCACCGGAAGGCCAGGCCGGGCTTGCCCTCGGCGCCTGGGGTGCCGTGCAGGCCACCGCCGCCGGCACCGCCATCGCCCTCGGCGGGATCATCTATGACAGCGTCGGCGCCTTCGGACCGGCCAGCTGGGGGCCGGCCGCCGGCTACATGACCGTCTACTGCCTGGAAATCCTGCTGCTGCTCGGTGCCCTCATGGCAATGGCGCCGCTGTTCTACCCCCGCCAGGCCGCCGCCGCTCACCCCTCGGGCGCAGAAACCTCGACCCTCAGATAGATGTCCGGCTGCCGCTTGCGGGTATAGATATTGCCCGTGGTCACACTGTCCGACGCATCCGGCCCCCGCTGCGCCCGCACCGACGCATCACGGAGAATGGCAAAGCGCAACGTCGTCTGCACCCGAATCCGCCCGCGCGAGGCAACGAACGCCGGGCCGGGCGCGCCCTTGGTAAACTCCACAATCTGCGCGATCCCCAAAGCCCGGGACTGCAACGCCAAATAAATGCCCCGCCCCACCACCTCGATGGAGGCCACGAACCGCTCCTCCACCGCCTCGAACAACAACGGCACCGGCTCCTGACACCCACTCGCCGGACAGTAGATATCCAACGTCTGCCCGATCGCCACACCCCGCATATCCACCTGCGTCAACTTCACCAACCGCGGCCCAATCTGCGCCAGCACCGGCCCCGCGAGCAGTAACGCGATCAGGAGCGTGGACAGGAAGGAAGCAAGGCGGGGGGCTTTGCCCCATCGACCCCCACCAGGGGCAGTGGCCCTGGCCTTGCCTTCCTTCGCACCCACGCTCCCGATCACGCCGCGTCGGCAGCGCGGCGGCGGGTTCGGGTTGGCAGGCCAACGCTGCTTTCAGCTTCGTCGGGTGTGCCCAGCGCGCCGAGCAGGGCTTCGCGCAGTTGGTTGAGCCGGCGCTCGTTTTCAACTTTCAGCCCGAACACGTCCTTCACGTAGAACACGTCCACCGCGCGCTGGCCGTAGGTGGTCACGTGGGCGGAGGCGATTTGCAGCCCTTGTTCGCTGATGGCGTTCGTCACGTCGTGCAGCAGGCCCGGCCGGTCCCGCCCGTTCACTTCCACCACGGTGTGGGTGTTCGACGCGTGGTTGTCGATCACCACCCGCGGCGGCACGTGCATCACCCGCACCCGCCGGCCCAGCAGCGCCTGCGCGGTCTTGCGGATTTCCGCCGCCAGCCGCAGCCGGCCGGACAGCGCCTGTTCGATCAGCACGGAAAGCCGCGCCAGCTTGTGCGGCGCGTCGATCACGTTGCGCCCGGCGTCCTGAATCCAGAACGTGTCGAGCGCCATCCCGTTGGTCAGCGTATGGATGCGCGCATCGACGATCGAGGCCCCGGCCACGGCCAGCGCCCCGGCGATCTTGCTGAACAGCCCGGCATGGTCGGCGGCATACACCGTCACTTCGGTGACCGCGCGGGCCGGCAGTGGCCGGGTTTCCACCGTCAGCGGTGCCGCCCGCGCCTCGGCATCGCGGATCATCCGCGCGTGGCGCGCATGGGTTTCCGGATCGAAGGACAGCCAATAGGCGGGGTAGCCGAGGGCGAGGAAGGTCTCGGTATCCTCCGTGGCAGCGTCCGGCAGCAGCAGGGAGGCGGCCTTGCGGGCGCGAGCGACGCGCACATCGCGTTCCGTGGTGGACAGCCCGCCCGCCAGCACCTCGCCCACCCGCGCATACAGCTCGCGCAGCAGCGTCGCCTTCCAGCCGTTCCACACTTTCGACGACACGGCCCGCATGTCGGCGACCGTCAGCACCAGCAGCAGCCGCAGCCGCTCGGGCGACTGAATGGTCTCCACCAGATCGAGGATGGTCTTGGCATCGTCGATGTCGCGCTTGAACGCGGTCTGGCTGAGCAGCAGGTGGTGCAGCACCAGCCAGGAGACCATCTCCGTCTCCTCCGCCGACAGGCCGAGCATCGGCCCCACCTGCAACGCCACTTCGGCGCCAAGCTCGGAATGGTCGCCGCCGCGGCCCTTGGCGATGTCGTGCAGCAGCATCGCCACATACAGCGCGCGGCGGGATTGCAGGTGATCGACCAGGCCGCTGGCCACCGGCGCGATCTGTTGCAGCTCCCCGCGTTCCAGCGTGTTGAGCACACGGATCGCCTCGATCGTGTGCTCGTCGACGGTGAACACGTGATAGGTGTCGAACTGCATCTGCCCGACGATGCGCGCCCAGTCCGGCAGGTAGCGGCCGAGCAACCCCGTCTCGTTCAGGATCGCCATCCAGCGCGCCCCGTCCGCCCGGTTGTGGTCGCTATCGCGCCCGCAGAGCAGGTCGAGGAAGATCGCCGCGGCTTCCGGATTGCCCCGCAGCGTCTGCGCCCGGCGTTCATTGCGGATCAGCGCGCGCACCGCCAGCGGATGCAGCGCCAGCCCCCGGTCGCGGCCGACCTGCAGGATGCGCAGCATCTGGATGGGTTCCAGATGGAATTCCCGCCCCTTCGCGGCCAGCAGCTTGCCGTCGGCGAGTTGGAAGCCGGCCGCGGCGATCGCCGCATCGGTCTTGCTGGCCACCGCCGGCGGGCCGAGCGCCGCGCCCACCAGCGCGGGCTCCAGTACGCGGGTCAGGCGGATCACCTCGCGCGCGGTGAGGAAGTAGTGGCGCATGAAGCGTTCCACCCCGTCCTGCCGGCTGCGGCGGGTATAGCCCATGCGCGCACCCACGACGGGTTGCAGGTCGAAGGTCAGCCGCTCCTCCGCCCGGTCGGTCACGTAGTGCATGTGGAAACGCAGCGTCCACAGGAAGTCCCAGGCGCGGACGGCGGTTTTCGCCTCCTGCTCGGTGATGATCCCGCCGGCCGGCCCGTTGGGGTCGGCCAGTTCGGCCATCGTCGTCGTGTCGAAGATGTAGCGCGAGATCCAATAGAGCGTTTGCAGGTCGCGCAGCCCGCCCCGCCCCTCCTTGATGTTCGGCTCCACCACGAAGGGGCTGTCGCCGAAGCGGCGGTGGCGGGTGTCGCGCTCGGCCTGCTTGGCGGCGATATAGGCGCCGGCCCCGGCCTCGGTGCAGGCGGTGCGGAAACGGACGGCAAAATCCTCGAACAGCGGGGCATCGCCGCAGATGCGCCTTGCGTCGAGCAGCGAGGTGCGGATGGTCGCGTCGCCATTCGCCTCGGTCAGGCAATCCGCCACCGAACGGGTCGCGTGGCCCACTTTCAGCCCGAGATCCCACAGGAAATACAGCACGAACTCCACCACCCGCTCCGCCGGCGGCGGGGCGGTGACGGGGGTGAGGAACAGCAGGTCGATATCGCTGAACGGGGCGAGCACGCCACGGCCATAGCCGCCGGTCGCCGCGATGGTGATCTTGCCAACCGTCTTTTCCTGCCCGACGGCGGAGAGCGCATAGGCGAACAGCTCGCCGATCAGCCCGTCGGTGAAGGCCGCGAGCTTGCGGGCGGCGCGCAGGCCTTGCAACTCGCCGGCTTCGAAGCGGCTACGCACATGCGCCTGCAACCGGCCGAGATGGCGGCGGAACGCGCCAAGTGCCGCATCGCGCGGGATCAGTCCGCCGCTGCGCAGCTCGGCCAGGGCGGACCGCAGCTGGGCGGCGGCTTCGTCGGGGGTGGCGGGGAAAGGGGCGGGTGGGCTCATCCGCAGGATGCTAGAGTGCGATTCCCCCAGCGCCAAGCGGCGGATTCGCAGTGCGGTCAGTCCGTTCCGGTGGTGGTGGCGGCGGCGGCGAGCTTGCGCAGCGCATACAGCGCCTCCAGCGCCTCGCGCGGCGTCAGGCTGTCGGGATCGATCGCAGCGAGCGCCTCGGCCAAGGGGTCCGCCACCGGCTCCGGCGGGGCCGCTTCCGGCACCGGCCGGGCCGCCGCGAACAGCGGCAGGGCAGCCGCATCGGTCAGCCGACCGGCGCGCTTTTCCAGGTCGGCGAGCAGGCCGCCTGCCCGCTTCACCACGCTGGCCGGCACGCCCGCGAGCTTGGCGACATGCACGCCCCAGCTGCGCCCGCCTGCACCGGCGGCCACCTCATGCAGGAACACCACGTCGCCCTTCCACTCCTTCACCCGCATCGTATGCGGGGCGAGCCGCGGCAGCTCGCCGGTCAGGCCGGAGAGTTCGTGGAAATGCGTGGCGAAGATGCAGCGGCAGCGCAGCACGTTGTGCAGTGCCTCCAGCACCGCCCAGGCGATCGCCAGCCCGTCCAGCGTGGCGGTGCCGCGGCCGATCTCATCCACCACGACGAGGCTGCGCGGGCCGGCCTGATGCAGGATCGCCGCCGTCTCCGTCATCTCCACCATGAAGGTCGAGCGCCCGCGCGCGAGATCGTCCGCCGCTCCCACCCGGCTGAACAGCCGGTCGACAATGCCGATGCGGGCACTCGCCGCCGGCACCGGCAGCCCGGCCTGCGCGAGAATGACGATCAGCGCGTTCTGCCGCAGATAGGTCGATTTGCCGGCCATGTTCGGCCCGGTCAGCAGCAGCACCCGCCGGTCGGACGAGAGGTCGCAGTCGTTCGGCACGAAGGCGGCACTTCCCGCAAGCGCTGCCTGCACCACCGGATGCCGGCCGGCGCGGATGTCGAAGGCGTGGTCCTCGCCCATCTCCGGCCGGCACCACGTCCCCGGCGCGGCCAGCTCGGCGCAGGACTGCATGGCATCGAGCATCGCCAGCCCCGCCGCACAGGCCGAGAGCGCATCCGCCTGGCGCATCGCCTCGGCGGAGAGCCGCGCCATGATCGCCCGCTCCCGCGCGGCAGCGCGCTCGGCGGCTTCGGTGATCCGCCGGTCGAGGTCCGACAATTCGGGGGTGGTGAAGCGCGCCCCGTTGGCCATGCCCTGCCGCAGGGTCAGCAGCTTCTCGTCGCGCAGCTTCTCCACCGCCACCGCCGGCGCCTCGATCACGTAGCCGAGCTGGGCGTGGTGGCGGATCTTCAGGCTGGCCACCCCGAAGCGCTGAGCGAAATCGAGCTGCAACCCCGCGATCACCCGGCGGCTGTCGTCGCGCAGGCTGCGTTCAGCATCGAGTTCGGCATCGAAGCCGGGGGCGATGGCCCCCTCCTCGATGCGCAGCGGCACCGGATCGGCAAGGGCGGCATCAAGCTGGGCATGCAGCGCCGGCGCGGGGTCGAAGGCGGCGACGATCTCGGCGAGCAGCCCCGGCAGCATCCCGCCCAGCTGCCCTGCCGCCACCCGCGCCGCCGCCATCCCGTCCCGCAGGGCCGCGAGATCACGCGGGCCGTGCCGGTTGACCGACAATCGGGCCAGCGCGCGCGCCATATCCGGCGCGCCGCGCAAGGCCTGGCGGATCGCCACCCGCGCAGGGCTCGCGGCCAGGATCCAGCTCCAGGCGTCCTGCCGCGCGGTGATGGCTGCAAGATCGGTCAGCGGCCCGGCCAGCATCGCCCCGAGCAGCCGCGCCCCCGCCGCCGTCTGGGTCCGCTGCACGGCGGCCAGCAGCGTATGCCCCGCCCCGCCATCGCGCGCGCGCAGGATCTCCAGGCTCGCCCGCGTCGGCGCATCCAGCTCCAGCCGCCCCGCCGCGGCGATGGAAACCGGTGGCGACAGGCGCGGCAGCCGCCCGGCATTGGCCGCGCGCACATAATCGAGTGCCACCGCCGCCGCCTGCGCCTCCACGTCGGAAAAACTGCCGAACGCCTCGATCGCCGCCGCCCCGAACGCCTCGGCCACCCGGGCGCGGGCGCGGGCCGGGGGGAGCGTGGCCGGCGGCGGCGCCCGGCGCCCCTCCCAATCCCACAGCTTCACCCCGTCCGGCGCCAGGATCTCGGCGGCATCGAGCCGGCCGAGCAAGGCCGGCAGCGCCTCGCCCGCCAGCGCCTGCGTCTCGAAGGCCCCGGTCGAGACATCCAGCCACGCGGCCCCCACCCCCCCCTCCCCCGGCAACACGGCCATCAGCAGGTTCGGCCGGGCGGATTCGAGCAGCGAATCCTCCGTCAGCGTCCCCGGCGTGACGAGCCGGACCACCTCGCGCCGGATCGGCGCCTTGCCGACGCGGTTCTTCGCCTCCTCCATCTGCTCCACGATGGCCACCCGGAAGCCGCGCCGGATCAGCCGAGCCAGATAGATGTCATGCGTATGCGCCGGCACCCCGCACATCGGAATCGGCTTGCCGCCATGCGTAGCGCGATGGGCTATGGCGATATCCAGCGCCGCGGCGGCAGCCTCCGCGTCATCGAAGAACAATTCGTAGAAATCGCCCATGCGAAAGAAGGCCAGCGCGTCCGGATGCTGCTGCTTCACCGCAAACCACTGCGCCATCGCGGGCGAGGCGCCGGCGGGATCGGGGATGACGGCCAGGGTGCTCATCCGATCCCTCTACAGCCAGCCCGCGGCCACGCCAATCGCCGGGCTTTGCCCCCGCGCGCATGACGGTCCATGATGGTTGAAAGACACTGCCCCCGGGAGACGACGACCATGGCCGACGGCATCAGCGACCCGCGTACTGCACGCGTCTCCGGCGAGGAGGCCCTGGCGATGCACGCCGCCCATCCGCCGGGCAAGCTCGCCACCCGCATCACCAAAAGCCTGACCACCGCGCGCGATCTCTCGCTGGCCTACTCCCCCGGCGTGGCCGAGCCCTGCCTGCACATCGCCCGCGACCCCTCGCTGGCCTACGACTACACCTCCAAGGGCAACATGGTCGCCGTCGTCTCCAACGGCACCGCCGTGCTCGGCCTGGGCAACCTCGGCGCGCTCGCCGGCAAGCCGGTGATGGAGGGCAAGGTCGCCCTGTTCAAACGCTTTGCCGACGTGGACGGCATCGACCTCTGCATCGACACCGAGGACGTGGACGCCCTGGTCAACTGCGTCCGCTACCTCGGCCCCAGCTTCGGCGGCATCAATCTGGAGGACATCAAGGCCCCGGAATGCTTCGTCATCGAGCAGCGCCTGCGCGAACTGATGGACATCCCCGTCTTCCATGACGACCAGCACGGCACCGCCATCGTCGCCGTCGCCGGCATGCTCAACGCCTGCCACCTCACCGGCCGCGAACTGCGCGACGCCAAGCTCGTCGTCAACGGCGCCGGCGCCGCCGCCATCGCCTGCGTCGAGCTGCTGAAGGCGATGGGCATGCGGCCGGACAACATCATCCTCTGCGACACCAAGGGCGTGGTCTATCAGGGCCGCACCGAGGGCATGAACCAGTGGAAATCCGCCCACGCCGCCCGCACGGACGCCCGCACCCTCACTGAAGCCATCGCCGGCGCCGACGTCTTCTTCGGCCTTTCCGCCAAGGGCGCGCTGACGCAGGACATGGTCCGCCTGATGGCCGACCGCCCGATCATCTTCGCCATGGCCAACCCCGACCCCGAAATCACGCCCGAGGAAGCCCGCGCCGCCAGCCCCAACGCCATCATCGCCACCGGCCGCAGCGACTACCCCAACCAGGTCAACAACGTCCTCGGCTTCCCCTACATCTTCCGCGGCGCGCTCGACGTGCGCGCCAGCACCATCAACGAACCGATGAAAATCGCCGCCGCCGAAGCCCTCGCCCAGCTCGCCCGCGAGGACGTGCCAGACGAGGTGAACGCCGCCGCCGCCGGCAAGCGCCTGCAATTCGGCCCGGACTACATCATCCCCAACGCCTTCGACCCCCGCCTGATCAGCCGCCTCCCCCCCGCCGTCGCGAAAGCTGCAATGGAAAGCGGCGTCGCCCGCAAGCCCATCGCCGACCTGCGCAAATACGCCCGCGAACTCTCCGGCCGCCTCGACCCCACCGCCAACGCGCTCGACGGCATCATGGAGCGCGTCCGCGCCGCCCCCAAGCGCGTCGTCTTCGCCGAGGGCGAGGAGGAGAAGATGGTCCGCGCCGCCGTCGCCTTCCGCAACGCCGGCTACGGCACCCCCATCCTGATCGGCCGCGAAGACCGGGTGCGCGCCACGATGACAGCACTCGGCCTCGGCCACGCCGAAGGCATCGACATCCACAACGCCCGCCTCTCCCATAACAACCGCAAATACGCGGACTTCCTCTACGCCCGCCTGCAGCGCAAAGGCACGCTCCTGCGCGACTGCCAGCGCATGGTGAACCAGGACCGCAACGTCTTCGCCGCCTGCATGGTCGCCACCGGCGATGCAGACGCGATGATCACCGGCCTCACCCGCTCTGTCGCCGTCTGCCTGGACGATATCGGCCACGCCATCGAAACCGCGCCCGGCGCCATGGCCTTCGGCCTGACCCTGATGCTCGGCGAACGCGGCCAGACCATCTTCATCGCCGACACCCTGATGCACTTCCGCCCCAACCCCACGGAAATGGCCGACATCGCCATCGGCGCCGCCGCCGCCGCCCGCCGCCTCGGCCACGAACCCCGCGTCGCCCTGCTGAGCTACTCCACCTTCGGCAACCAGAAGAACAGCCTCGGCGACACCATGCGCGAAGCCGTCAAAATCCTCGACAGCCGCGGTGTCGACTTCGAATACGACGGGGAAATGAGCCCTGACGTCGCACTCGACGAGTCCTACCGCGCCCTCTACCCCTTCTGCCGCCTCACCGGCCCGGCCAACGTGCTGCTGATGCCCGGACTGCACTCCGCCCACATCGTCTCCCGCCTCGCCCCCCATCTCGGCGGCGGCGGCACCATCGGGCCCCTGCTGATCGGCCTCACCCACCCGGCCCAAATCCTGCCAATGGGCGCCTCCGTCAGCCAGATCGTGGACATGGCAACGCTGGCGGCGCACCAGGCGATCGGGAAGTAAGCAAGGGAAGGAAGAATCTTCTTTTTTGAAAAAAAGAAGCAAAAAACTTTTGTCCAATGGTTTGATGGCTTCGCCGGCGAACCGGATAGACGGTTGAAAAACCGGCGAAGCCATAAAATCCACCCGCGTCAGTAACCAATCCCGCCACCAAAGCCGCCACCAAACGAACAAAGTTTTTTTGCTTCTTTTTATTCACAAAAAGAAGACTCTTACCTCCCTGCCACTTGCCTGCTGAACCAACTCCGCCCCGGCACCTCAAACAAACGTCAGCAACCGCCGAGGCGTCCCCACCGTGATCGTCTCGATCTCGGCCTCCGAGAACCCGCGGGCGCGCATCAGCGGCACCACGTTGGCAAAGATATGGGCGTAGCCGTGCCCGCCGAAGCGGGTGAGGCGGCTGCGGTAGCAGATGTCGTGGCTGATCACCACGCGCTCCAGGTGCCCCCGGGCGATCAGCGCGCGGATCAGCCGCAGCCGCACCGCGTCGTTCGGCATGTCGATGTCGGACAGCGCGTAGTACGACTGTTCCTGGCCGAACAGGTCGAATTCGATCACCACGCCGGAATCCGCCAGCCGCAGCAGCCGCGGCTCGTCGAAGATGGTGCGGTCGATATGGCTGATGATCACCCGGCCGGGGTCGGCGCCATGCGCGCGGACGAAATCCGCGACCTCCTGCGGCTGGTCGGCGTCGCGGCCGGGATGGACGTTCAGCGCCGCCCCGGTCTCCGCCATGGCCAACACCGCCCCGGCCATCACCCGCTGCTCCAGCTCCGTCCACGGCGCCTGGCAGCCGATCTCCCCGATGATGCCGGCGCGCACGTCGGTGTTCCACGCGCCCACCTGCACCTGGTCGATCATCTCGGCGGCGAAGTGCTCCACGCTGCGGGCGTGGTTCGCCTTCGGCTGGTAGTCGTGCACGTAGTGGCCGCAGCCCATGACGATATGCACCCCGGCATCGCGCGCCAGCGCCACCAGCCCGTTCGGCCGCGGGTCCAGCCCGCCGGAGGAGAGTTCCACCACCGTCCGCCCCCCTGCGGCAGCCATCAGCTTCAACTCGTCCGTGGCCGTCGTCTCGCAGGTCAGGCGGTAGTTGTTCGGCGCCTTCTTGCGCCCGTAATTGATGGCAAAGCAGTTGCAGAGGCTGATCTCCGGCCCCTGATCCGGGTCCGCCCGCATCGCCGGCGTGCGGATGTCCCACAACAGATGCTCATGCATCAAAGTCGGGCCGAGCAGCGCAGGATCGATCAACCCCAACACCGTTTGCGCCCGCCCGCGCATCGCAATGCGGGAGATACGGGGGGAACTGCTGGCGGGCATGGGCGCGCTCCTGGCGGCGGGTGGAACCGTGAGCGTTGAGGGAAGTGAACGGGAAGGCAAGTGGCAGGAAGCATCTTCTTTTTTGAAAAAAAGAAGCAAAAAACGTTTGTTCATGGCTCCGCCGCCAAACCGGCGAAGCCCAAAAACCCCCAAACGCCAGAAACCAACTGCGCCGCGCCAGCCCCCACCCAACGGACAAAATTTTTGCTTCTTTGTGTTCACAAAAAGAAGACACTTCCCTTCCCCCCGCCTTGCCTTCCCCCCTCCACCACGGCAGCCTCCCCAAATGCGCACCCTGTCCGAGATGTCCGCCGCCCTGGCCGAAGGCCGCACCTCCTCCCGCAAGCTGGTCGAGGCGAGTCTGGCCGCCATTGCCGATCCTGCCGGGGAGGGTGGCCGCGCCTTCCTGCGGGTCCACAGCGCCCAGGCTCTGGCCCAGGCGGATGCGATCGATGCCCTGCGCCGCGCTGGCCGTGCGCCGGGCCCTTATGCCGGCATTCCCTTCGCCATCAAGGATCTGGCGGATATCGACGGCGAGCCCACGCCCGCCGGCTCGCGTGTGCTGATCGATGCGCCGCCGGCCGCCGCCAACGCCCCGGTGGTGCAGCGCGCGCTCGATGCCGGCTTTGTCGTCGTCGGCCGCACGAATATGACGGAGTTTGCGTTTTCCGGCCTCGGCATCAACCCGCACTGGGGCACGCCGCGCAGCCCGTGGGACCGTGCGACCGGCCGCATTCCCGGCGGTTCCTCCTCCGGCACGGCGGTTGCGATCGCCGATGGCATGGTGCCGGCCGGGCTCGGCACCGATACCGGCGGCTCCTGCCGCGTGCCGGCGGCGATGTGCGGCATTGTCGGCTTCAAGCCCACCGCCAGGCGCGTGCCGATCACCGGCGTGCTGCCGCTCTCCACCTCGCTCGACTCCATCGGCCCACTGGCGAACTCGGTGGCCTGCTGTGCGGCGGTGGACGCGATCTTCGCCGGCCAGCCGCTCCCCGCCCGGGTTGTCGCCGCCGTGGAGGGCCTGCGCCTCGCCGTCCCGCTGAATTTCGTGCTCGACGGGATGGACAGCACGGTGGCCGCCGCCTTCGAGCGCGCGCTCGCCACGCTTTCGGCTGCCGGCGCCCGCATCACCCCGGTCACCCTGCCGGAGATCAACGAAATCCCCCGCGCGAATGCGACCGGCGGTTTCGCGGCGGCAGAATCCTATGCCTGGCACCGCCAATTGCTGGCCCGGCGCGGCGAGGGCTACGACCCGCTGATCAAGAAGCGGATCATGCGCGGGGAGAGCATCTCGGCGGCCGATTATATCGACCTTCTGGCCGCCCGTGCGGACATCATCCGCCGCTTCCACGCCAGCACCGCCGAGTATGACGCGCTGATGCTGCCCACCTGCCCGCTGATCCCCCCCGCCATCGCCGCGCTGGACGAGGAGGGTGAATACAATCGCATCAACCTGCTGCAACTGCGCAACCCCGCCATCGGCAATTTCCTCGATGCCTGCGCGATTTCCCTGCCGGCCCACCGCCATGGGGAGGCGCCGGTCGGCCTGATGCTGATGGCCCCGCCAATGGCCGACGCCCGCCTGTTCGCCATCGCCGCCGGAGTGGAGGCCGCACTCGCCGCGTCCCGGTAATCCAGAGTCGACGAACTGTTAGAAGAAGTTAGCTATATCGGTTGACGCGCGCCGTTGATGTCACTTATAACGACATCATGTCACCGATTACCACCCTCGCCCGTCGCCTCTGGACCGCCTTCACGGTGGCGGCGAGCCCGGTGAACGCCCATCTCGGGCGTCACTACCTCGTTCCGATGCCGTTGCTGAGCCTCGTGCTGCGCCGCATGTGGCGCCTGATCGCCCGGTTCGACCGGCTGGTCCTGGCCTGGGAGCGCGACCAGCTCCCCACCCCCCGCCTGCGCGCCCCGCGCCCGGCCACCGCCCGCAAGGCGCCCACACCCGCTTTGCGCCTGCCCGCCCGCTTCGGCTGGCTCGGCAAGCTCGTGCCCGCCGCCCAGGCCGGTGCCGGCCCGCTCGCCCATATGCTTTGGGAACAGCCGGACGAAGCGCGCGCCCTCGTGGCCGCGGCCCCCCAGGCCGGGCGGATTCTCCGCCCCCTCTGCCGCATCTTCGGCGTCACCCCGCCGGACTGGCTGAAACTGCCCCGGCGCCCGCGCAAACCGCGCCCGGCAAAACCGGCGGCCCCTCCGAGGCTCCGGCAGACCCCCGCCCGCGGCTTCACCCGCCGGCAGATCGAGGCGATGACAGGGGCGGAGCTGAAGGCCCATTACGGCCCCCTGCCACCGCACTTCCCCCTGCCGATCCCCAACCTCAACCTCATCCGACGAAAAATCGCCGCCGGGTGAGTCGCAGACCTGCGTCCGGAATTCAGCGCGTGTCGGTGTGGAACGTCTTGGAGACGATGATCCACCCGCCCGCCAGCTTGGCCAGCACCAGATAATCGGTGAAATAGCGCGGCGGAATCTGGCAGTTCACCTTGGCAAACGCCGTCGCCGGCCCGGACCGGTCGATGGTGATCACCCAGTCATGCCGCGGCAGATCCCGGCTCTTCGACGAAGGCCGCCCGGCCACCGCCTCCAGCCAGGGCCCCTTCGGCAAAACCGTCAACGACCCGTCGGCCGCCACGCTGCGCAGATCGGCGGTCTCATGAAACACCGAGCCCAGCTTGCCGACATCGCCTTCGTACAGCCCGTCGAAATAGGTCTGCAAAACCGCCTCGATCGCCCGATTGTCGTCCGACATATCCGTCCCCTCGATTGCTAAAGCTCGTCCAGATGGCACGCCACCGCCCGCCCGGAGTCAACGGCACGCAACACCGGCGCCTCCGCCGAACAGCGCGGCATCGCATGCAGGCAGCGATCCCGGAACACGCAGCCCGCCCCGGTCGGCGGCGCATCCGAAAGCGCACCCCGGATCGGCAGCGCATCCCGGTCCTGATCCACCCGCGGCACCGGCACCGCGGCCACGAGCGCACGGGTGTAAGGATGCCGCGGCCTGGCGATCAGCTCGACGGTCGGCCCTTCCTCGACCACCTGGCCGAGATACATCACCACCGTCCGCTCACAAACGTAACGGATCAGCGCGAGGTCATGGCTGATATAGATCGCCGCCAGGCCCAGATCGTCGCGCGCCGCGCGCAGCAGATTGAGAATGCCGGCCCGCACCGACACGTCGAGCATCGACACCGGCTCATCCGCCACGATCAGGCTCGGTCCCGGAATCAGCGCCCGGGCCAGCACCACCCGCTGCAACTGCCCGCCCGAAAGCTCATGCGGCCGTCGCTCCAGCCAAGCGGACGCCGGCGTCAGCCGCACCCGCGCCATCACCGCCTCGATCCGTGCCGCGTGCTCGCTCTCGGGAATCCCGAAATTATACAGCGGCTCGGCCAGCGTCCGCCGAATGGAGAAACGGGGATTCAGCGCATCGAACGGGTTCTGGAACACCAGCTGCGCGCGGCTGCGGAACGCCAGCAAGGCGTGGCCGCGCAGCGCGGTGATGTCGCGACCCTCATGGATGATCCGCCCGGAAGTCGGGTCCTCCAGCCGCAGCAGCATCCGCGCCGTGGTCGTTTTGCCGCAGCCGGACTCGCCGACAATCCCCAGCGCCTCCCCGGCATTGACCGAAAGGCTGACCCCGCGCACCGCGAACACCTCCCGCCCGCGCGAGCGGAAGGTCTTGGTCAGCCCCTCGGCCGCGATCACCGCCGTCATGCGACGACTCCCATCGCAGCCCAGGTCGCCGGCTGCCCGGCAAGTGCGCGCAGCGCCGGCGCATCCTCGGCGCGATGGCAGGCAACGAGATGATCCGTCCCGAACGGCCGCTCCGGCGGCGGCGTCGTATGGCACCGCGCCTCGGCAAAGGGGCAGCGCGGCGCGAAGCGGCATCCGGCCGGCGGGTTCAGCAGGCTGGGCGGCGACCCCTCGATGGGCACCAGCGCCGAATCACCCCCATGCACATCAGGAAACGCATGAGTCAGCCCCATCGTATAAGGATGCAACGGCCGCTCGAGCACCTCGGCCACCGGCCCGGCCTCCACCACCTGCCCGGCATACATCACCGCCACCCGGTCGCACGCATAGGCGACCACCGCCATGTCATGCGTCACCAGGATCATCGCCAGATTGAGCCGCGCCTGCAGCGCGCGCATCACATCCAGCACCTGGCGCTGCACGATCACATCCAGCGCCGTCACCGGCTCATCGGCAATCACCAACGCCGGCTCCAACGCCAAGGCCAGCGCGATCGAGGCCCGCTGGCGCATGCCGCCGCTGAACTGGTGCGGGTAGTCAGCCAACCGCACGGGATCCAGCCCGACCATGCGGAACAGTTCCTCCGCCCGTGCGCGGGCAGGCCCGCGGGACATGCCGCCGCGCTGCTCCAGCACCTCCAGCATCTGCGCCGACAGCCGCTGCACCGGGTCGAGCGCGTTCATCGCCGTCTGCGGGATGAACGACATCCGCCGCCACCGCACCGCCCGCTGCTCGCGGGCCGACAGCTTCACGAGATCGCGCCCCTCGAACACCACCTCGCCGGTGGCGATCCGCCCGGCATCCGGCAGCACCCCCATCAGCGCCCGGCCGAGGGTGGACTTGCCGCAGCCGGACTCGCCAACCAGCCCGGTGATGCTGCCCGCCGGCACATCGAGATTGGCGCCATCCACCGCCTTCACGGCGCCGGCGCGGCTGGCGTAATGGACCCCCAGGCCCCGGACGGACAGGAGACTCATTGCTCGGCCAACTTCGGAAACAACAATTTCTCGGACCCCCGGGAGACCATGAACCCGGCCAGCACCATCGACACGATGGCCAGTCCCGGCGGCGTGAACCAGTTCCATGCCCCGCGCCCGAGCGCCTGGTTGGCATAGGCCTCCTGCAACATCACCCCCCAGCTCACCGTCTCCGGATCGCCGAAGCCGAGGAAGCTGGCCGAGGCCTCCGCCAGGATCGCCCAACCGATCGCCACCGACCCGTAAAGCGCCGCCAGTGGCAGCACCTGCGGGAGCACATGCACGAACATGATCCTCGCCGTCGAACAGCCGGTGACCCGCGCCGCCTCGACCCAGGCGCGCTCGCGCAGGGAGAGCACCTGGCTGCGGATGACGCGCGCGGTGTTCGGCCACAACAGCCCGGCCACCGCCGCCACCACCACCGCGGTGCCGGGCCGCGTCAGCGAAGCGAGCACCAGCATGAACGGCAGGAACGGCAGGCCGAGTACGATGTCGGCGAGGCGCGTGATCACCCGGTCCACCCAGCCGCCGAGATAGCCAGCCAGCAGCCCCATCAGGGTGCCAATCGCCACCACCATGAAGGCTGCCGTCAGCCCCACCTGCAAGGCAGCGCGGGTGCCGAAGATGAGCTGGCTCAACACGTCGCGGCCGGAGGAAGTCGTGCCAAGCCAGTGATCGGCCGACATCGGCATGTAGCGGGCCACCCGCCGGCCGACGCGCAGGATCTCACGCGGATCATACGGTGCCAGCTGGTCGGCGAAGATTGCGATCAGGATGATCGTCAGATAGATGCCCGCCCCGACAGCCGCGAACGGCTCGGAACGGAAATAGCGAAGAACGGCGCGAAGGTTGTGCATAGGCTACTTCCGCGCGCCGACGGAGACGCGGGGATCAAGCGCCGCATAGGCCAGATCGGCCACGGTGTTCATGACGACGAGGACGGTGGCGATCATGATGAAGGCGCCCTGCGCCACGGGGTAGTCGGATGCCTGCACCGCGGTCACCAGCACACGCCCGATGCCTGGCCAGGAGAAGACCGACTCGATCACCACGTTGCCGCCGACACTGGCGCCGAGGCCAAGGGCGAAGGCGGTCACCACCGGCAGAAGAGCATTGCGCGCAGCGTGGCGCATGACGATCGACCAGCGCGACAGCCCCTTCATCCGCGCCATGACGATGAACTCATCGTTCAGCACTTCCAGCATGGTCGCGCGCATCAGCAACAGCGGAAGTCCCTGGAGATAGAGGGTGAGGGTCAAGGCGGGCAGGCAGAGATGCCACCAGAAATCCGGACTGATCAGCCGCGCGCCGATCGAGCCAAGAGAAAAACCAGGGCTGGCCGCCCCCCCCGTGGGGAACCAGCCAAATTCAAAGGCAAACGCCGCGAGCAGCAACATTCCCAGCCAGAATTCGGGTGCAGAGCGGGTCATCAGGGCCGCCGGAATGGCCACGCCTTCCGTGAGGCCGCCACGGCGGAACGCCAGGAAGGCACCGGCGGTGATACCGAAAAGGTAGGCGCAGGAGAGCGAGACCAGCGTCAGGATCACCGTGTTCGGCAGGCTCTCCAGCAGCACGTCGATCACCGGCTTCTTCTGCAGGAAGGACTGCCCGAAGTTCCCCTGCAGAAGATTGCCCATGTAGATCACGTATTGCTCCCACAACGGCTTGTCCAAGCCGAAGTCAGCTAGCAGGGCGGCCCGCATCTCGGCCGAAAACTGCGGCGAGATGAAATTCATCGTCGGGTCGCCCGGCATCAGCCGGAACAGCACGAAGGTCAGGCTGGACACCGCCCACAGCACAAGCAGGAGGTGTCCAAGCCGATCAAGCGCATGGCGCGCCATGGGGAAAAGTGATGCCCCTTACTGGAACGGCGTGGTGGTTTCCTTGACCCCCGCCGGATAGTGCAGCCGCCCATTGACCAGCACGAAACCAGCCTCGGCGAGCAGCTTCTTCGCCGTCTCGATCGTGCCGCCACCCGGTACCCGCCCGACGATGCCGTCGGCATGCCAAAAGCTCAGTGCCGGCGACACCCAGGAGTTGGCGGGAACCGCTTGGCCACCCCAGGCATCGGCCGCGATCGTCTCGCGATCGACCAGGGTGGAGAGGGCGACACGGAACTTGGCATTGTCGAAGGGGGGGCGGCGCAGGTTCATTGCGATGAAGCGGAAGCCGATATCGAGCGACTCGCTCAGCATCAGGTTGGGGTTGGCCTTCACCGTGCTGCGGAGCAGATCAGGATCGCCGGTGTAGTCGGCGAGGAAGTTCACCTCGCCACGGCGCAGCGCGCCCAGCGACGCTTCGATGTTCGGCACGATGCGCAGGATCCAGCGCCCGGCCTTGGGTGCCGACCAATGGTCGGGGTTGGCTTCCAGCACGATCTCTTCGGCGAGCTTGGCCGAAACGAACTTGTAGGGGCCGGAGCCGAGGATTTTCGTCTCCATCCGGCTTTCGATGTTTTCCGGCTTGTTGGCGATCTCCTCAAAGATCGGCCCCCAAACCTTCTTCGGCGCGAGGTTCAGCTTGGAGAGCGTGCTGACCAGGAAGGCCGCGTCAGGGCGCTTGAGGGTGATGCGCAGGCTGCGCGGGCCGGTGGTCTCGACCTTTTCGATATTCACCACGAAGGGCTTGTACATCGGCGCCTTGTTGCCGAAGTTCGGGGCCTCCAGGCTGAATACCGCGTCCTCAATGGTCACCGGCGAGCCGTCATGCCACTTTATCCCCTCGCGCAGGACGACATCGACGGTTGTGGGCGTGGGACGGGTGACGGATTCGGCAGCCCAGGGCTTGGGCAGCCCATCCGGGCCGACCCGCATCAGCCGGTCCCACATCAGCTCGGTCACCCAGCTGCCCTGGGCACCGGGGATGTAGAAGGGGTTCAGCACCTGCGAGGGCGCGACCGAGTTCAGCACAATATCTTTCTGTGCGCCCAGCGGGGTCAGCCCGATCCAGGTCCAGAAGTTGCGGATGCCCAGACCGGACTGCACCACGGCGGTCTTCTCATCCCAAACCGATTTATTCAGCGCGTACATCAGCTTCGGGTGGACGGTGAAAGCGTAGGGCTGGTCGCGGTTGATCAGCTCCTGCGCCTGCTTCACCAGGACCTGACGCTTCACAGGGTCCAGCTCCTCGCGTTGCGCCTGCGCCAGCGCGTCGTATTCGGGGTTCTGGTAGCCGACGAAGCCAAAGCCGGTGGCGGCATTGGCCGAAACGAACAGGTTGTAGGTCAACTCGTCGGGGTCGCTACGCTCGGGGCGGCCGACCATCTGCCAGGTCGTCATGTCCCAACGCTGGCGCTCGTTCCACACGGTCGAGGACCACTGCTGGCCCGGGAGCGGCCGCAGGCTCACCTGCAGACCAAGCTGCTTCCACGCCGCTGCTATCAGCTCCGCTGTTGCGAATTCCTGCGGCGATGCGGCCTGCGGCTGGGTGAGGATCACCAGCGGGCGCACGGGGTCGCCGGCCGCCTGGGCGAAGGCCGGTTGGATATCCGCGGCCATGCCGAATGCGGCAAACACGCTGGCGGCGAGAAGCGATCTGTTCATCGTCGTGAAGACCCCCGGAGGATTGTGAGATTCGTATTGGGGCGCATTCAACGCGGCTATGCCGCGCTGCACAAGGCCAGAAATTAACGCCCTACGGCTTGCCAGCATGGGATTTCGGTGATGCCATCCGCGCCGCAGCATTCGGGAGAAGTCTTATGGCCATCAGCGAAACGGAACGGCGATTCATTGACGCAGTGAACCTCGACGTCCCCTGGGACCTGGTGACGACTTTCTCAGGCATGCCCCGCTGGCGGCCGGAAGACGTGAACCGCGGCATGGACGAAGTGATCACCCGCCTGCGCGCCGCCGGCGTCCCGGTGGAGGTGCATGAGCCGGAGATTTATCTGTCGATCCCCTATTCCGCTTCGGTTTCGGCCGGCGGGGTGACTTATCGCGCCAAGCCGCCTTCGAACTGCCCGCCGGTGCCGGGCGGGCGCACCGGCAAGCTGGTGACGCTGAAAGCCAACCCGAAGGCGCTGCGCAGCTACAACCGCGACATCAAGACCCTGTTCGGCGGCTCCATCTCCTCCGTCGAGGAGGTGAAGCGCATCGTCGGCGGCAACATCGTGGTGATGCAGGGCTTCGGCAATCCGGCACTGACCAGCCTGATCGAGGAATGGGGCGGGGTGGGGCTGATCGCGGTCAACCCCGGTATCGACATCCACTGGGGTACCTGCACCACCATCTGGGGCAGCCCCGATCTACAGGATTGGCCGCGCAAGCCGAAGATTCCGGTGGTCGCGGTGAACAACCCGGACGGGCAGAAGCTGATGGCGCTGGCCGCCGAAGGGGCGGAAGTGACGATCCGCGCCGACCTCGTCGAGGGCTGGTTCAAGCAGAAGATCCCGGTCGCCACCATCCCAGGCACCGATGATCCTGAGAACTTCGTGCTGGTGCACGGCCATCTCGACAGCTGGGACGTCGGCGTGGGCGACAATGCCACCGGTGACGCGACCCTGTTGGAGATGGCCCGCGTGCTGTGGGCCAATCGCGACGGGCTGAAGCGCACGGTGAAGCTTGCCTGGTGGCCGGGCCATTCGACCGGCCGCTACGCCGGCTCGACGTGGTACAGCGACGCCTTCGCCATGGAACTGGACCGCAACTGCATCGCCCAGATCAATTGCGACAGCCCCGGCTGCCGCTGGGCGACCAGCTATCATGACACCCGCGCCTTCACCGAAAGCGCGCATATCGCCGCCGACGCCATCCGCGATATCGTGCCGGACGCGGTGATCGCCACCCACCGTCCGCCCCAGGCCGGCGATTACAGCTTCAACAACATCGGCCTGCCCAGCTTCTTCATGCTGAGCTCCACGATGCCGGACGAGGTGCGCGCGGAGAAGGGCTACTACGACGTCTCCGGCTGCGGGGCGAATATCGCCTGGCACACCGAGAACGACACGCTGGAGATCGCGGATCGCGACATCCTGCTGAAGGATATGAAGATCTACCTGCTCTCGACCCTGCGCGTTGCCAACGCCGAAGTGCTGCCCTTCGACTGGACGGCGACCTGCGACGAGTTCGCCGCCACCATCGACGGCTACGAGAAAGCCTCCGGCGGCCTGGCCGATCTCTCCCGCGCCCGCGCCGCCACGGCCGCACTGAAGGCCGCGCTGGCCAAGCTGCCCGCGGCGCCGATCGCCGCGCGTAACGCCGTGCTGATGGAGTTGGCCCGCGTGCTGGTGCCGATCAACTACGTCCGCGAGCCGCGCTTCCGCCACGACCCTGCCTATACCGTGATGCCGCTGCCGACGATCGCCATCGCCGGCGAACTCGGGGACTTCAAGGACGACCACAAGCTGCGCATGGCCCAGGTGGAACTGATGCGCGGCCAGAACCGGCTGCTCGCAGCGCTGGACCAGGCGACGCGGATGGTGGAGGCAGCGGTCGGGTAGAGGGCGGGTTCAAGTCGAGGGGAAGGCAAGATCTTCTTTTTGTGAACAAAAAGAAGCAAAAAAACTTCGTTCATTTGGGTGCTGCCTGAACGGCGGGATCGGTTCTTCATGTGGGCGGGTTTTTTGGCTTCGCCAGCGTTTGAACCAACTATCCGTCACATCGGCGAAGCCATGAGCAAAAGTTTTTTGCTTCTTTTTTTCAAAAAAGAAGATCCTTTTCTACTTCCTGCCTTACCGCGCCCCCGCCTCCCGCCCGCGCACGGGGTGTGCGCGCAGCACGTCTTCGTTGATGTCGGCACCCCAGCCAATGCCGGTGGGGATCAGCAGGTCGCCGCTTTCGACGACCGGCGGGACTGTGACGACGTCGTCTTTCCAGGGGACGTCTTCGATGTCGATTTCCATCACCCGCAGGTTCGGCACCGCGGCGCAGAGATGGGCGCTCATCAGTGTGCCGAGATGGCCGTTGAAGTTGTGCGGGGCGATGTTGATTTCGTAGGTGTCGGCCAGTGAGGCGATCTTCATGGCCTCGAGGATGCCGTTCCAAGGCACGTCGATGATAGCGACGTCCACCGCCTGCGCCTCAAAGAAGGGGCGGTACTGGCGGCGGTGGAAGAGCGATTCGCAGCTGGCGATGCGAGTGCGGGAGCTGCGGCGGATGCTGGCGAGGGCGGCGGGATCGTAGCTGTCGATCTCCAGCCAGAACAGATCAAGCGGCTCCAGCGCTTGGGCGAGGCGGATGTAGCCTTCGGTTTTGTAGTTGAAGTTCAGGTCCAGGTGCAGGTTCATCTGCGGGCCGGCGCCCTCGCGGAATGCCTCCATCTGATCGACCACGCCAGCGACGATCTCCTTGGAGATGTTGAGCTCGGGATAGCCCTCCGAGCCATTGAAGCCGGGCATGTGGATCACCGGCGGGTCGGTATCGAAGCGGATGGGGTTGGTCTTCAGGCCACGAAACCCGGCATCCGCCACCTCGCGGGCATGGGTGACGATGTCGGCGCGGGTGCGAATGGGGTTGCCGCCGGTCCATTCCTTCACGCGGTCCGGCCAGCGGACGCGGGCGTAGCCGCAATGCGACCAGTAGAGGGGGATCCGCTCGCGGATCGGCCCGCCGAGGAGTTCGTAGACGGGCACGCCCAGTGCCTTGGCCTTGATATCGACCAGGGCGTTCTCGATCGCGGCGATCGCCTGCTGGGCAATGCCGCCCTGCACCTGGCGGATGATGCCGTGCAGATAGGCGGTATGGCGCTCCACCGGGCGCGGGTCGCGGCCGAGGAGCAGTTCAGCCAGGCCATGGATGGTGCCGGTCAGGCCGGTGGTGCCGAAGCGCTCCTGATACTCCGACCAGCCGACGATGCCAGTATCGGTGGTGATCTTCAGGAAGGAGAAGTGGCGCCAGCCGGCGTCACAATGCAGGTCCTCGATCTTGGCGATGCGCATGGCGGGCTCCTGGTTCAGTCGAGTGGGCGGATCGGGGTGCCGGCCAACTCAGCCAGCACGCCCGGCAGGGTCGGGATGAAGCGGTCGCCATGGCCGGCGGCGAGCACGCGCGCCATCACTGCGGAGACGGCATCCGCCATCGGGGTTTCAATGCCGGCGGCGGCGGTGAGGCTGCGATAGGTCTCATGCACCTGGGTGCCGGCCGCCAAGCGCCCCCGGCCGAGGCTGTCATCCCCGGCGCGGAGCCAGGGGACGATCCACTGGAACATCGTCGAATTGGAGCCGCCCGCCTCGATCATCGCGCACAGCGCCTCGATGCTGACGCCCATGCGCGCGGCGGTGGCGACGGCCTCGGCGATGATGACGGCATTGCTGAAGGAGACGCTGTTGTTGAGCAGCTTGACCATCAGGCCGTTGCCGAGCGCGCCGGCCTCGATCACCACCTCCGCGAAGGCCTCCACGATCGGGCGAACGCGCGCGACGTCGGCCGGGGCGCCGCCGAGAATGCAGGAGAGCCGGCCCTCCTGCGCCTCCTTCGGCGATCGGCCGATGGGGGCGTCCACCATGGCACAGCCCTTGGCAGCGAGCAGCCCGCCAAGCCGGCGGGTGACGTCGGGCAGGGATGTGGTGCTGTCGACGATGATCGTGCCCGGGCGTAGCGCGTTGAGCAGGCCCCGGTCGATGAGCAGGGCTTCCACCTCGCGGGCGCCGGGCAGGCAGAGGCAGATCACATCGCAGGCGGCGGCCAGCGCGGCGGGCGAGGTCACTTCAACCGCGCCGCGTGCCACCAGGTCGTCCACAGGCGCGCGATTTCGATGGCCGAGAATGGCGAGCGGCCAGCCCTTCAGCAGGATGTTCTTCGCCGCCCCGTGGCCCATCAGGCCAACCCCGACATACCCAACGCGCAACCTGTCCACCATGGCGCATGCCTCCCTCACGCAAGGATGCGCAGGGCGACGGCGAAGGGCAAGCGGGGGGAATGGTGCCGACACGCGGGATTGAACCGCGGACCTACTGATTACGAATCAGTTGCTCTACCGCTGAGCTATGTCGGCACTGGCGCGCGGTATAACGGAGCGGCGGGGTGGCCGCAACCGTCAGGCGGAGAGGGTCAGACCCGGTGGCGGCTTGCGGATGGCGCCGATGAGGGAGCGTACCTCGGCGCGGGCGGCAACGTGGCTCATGCCCATGGAAATGCCGAGGCCGCCGACCTCCTTCACGTCCATCAGGGTGAGGCCGAGCAGGTAGAGCTCGCGGAAGATGACGCGCTCGCCGAAGCCCTTCACGGTGCGAAACCCGATCCGCTTGGCCAGGGCATCCAGTGAGGCGCCCACGTCGCGCTTGTTGCGGGCCTCGCTGGCGCCGAGACGGTTGCGCATAACGATCCAGTCGATCTTCGTGCGGTCTTTGGCGAAGCGGCGGGTGCGGGCCTTCCAGACCATCTCGCTGTAGATGCTGGGGCTGATCACGTCGTGATTGTCCGGGTCCACCTTCGCCAGCATGGCGAAATCGACGAAGCTGTCGTTGATCGGTGTCACCAGCGTGTCGGCGGCAGCGTGCCCGAGGCGTGAGAGATAGGTGTCCGCCCCCGGGCAGTCGATCACGATGATGTCGCAATCCGCGGAGAGATCAGTCAGGGCGGTCTCGAAGCGGGCGCTCTCTTCGGCTTCGGCGTCCTTGCGGCTGTCATGCTCGCTGCGGTGTACGGCCGCGTGGCGGGGGAGCGGCACCTCCGCACTGCGGTTGGCGGCAAAGGCCTCCCGCGAGGCGAGATAGCCGGTCAGCGTCGCCTGGCGGGCGTCGAGGTCGATGGCGCCCACCCGGTAGCCGTCCCGCAACAGGCCGACGACGATGTGCATCGCGGCCGTCGATTTGCCCGACCCGCCCTTCTCGTTGCCCAGCGTGATGACGTTCGCCCGGCGGGCGACAGTGATCGCCATGCGGAGCTCAACGCCCCGTCAAGATGCGCTCGACGAGTTGGCGGACGGTGGGGACGAAGCCGTTGCCGTAGAACGGGTCGCTGCCGAAGCGGTAGGCGTTATGGCCGCTGAACATCAGGTTGTTGTCCAGTACGTCGTCGCGGTCGCTGTGATGGGCGATGTCCTGCAGGGTCTTCTGGATGCAGAAGCTGCGCGGATCGGCCTTCTTGCCGTTGGTGAAATCTGGCTCGTGCTGCGACCAGTTGGAGAAGCGGCAGGTGGACAGGCAGCCCATGCAGGCCACCTGATCTGCCAGTATTTCGCGGGCCTTGTCGGGGGTGACGAAGATCAATGTCGAGTCCGGTGTGCGCAGCGCCTCGGTAAAGCCCTGGGCTTCCCAGGCCTGGGCGCGCAGCAGATCAGGGGCCGTCAGGTAGACGATGCGCTTGCGCGGGCCGACGCCGAATTCGGCGATATGGGCGCCCACCGGTTCGGTGGTGAAGGCCGCCTGCCGGTCGTTGCGGTCGCGCAGCTCGCCGATGAAGCTGTTGTTCACGGCGGAGGAGTAGAAGCCGGTGGGGCTGAAGCGGTTGAGGAAGACGTCGCCTTCCTTCAGCGTTGTCAGCCGCCGCTTCCAGGCATCGCCGATCGGGCTTTCCTGGGTCAGGAGAGGACGGGTGCCGAACTGGAATGCGATGGGGCCAAGCTCAGGGTTGTCGATCCAGTGCTCCCATTCCTCCAGCCACCAGACGCCGCCGGCCATGATGATGGGGGTCTCGCCCAGACCGAACTCGCGCATCAGCTTGCGCAGGGCGAGCACGCGCGGATAGGGGTCCTCCGGCTTCATCGGGTCTTCGCTGTTCGACAGGCCGTTATGGCCGCCGGCGAGCCAGGGGTCCTCGTAGACGACGCCGCCAAGCAGGCTGGCCGCCTTGTGATAGGCGCGCTTCCAAAGCGCACCGAAGGCGCGGCCGGAGGAGACGATGGGGTAGTAATGGACGTTGAACTTCGCCGCGATGTCCGCCAGCCGATAGGGCATGCCGGCGCCGCAGGTGATCCCGTGGATCAGCCCCTTCGCACCTTCGAGCATGCCGGTGGCCACCCGCTCGGCGCCGCCCATTTCCCACAGGATATTGGCGTGGATGCGCCCGCGCCCGCCGGAGATGTCGTGCGCCCGCCGGGCCTGCTCGATGCCGCCCTGGATGCCGTAGGCAACCAGCTCCTCATGACGTTCGCGGCGGGTCTTTGCGTGGTATTCCTGTGGGATCGGCCGGCCGTTGGCATCATAGCTGTCGGCGTTGACGGCGCTCATCGTGCCGGCCCCGCCGCCCGCGGCCCAGTGGCCAGCGGTGATTCCGTTGGACACGGCGACGCCCTTCCCGCCCTCGACCAGGGGAAGCACGTCCACCCCGCCCATACGGATCGCGTTGATCGCCTTCATGACCCAAACTGTCCTGTTCTTCGCCCGCAGACGCCGCCGCGGCCAAGCCGCATATCGGACATGTCGGCATTAACGCCCGTTTGTCATCGTGCCATCGCGGCCCGCACCGTCAAGATGCGGGCCGCGACACGCTTGATCAGCCCTCGGCGGAGTCGCCGCGGTCGCGCCCGCCCTTGGGCCCGACCTTGTCGCCGATGTCCTCACCGGTGGCCTGATCGACCACCCGCATGGACAGCTTGACCTTGCCGCGGTCATCGAAGCCGAGAACCTTGACCTTCACGGCGTCGCCCACGTTGACGACGTCAGAGGTTTTGTTCACCCGGCCCTGCTGCAGTTCGCTGATATGCACCAGACCATCGCGCGAGCCGAGGAAGTTGACGAAGGCACCGAAGTCGGCGGTTTTCACCACCTTGCCGGTGTAGATCACGCCGATCTCGGGCTCAGCGACGATGCCGCGGATCCAGTCGATCGCGGCCTGGGCCTTGGCGCCGTCGTTCGATGCGACCTTGATCGTGCCGTCATCCTCGATGTCGATCTTGCAGCCGGTCTGCTCGACGATCTCGCGGATTACCTTGCCACCAGTGCCGATCACTTCGCGGATCTTCTCCTTCGGCACGTGGATGATGGTGATGCGCGGGGCGGTGGCGGCCACTTCGGTGCGCCCGCCGGTCAGTGCCTTGGCCATTTCGCCGAGGATGTGCAGGCGGCCGTCACGGGCCTGGCCGAGGGCCACTTCCATGATGCCCATCGTGATCGAGGTGATCTTGATGTCCATCTGCAGGCTGGTGATGCCCGCTTCGGTGCCGGCCACCTTGAAGTCCATGTCGCCCAGGGCATCCTCGTCGCCGAGGATGTCGGACAGCACGGCAAAGCCGCGGTCTTCCTTGATCAGGCCCATCGCAATGCCGGCCACCGGCCGCAGCAGCGGCACGCCAGCGTCCATCAGCGCCAGCGAGGTGCCGCAGACGGTCGCCATCGAGGAGGAGCCGTTGCTCTCGGTGATCTCGGACACCACGCGCAGGGTGTACGGGAACTTGTCCTTGCCGGGCAGCACCGGGTGGATGGCGCGCCAGGCGAGCTTGCCGTGGCCGATTTCGCGGCGGCCGGGCGAGCCCATGCGGCCGGCTTCACCGACGGAGTAGGGAGGGAAGTTGTAGTGGAGCATGAAATGCTCGCGATACTCGCCTTCCAGCGCGTCGATGATCTGCTCGTCCTGGCCGGTGCCGAGGGTTGCCACGCAGAGCGCCTGCGTCTCGCCGCGGGTGAACAGGGCAGAGCCGTGGGCGCGCGGCAGGATGCCGACCTCGGAGACGATCGGGCGGACCGTCTTGGTGTCGCGCCCGTCGATGCGCAGGCCGGTGTCGAGGATGGCGTTGCGGACGATGTCGGCTTCCAGTTCCTTGAACATGCCCTTGGCCTTGTCGGCCTCAAGCCCTTCGGCGGTCAGGGCGGCGGCGGCGGCCTTCTTGGCGGCACCCACCTTGTCCTGGCGGGTCTGCTTGATCGGCTCCTTGTAGGCTTCGGTGATGCCGGCACGGGCCAGGGCATCGACGCGGGCGGCCAGGGTAAGCTCGGCCTCGCTCTTCTCCGTCAGGGTCCAGGGTTCCTTGGCAGCAACCTCGGCGAGTTCGATGATCGCCTGGATCACCGGCTGGAAGCCCTCATGGCCGAACTTCAGTGCGCCGAGCATCACTTCCTCGGAGAGTTCCTGCGCTTCGGATTCCACCATCAGCACGCCTTCGGAGGTGCCGGCGAGCACCAGGTCGAGCTTGCTTTCCTTCACCTGGGCGGAGGTGGGGTTGAGCACGTAGGCGCCGTCGATCACGGCGACGCGGGCCGCACCCACCGGGCCGAAGAACGGTATGCCGGACAGCGTGAGTGCTGCCGAGCAGCCGATCAGGGCGATGATGTCGGGGTCGTTTTCCAGGTCATGGCTCAGCACCGTGGCGACGATCTGCACTTCGTTGCGGAAGCCTTGCGGGAACAGCGGACGGATCGGCCGGTCGATGAGGCGCGAGGTCAGCACCTCCTTCTCCGTCGGGCGGCCTTCGCGCTTGAAGAAGCCGCCTGGGATCTTGCCGGCGGCGAAGGTCTTCTCCTGGTAGTTCACGGTCAGCGGGAAGAAATCCTGCCCCGGCTTGGCGCTGCGGACGCCCACGGCGGTGCAGAGCACGATGGTGTCGCCATAGCTGATGAGCACGGCGCCGTCGGCCTGGCGGGCGATCTTGCCGGTCTCGAGGACGAGCTTGCGCCCGCCCCAGTCGAGTTCCTTGCGGAAATAGTTGAACATCGTCTTTCGTTCCTCTTGCGGCCCGCACTCAGGTCCCCAGCATTCCGATCTTGGGCATCCGGAGCGGGAGACGGCGTCTCGGGCGGCATGGGGCGGCTTGCATCGGGTGCAGCCGCGGTGCGGATCGGGTCCGGGACCATGTGGCCGAAGGCGCCGTCAGACTCCCGCATGTCGCGGCGCCGGATCGGGCATCTGTCGCACCGCCGTGCGGGCGGTTCGCCCAGGGCAGGATGCCCCGGAGCGGTCAAATCCCCCCGCCCGATGGGGTATGCCAGTGGGCGGGGGGCTTAAATCAGCGGCGCAGCTTCAGGCTGCCAATCAGGGCCTCGTAACGAGCCTGGTTCTTGCCCTTGAGATAGTCCAGCAAGCGGCGGCGGCGGCCGACGAGCATCAGCAGACCACGGCGGCTGTGGAAGTCCTTGCTGTGAGTCTTCAGGTGTTCGGTCAGCGTGGTGATCCGCTCGGTGATGAGGGACACCTGCACTTCGGGGCTACCGGTATCGGTAGCCGAGGTGGCGTACTGCTTGATCAGCGCCGAACGGCGCTCCGGGTTCATCGACATCGTGCTACTCCCATAAGAAAGGTTGATCGCGCTAGGGCTTCACAGAAGCCGTTCGGGGCGGAGCATGCCTTCATCAAGCCTGCCCAGCCCGATCACGCGAGCCCCCGCCATGGCGCGGACCAAGCCCCCTGCGGGGTCGGCCGTCCGTGGAATCCGGCCCATCAACGTGACCAGGCTGATCGCCTGGCCATGTGAGAGGTCAGCGGCCTCCTTTTCCGTCAAGGCCAGCGCCGGGATGTCAGCCAGCGCGGTCGAGACCGGAAGCAGAAGGTCCGGGGAAGCCGGCGGGGTATCCTCCGTGCGGACGAGTTTGTCCAGTGTTATCGCCTGCGCCTCGGTAAAGGGTCCCACGCGCAGGCGGCGCAGCACGGCGATATGGCCCACCGTACCGCAGGCCATAGCCACGTCACGGGCCAGACTGCGCATGTAGACGCCCTTGCCGGACTGCACCTCGAACACCGCGTGGTCAGCATCCGGCCGTTCGATCAGTTCGAAGCGGTCGACGCGGGCGGGGCGGGCTTCCAGCACCGGGGGGCGGCCATCGCGCGCCATGTCGTAGGCGCGCTCACCGGCGATTTTGATGGCGGAATAGACGGGCGGGACCTGCATGATATCGCCCGTCAGCGCCGGCAGGGCCGCGCGCAGCTGATCGTCGGTCGGACGGATGTCAGACGTGGCGACCACCTGGCCGTCGGCGTCATCGGTGTCGCGCGCCTCGCCGATGCGCAGGGTGAAGCGGTAGAGCTTGGTGCCGTCCATCACGTAGGGCACAGTTTTGGTCGCCGCACCGAAGGCGATGGGCAGCAGGCCGGTTGCCAGCGGATCGAGGGTGCCGCCGTGGCCTGCCTTCTGCGCATCGAAGGCGCGGCGGACGCGGTTGACGACATCGGTGCTGGTCAGCCCCTGGGGCTTGTCAACGATCAGCCACCCGTCGAGCGGGAGGCCACGGGGCTTGCGATGGCGCATCGGGGATCAGCCTTTGGACTGCTCGAGATCGCGCGCCACTTCCGGCCGGCGCATCAGGGCGTCGACATGCATGGCGTGTTCGAGGCTGGTATCCGCCTGAAAAGACAGGTCGGGGGCAACACGCAGCAGCAGCGACTTCGCCACCAGGCCACGCAGGAAGGGCGCCGCACGGCGCAGGGCCGGCAGCTTGTCAGCGACGTCGGAGCGGCCCAGCCGTGTCACGAACGCTGTCGCGCGCTTCAGGTCGGGCCCGATGCGGACTTCGGTGACGGTGATGATCACATCCGTCAGCTCGGGGTCGCGCAGCTCGCCACGGGCGAAGATGCCGGCAAGGACATGCCGGATCTCTTCGCCGACGCGCAACTGCCGCTGGGAGGGGGGGCGGGCCGCAAGCCCGCCGGCGGTCTTCTTCACCCCGGAACCATCTCCACGTCGTAGCACTCCACCACATCGCCTTCGCGCAGGTCGTTATAGTTCGCGAAGGACAGGCCGCATTCGTAGCCGCGGGCAACTTCGCGGACATCGTCCTTGAAGCGCTTCAGCTGCGTCAGTTCGCCCTGGTGGATCACCACGTTGTCGCGCAGCAGGCGCACGCCGGCGCCGCGCTTGACGAGGCCCTCGGTGATCATGCAGCCCGCGACCTTGCCGGTTTTGGTGATGTCGAACACCTTGCGGATTTCGGCATAACCCAGGAAACGCTCGCGCGCCTTGGGGGCGACCTTGCCCTTGACCATCTTCTCGATGTCATCCGCGACGTCGTAGATGATCGAGTAGTAGCGGATATCCACGCCGTCCCGTTGGGCCAGTTCGCGGGCCTGGCTGGTGGCACGGACGTTGAAGGCGACGATCACGCCGCCGGACGCCTTGGCAAGCTGGATATCGCTCTCTGTGATCTGGCCGACGCTGCTCAGCAGCACCCGCACGCGGACCTCCTCATGCGCAAGCTTGAGCACGGTGGCCTGGATCGCCTCCGAGCTGCCCTGCACATCCGCCTTGATCAGCACGGCGACTTCCTTCTGCACGCCGGCGGAGATGCGGGCCAGCATCTCGTCGAGCGTGCCGCGGGCCGCCGCCGTGACGCCGGCCGCCTTGTCGCGGACCTTGCGCTGGCGGAACTCGCTGATCTCGCGGGCCCGGCTTTCGTTCTCCACAGCGACGAACGGTTCGCCAGCCATCGGCACCCCGGCGAGGCCGAGGATCTCCACCGGCTCGGCCGGCCCGGCCTCGCGCTGGGCGCGGCCCTTGTCGTCGAGCATGGCGCGCACGCGGCCCCACTCGGCGCCGGCCACGACTATATCGCCCTGGAACAGCGTACCCTTCTGCACCAGCACGGTGGCCACCGGGCCACGCCCGCGGTCCAGGCGGCTTTCGATCACGGTGCCTTCGGCAGCGCGTTCGGGGTTGGCGCGCAGGTCGAGGATTTCGGCCTGGAGCAGGATCGCCTCCTCCAGCTTGTCCAGCCCGGTCTTCTTGAGGGCCGAGACTTCCACGTCCTGGGTTTCGCCGCCCATCGCTTCCACCACGATCTCGTGGCTCAGCAGCTCCTGGCGGACCCGGTCTGGGTTGGCGTCATGCTTGTCCATCTTGTTGATGGCCACGATGATCGGCGCGCCGGCAGCTTTCGCGTGGCGGATCGCCTCTATCGTCTGCGGCATCACGCCGTCATCGGCGGCAACCACCAACACGATGATGTCCGTGACGCTCGCACCGCGCGAGCGCATGGCGGTGAAGGCCTCATGGCCCGGCGTATCGATGAAGGTGATCCGGCTGCCGGAGGGCAGCTGCACCTGGTAGGCGCCGATATGCTGAGTGATACCGCCAGCCTCCCCGGCGACGACATCCGTCGCGCGCAGGGCATCCAGCAGTGAGGTCTTGCCGTGGTCGACATGGCCCATGATGGTGACGACCGGCGGGCGCGGCAGCCGGGTCACATCCTCGTCGACCTCGCCTTCCAGGCCGATTTCCACGTCGTCCTCGGAGACGCGCTTCACCCGGTGGCCGAATTCCTGCACCACCAGCTCGGCGGTATCGGCATCCAGGCTTTGGGTGACGGTGGCCATCACGCCCATCTTCATCAGGGACTTGATGACGTCCGGGGTGCGGGCAGCCATGCGGTTGGCCAGCTCCTGCACGGTGATGTGGTCGGGAAGAATAACGTCTCGCACGACTTTCACCTGATCCGACCGCAAGCGCTCCAGCTCGGCCTGACGGCGCTCGCGCTCACGCTGGCGACGCACGGAGGCAAGGCTGCGGACGCGGTCGTCCTCTCCTTCAATGGCGGCCTGCACGTCGATGCGGCCGGGGCGGCGGCGGTCGTCGACCACCTTCTTGGGGGCGGGCGCCGGCGGCTTGCGCGCGGCGAGGGGGCCACCGGGTCCGGGGCGGCGGGGGCGGTTCTCCTCCTCCTCCTCGGCGCGGGTCGGGCGCAGGCGTAGCGTTTCGCTGGCCGGGGCCGCGGGAGCGCCGGGAGTGGGGGTCGCCGGGCGAACCGGGCGGCGAACTTCATCCGTCGCGCGCGGCACGGGCGCGGCAGTCCGCACCACCGTAGCAGCGGCAGCGGCGGCATTGCGCGCATCTTCCTCCGCCTTCAGGCGCGCGGCCTCCTCGGCGGCCTTGCGGGCCGCCTCCTCGGCAATCTTGCGTTCTTCCTCGTCGCGGCGACGGGCTTCCTCGGCCGCGGAAAGGATCGAGATCTTCTCCTGCTCCCGACGGGCAGCCTCGCGGCGATGCTCCTCCAGCACGCGCTGGCGGGCGGCGAGTTCGGTTGCGGTCAGCGCCCGGCCGGCGCCGATGGCGGGCCGGCTTACCGGGGCTGTAGGCCGCGCGACGCCCGGCGTGCTCGGTGGCTGGATGGGCGGCGGCGGAACAGGTGCCACCGGCGCGCCCACGCGCTTCTTGCGCACCTCAACCTGCACGACCTTGGAACGGCCGTGGCTGAAGCTCTGTCGGACGGACCCGGCGTCGACCGTGCGGCCCACCTCTGCCCGTCCCGTAGGACGCAGAGAAAGCCGCCCCTTGCCCGCGTCCTGATCGTTGCCTTCGCTCATTTACCCGCCTGCATTGTCTTGTCCCGCGGGAGCCCCGGGGGATAGCACCCGGCCGGCAGCGCCGGTCGGAACGTCAGTCTCGCGGCTGAGCACACCAGCCAGCCGCGCCGTCTCGGCCAAAAGCCGCTCGGCCAGCCGACCGGGTGCAATGGCCACATGCACCGCCTGATCGCGACCGAACACTTGGCCCAGCGTCGCTCCATCGAGCGGCGCCACTGCCGGAAGCCGCCCGGCATTCGCACCCAGCAGGCGCGAACGCTCACCGGGGCTTCCGTCGGACGCCTGCACGACCAAAGCCGCCTTGCCTTCAGCGAGCCATTCCCGTGCCTTGGCAAATCCCGCCACAGCCAGCCCGGCCCGCCGTGCCAATCCAAGAGTTTCCCGAATTCGCCCCGCGAGTGACGTGGCCACCTCGGCCACCAAGTCCGGAGGGACCTTCACCGGCCGCCTCGCGGATTTGGCGAACGCGCCGCGCACCCGCGCGGTTTCTAGCACATCGCCCCTTGCACTCAACCAGATTCCCCGGCCCGGCAGCCTTTCGGCAAGATCGGGAACCACAGTTGCGTCTGGCGCAATGACGAAGCGGATCATTTCTTCTTTTGGCAACCGCGCGCGCGTGACCGCGCAACGGCGCAACGGGCCGGTTTCGGGCTCGTCGTCACCTGGATCATCGGCCTGCGTGTCGGCCAAGGGGGCTAAATCAGTCGTGGTCAGCCTCCCCTTCGGCAGCCGGAGCGTCACCATCGAACCAATGGGCACGGGCCGCCATGATGATCTCGTTGGCCAGATCCTCCTCCATGCTGCCTTCGCCGAGCATCTCGATGAGTTCATCGCCGGCGAGGTCGGCCAGATCGTCCAGCGTCTTCACGCCCTTCTCGCCAAGCGTCACCAGCATCGCCGGGGTGAACACCTCGAAGGACGCGACCTCATCGGAGACGCCCAACTCACGGCGGCGCGTGTCCAGTTCCTGGTTGCGCTGGTCGAGGAAGGATGTGGCGCGGCGGATCAGCTCTTCGGCCACGCTCTCATCGAAGCCTTCGATGTTCGCCAGCTCGTCCAGCGCCGTGTAGGCCAGTTCCTCGACGGTGTTGAAGCCCTCCTGCACCAGCAGGCCGGCGATCATGTCGTCCACGTCCAGCGCCTCGACGAACAGGCCGGTGCGGCGGCGGAACTCTTCCTGGCGGCGCTCGCTCTCCTCCGCCTCGGTCAGGATGTCGATGTCCCACCGGGTCAACTGGCTGGCCAGGCGCACATTCTGGCCACGCCGGCCGATGGCCAGCGACAGCTGCTCGTCGGGCACCACCACCTCGCAGCGGCCGGCTTCCTCATCGAGCACGACCTTGGAGACTTCGGCCGGGGCCAGGGCATTCACCACGAAGGTGGCCGTATTCGGCGACCAGGGAATGATGTCGATCTTTTCGCCCTGCAGTTCCTGGACAACGGCCTGCACGCGCGATCCGCGCATGCCGACGCAGGCGCCAACCGGGTCGATCGAGGCGTCGCGGCTGATCACCGCCATCTTGGCGCGGCTGCCGGGGTCGCGGCTGACCGCCTTGATCTCGATGATGCCGTCATAGATTTCCGGCACTTCCTGAGCGAAGAGCTTGGCAAGGAAGCCGGGATGGGTGCGGCTGAGGAACACCTGCGGGCCACGCGGCTCCTCGCGCACGTCGAAGATATAGGCGCGCACCCGGTCGCCATTGCGGAAGCTCTCGCGCGGAATCAGCTCGTCGCGGCGCAACAGAGCCTCCGCACGGCCGACTTCGACCATCAGGTTACCGTACTCCGTGCGCTTGACGACGCCGTTGATGACTTCGCCGACGCGGTCCTTGAACTCGGCAAACTGCTTGCTGCGCTCGATCTCGCGCACCCGCTGAACGATCACCTGCTTGGCGGTCTGTGCCGGGATGCGGCCGAAATCGATCGGTGGCAGCGGATCGACGATGAACTCGCCGACATTGATCTCGGGCTTGAACTTGCGGGCGATGTGGATGGGGATCTGAGTCTCCTCGTTCTCCACGGTCTCCACTGCCTCGGTCCAGCGGGAGAGGCGCACGTCGCCGCTGCGCCGGTCGATCGTGGCCCGAATGTCCTTCTCGTGCCCATACTTGGCGCGGCCGGCCTTCTGGATCGCCTGCTCCATCGCCTCGAGCACCTCCTCGCGGTCGATCGACTTCTCCCGCGCGACGGCATCGGCGACCAGCAGCAGTTCTGGACGTGCGATCGAGGTATCCATATCCGAAATTCTCCTCAGTTGGGGAGCCGCGGCACAGCAGTGGCCGCGATCAGTTCATCAGTCAGCAGCAGCTTGGCCCGGCGGATATCGACCCAGGGAAGAGAAACCTCTGCCCCATCGTCGAGACGCATGCGCGCATGCGTCTCGTCGGCACCCAGCACGATGCCGGTCATGCGCTTGCGGCCATCGAGCGGGATCGACATCTCGGCGCGGGCCTGGTGGCCGGCATAGCGGTTCCAGTCCTTGCGGCGGGTCAACGGCCGGTCGATGCCGGCCGAACTGACCTCCAGCATCCAGGCTCCCGGGATCGGGTCGTTGACATCCAGCACCGCACCGGCAGCGCGGCTGATCGCCTCGCAATCCTCAACGCCGATCATAGCCCCGTCTGCCCGGTCGGCCATGATCTGCACCGTCGGGCGCTCGCGCCCCAGGACCAGCACGCGCACGAGTTCGAACCCCATGTCCACCAGGGTGGGCATGATGATATCGGCGATCCGGGCTTCGAGCCCGGTATGCATCGGCAGGTCGTCAGAGATCGGTCTGGTGTCCACCACGAAGAGATCCAAAAACAAAAAAAGGCGGCCGGTTAAGGCCACCCCCCGATGTCGAGCGGATGATTTAGTATGCTAGGCAGATACTCCCAATGCTTCGGCATTGCAAGCGTCCGGGCCATTCCGGCGCCAAAGGTGGCCAATTGTTGCATGACTGACCCGCAAGACCAACACACCAATGTCAATGCCCCGGGCATTCCCGAGCTCTGCGTGGTGATCCCGGTGCTGAATGAGCGGGACAATATCGCCCCCATGGTGGCCCGGCTGGAGCAGGCACTTGCCGATATTCACTGGGAAGTGATGTTCGTCGACGACAATTCGACTGACGGCACCCGCGGCGCCGTCGCCCGGGCCGCTGCCACGGATGCACGCGTGCGCTTGGTTCACCGCGTCGGCCGGCGGGGTCTTGCCTCGGCGTTTATCGAAGGAGCCCAGGCTTCCCTGGCGCCGCTGATTGCCGCCATCGATGGCGACCTGCAGCACGACGAGACCCTGCTGCCCGCCATGCTCGACCTGCTGCGCGCGGACGCGGCGGACATCGTCGTCGGCAGCCGCATGGTCGAGGGCGGCGGCATGGGCGACTTCGCGGCAACCCGCGTCGGCATGAGCCGGTTTGCCACCGCGCTGGCCCGCCCCGTGCTGCGCACCACCGTCGCGGACCCGATGAGCGGCTTCTTCATGCTTCACCGCAGGACCTTCGAACGCGCCGCGCCGCGCCTGTCGGCCATGGGGTTCAAGATTCTGGTCGACATCATCGCCTCCCTGCCGACGCCGCCGCGCGTGCGCGAACTGCCCTACCGCTTCCGCTCCCGCCAGCATGGCGAAAGCAAGCTCGACGCCGGCGTGGTGCGGGACTTCATCCTGTTGATCATCGACAAGCTCGTGGGGCATCTCGTCCCCGTGCGCTTCCTGGTGTTCGCGGCAGTCGGCGCCGTCGGCATCGCCGCGCATCTGCTGGTGCTGCGCGTGGGCCTGACGACGCTGGCGTGGGATTTCCCGACAGCCCAGGCGGCCGCGACCGGGGTTGCGATCGTCGGCAACTTCTTCCTCAACAACATGTTTACTTTCGCCGATCGCCGCCTTCGCGGCTGCCGGACCGCCACGGGTCTGGCCACCTTTGCCGCGATCTCCGCCGTCGGCGCCGCCGCCAATCTCAGCATTTCCGGCCTGCTGTTCGGCTCCGCCCACTCCTCCTGGGTCCTGGCGGGCATCGCCGGTGCGGCCATGAGCCTCGTCTGGAACTATGCGGTGTCGTCCGTGCTGACCTGGCGCCGGTAGCAACGCCCGTCGTCCAACTATTGACCGTCCCCCGCACGCTTCCTAGCGTCACCGGCACAGGCGCGGGGCCGGATGCAACGACCCGTCGCAAGGGCGTTTTCGAGGAGATTCCAATGGCCACGCACCGTTTTCGTCCGACGCGCTACCACAACGTCATCGGCACCGCCGAGCCGTGTCTGCGCATCGCCGACGGCGATACGGTGATCACCGATACCATCGACGCGTCCGGCCTCGATGCCCGTGAGATCACCGCGGGCGCGCGACCGAATCCGATGACCGGGCCGTTCTTCATCGAAGGCGCCGAACCCGGCGACACCCTGGCCGTTCGTATCGACCGCCTGACGCCGAGCCGGGCGACAGGCTGGACCTACTCGCCCCTGGCCTTCACGGTGCTGGACCCTTCCGCGATCCCGGAGCGGCCCGCCAGCCAACGCGTCGTCTGGGACATCGACCAGGAAGCGGGAATCGTGAGGTTGCGCGAGCCGGTCAAGGGGCTCGAGGGCTTCACCCCGCCGTTGCAGCCGATGATCGGCTGCTTCGGCGTGGCACCTGCGGGCGGCCAGGCGCTGTCCACCGCCACCAGCGCCCAGAACGGCGGCAACATGGATTATCGCCTGTTCGCACCGGGGACGACGGCATGGTTCCCGGTCTCGGTTCCCGGCGCATTGTTCTATCTCGGCGATGGCCACGCCTGCCAGGGCGATGGCGAGATCGTCGGCACGGGGATCGAGACCTCGTTCGAGATGGAAGTGACGTTCCGCGTCCTGAAGCGAACGATCATCTGGCCGCGCGGCGAGACCGCCGAGGACATCTTCACGGTCGGCAACGCACGCCCACTCGATCAGGCACTGCAGCACGCGACAACGGAGATGCTGCGCTGGCTCGGTGAGGATTACGGGCTGGACCAGCGCGCGGCCAGTCATCTGATGGGCCAGGTGGTGCGCTACGATGTCGGTAATGTTTTCAACCCCGCCTATACCGTCGCCTGCCGGATCGCCAAAAGCTGGCTGACCAAGCGGTAGCGCCGGGGCTCAGCCGGCCGGCATCACGCCCCGATGAGGCGCCGGCGGATGCGGGCTGAGATCATGTCGATCAGGGCGACGGTGGCGAGGATCAGCAGGATGATAAACAGCACCTCGTCCCAGTAGCGGACCTTGATGCGCTCGGCGATCTGCAGCCCGATCCCGCCCGCGCCCACCACCCCGAGGATGGAGGCCGAGCGCGTGTTGCTCTCGATCTGGTAGAGGAACTGCGCCAGCATCACCGGCAGCACCTGCGGCAGGATACCGTAGCGGATGCGCAGCAGCGCGCTGCCGCCGACTGCCGTGATCGCCTCGCCCTGCCGGTTGTCGGCATTCTCGATCGCTTCGGCGAACAGCTTGGCCAGCACCGCAATCTCCGCCGCCGCGATCGCCAGCACGCCAGCCAATGGCCCCAGGCCGACAGCACGCACGAAGGCCAGCGCCCAGATCAGCTGGTCCATCCCGCGCAGGCCGTCAAACAGGCGGCGAATGGAGAAATGTGCCAGCGTGTTGATGACGATGTTGTTCGCACCGAGAAAGCCCAGCGGCAGGGCGATGATCACGGCAATCGTCGAGCCGAGGAAGGCCATTGCCACGCTTTCGCCCAGGCCGATCAGGATCTCCGGCCACTGCTCTCCGGGGCTCGGCGGGATCATCAGCACGATGATCTTGAACAGCCCGTCCAGGCCATTCCAGATTCGCAGGGGGCTGAAGTCGAACCACCAGAGCAGCGTTGCGAGCCAGATCGCGAAGGCAACCCCGCCCGCAATCCGCAGCGCCCGCACGGCCGGCGAGGGCGCGAAGGCCCGCGGCATCCGCGCCCGCAAGGCGGCGATCTGCGCTGGTGAGATTGTGCCACTCATGCCACGGCCCTCATGCGCGCGCACCGGCGGCCCAGCCCCGCAACCGTTCGGAGACGAGGTCGATCATGCTGACGGTCAGGATGATCAGCAGGATGATCGCCCCGATCTCCTCATAATAGTTGAAGCTGATCACGGTATAGAGTTCCTGGCCGATGCCGCCCGCGCCAACGAAGCCTATGACCGTCGCTCCGCGCACGTTGATTTCGAAGCGCAGCAGCGCGTAGCTGAGGAAGTTCGGCAGCACCTGCGGCAGGATCGCGTAGCGCACGGCCTGCACCCAGTTTCCCCCGGCCGCCCGCACGCCATCCCAGGGCCGCATGTCCGCGTTCTCGACCACTTCGGAGAACAGCTTGCCGAGTGCGCCGACCGTGTGCAGCCCGATCGCCAGGATCCCCGCCAGCGGCCCGATGCCGAAAGCCCAAACAAGGATCAGCGCATAGACGATATCCGGCACGGTCCGGAACAGCTCAAGCGTACGGCGGAAGAAGATGTAGATCGTTCGTGTTGGCGCGAGATTGGCGGCGGCCGGAAAGCACAGCGCCAGCGCCACCACCGCGCCGCCCAAAGTCGCCAGCGCCGCCATCTGGCTGGTCTCGAACAGCAGCCAGGCCCAGGCATCGAGGCGGTAGAACCAGTAGGCGATCGAGCCCTCGGTCTTCACCCCGCTCAGCAGCGCCTCGACCTTGAGCGTCGGCAACAGCTTGTGGAAATACTCCCCCACCCGCGGCAGCCCGGCGGCCAGTGAGGAGGGATAAGCCTCCGACACCAGCGCCGATACGTAAAGCAGGCCCACCAGCACGGCCGAATAGCCGAGCGTGGCCAGCAGCCGCGCCCGCTTTCGCGCCTGGAAATCGTCCTCCATGCGCGAAAGCGCGGCACTCATGCGGCGAGCCTCAACCGCGGGCGCGGCGCGCGGCGGCCTCTTCCTTGCGCAGATCGATGAAAAGCTGGAAATCGTCGTGCTTCACCGTCTGGTAGCCCTGGCCGCCGCCGCGCTCGACCTGCTCGTAGATCTTCGGATAGGTGGTCGGCAGGGCGAGGTGGAAGTCGCGGATATCGTCACGGAAGGCCTGCGGGGTGTCCTTGCGGACGGTCAGCGGCCCGTTGAGGATGGGGCGGGACTTCCAGATGATGCGCAGGTCGCCGGGCTTCAGCAGCCCCTTATCCGTCATCGCGCGCAGGTTGCCGCGGGTGAAGCCCTGGCTCTCCTCGCCCAGGCCCGAGGCCCAGGTGACGGAGGCGTCGTACTGCTTCTGCAGCACCGCGACGACCGCCTGCTCGTGCCCGCCGCCGAAGCCAGTGCGGCTGAAATACTTGCCCGGCTCGATGTCGATCCCGCCCTGCTTGATCTCGAAGCGCGGGATCAGGTAGCCGGAGGTGGAGTTCGGATCAGCCCAGGCGAGTGACTTGCCCTTCATCTGCGCCAGCGACGTGATGCCGCTGTCGCTGCGCGTGACCATGACCGCGATGTAGCTGATCGAGCCGTCGGCCTCACGCGCGACAACCAGCGGCTCGACATTGCCGTTGGTGTCGAGCCAAGCGCCGGCATAGGCCGAGCTGCCCATGCCTGAGAATTCGATCTGCTTGGCCGAGAAGGCCTGCAGCACGCCGGCATAGTCAGCAGCGGCGAAGGTGCGCGCCGGCACCTGGAACGTGTCCTCGAACAGCTTGCGGTACGCATCGTAACGGCCGATGCGGTCGGCCTCGTTCTCGCCACCGAGCAGGCCGATGCGGATCGCCGGCACCTGCGCGGCCCAGGCGCGCTTGCCAGCGGCCGGGAAGGCAGGGGCCTGCGCCCGTGCGGTGGTGATGATGGCGGGGGCGGCGAGCAGACCGGCGGCGGTCAGCGCCAAGCGGCGGCGTGTGAGCATGACATGGAACTCCTGCTGTTACGGCGAGGAGTTACGGAATTTGCGCGTCACTTGGATGACAGAAAGATTTCACTTTCGTGAAGCCGTTCAGGCGGTGACGAGTGACCCGCTCGGCGCGAGTTCTTCATTGAATTCATCCTCGCTGACGCCATAAACCTCGCGCACTTTTTCCGACGTCAGGGCATCCGGTGCGCCGTCAAACACGATCCGCCCGGCCTGCATGGCCACGATCCGATCGCAGTAGGCGCGGGCGGTGTCCAAATGGTGCAGGTTGCAGAGCACCGTCAGCCCGTCCTCCCGGTTGATCCGGCGCAATGCATCCATCACCACTTGCGCGTTGCGCGGGTCGAGGCTGGCGATCGGCTCATCGGCCAGCATCAGCCGCGGCTCCTGCAACAGGGCCCGGCAGATCGCCACGCGCTGCTGCTGCCCGCCGGAGATCTGGCTGGCGCGCAGGAAGGCCGTCTCCATCAGGTCAAACCGCTCCAGCGCCTGCAATGCCATCGCGCGCTCGGCCGGGGTGAACAGCCCGAGCAGGCTCGCCAGGGTGCCGCGATGGTTCAGCCGCCCAACCAGCACATTGGTCAGCACATCGAGGCGGGGGATGAGGTTAAACTGCTGGAAGATCATCGCGCAGGCCGTGCGCCAGTCACGCAGTGCCTTGCCGGTCAGCGTGGTGACCTCCGTCTCACCGAAGCGGATCGTGCCCTCGGAGGGCTCCTGCAGCCGGTTGATCATCCGCAGCAGCGTCGATTTACCGGCACCGGAGCGGCCGATGATGCCCAACATTTGCCCCGCCGGTACATCGAGGGACACGTGGTCCACCGCGACCTTGTCACCAAATCGTCGCGTCAATCCACGTATCTGGAGCATGATATCCCTCGCTTGCCGGGCGAATGTGGCGGTGCCGTCGTGTGGAGGCAAGCGCGCTGGTCATCGTCACAAAAGCTTCAACTCCACGGCCCCCCTCGTTTGCCATAAGCCCCGTAACGAGGGCAGGGGTAGACCACTGATGCTGGTTGTCGATGGCGTCACGAAGCAATTCGGCCGCACGCGGGCGGTCGATGCGGTTACGCTGTCGGTCCCCCGCGGGCAATTCGTCGGTATCATCGGCCGCTCCGGCGCCGGCAAATCGACTCTTCTGCGGATGATGAACCGGCTGACCGATCCGACCAGCGGACGGATCATCTGCAACGGGATGGATGTAACGGAGATTCAGGGCAAGGCGCTGCGCGACTGGCGGCGGCGCTGCGCCATGATCTTCCAGCAGTTCAATCTCGTCGGGCGCCTGGATGTGCTCAACAACGTGCTGACGGGGCGCCTCGCCCACGTGGCCGGCTGGCGCGCCATGACGCGGCTCTGGCCGGCCGAGGACCGGGCGATCGCGATGGCCGCGCTGGATCAGCTCGACATCGCCAACCTGGCCGCCGAGCGCGCCGACAATCTCTCCGGCGGGCAACAGCAGCGGGTCGCCATCTGCCGCGCCCTGGTGCAGGAGCCGGAGATCATCCTGGCTGATGAGCCGGTGGCCAGCCTCGATCCGCGCAACGCCAAGATCGTCATGGATGCGCTGCAACGCATCAATCGCGATTTCGGGCTGACAGTGCTGGTGAACATCCACTCCGTCGATCTCGCCCGCAGCTATGCCGACCGGTTGATCGGCATGGCAGAGGGCCGAGTGGTGTTTGACGGCACGCCCGCCGAACTGACCGACGCCGCTGTGCGCACGCTGTACGGCATGGAAGCCGCCGACGTGCTCGACCATGAGGATGTCATCGTGCCTGAAGGCGCGATGGTCACTGCCTGACCTTTCCCACCCACGAGGTATAGAATCATGATGAACCGCCGCACGCTTCTTGCCGGCCTTGCCGCCGGCGCCGCCGCCACCACCGCCACCAGCCCCGCCCGCGCGCAGGCCTGGAAGGCGAAGTATCCCGAGTTGGTCTATGCCGTGGTGCCGGCCGAGAACGCTTCGGGCGTCAACGACCGCGTGGCGCCGTTCGTTGCCTATCTCTCGAAGGAACTTGGCACCAAGGTGACGCTGCGCGTCGCCAATGACTACGCCGCAGTGATCGAGGGCCAGCGCTCCGGCAATATCCACATCGGCTATCATGGCCCGGCCTCCTTCGCCCGCGCGCGCCTCACCGGGGTGAAAGCCGATGCCATCCTCATCGATGTGAACAACGATGGGAGCAAGGGCTACAACTCGGTCTTCTATGTTCTCGCCAAGTCGCCGTATCAGAAGATCGAAGACCTGAAGGGCAAGAACCTCGGGCTGGTCGATCCGAATTCCGGCTCCGGCTACAACATGCCGCTCTATGCGCTGGACAAGCTGGGCATCACCGCAAGCAGCTATTTCAGCAAGATGCAAACCACGGGGAGCCACGAAAACGCGATCATCGCGCTGACCCAGGGCACCGTCGATGTCGCCGCCAACTGGTGGAACGCGCCGGACGACAGCAACCTGACCCGCATGATCACCAAGGGAATGCTGAAGAACGCCGACGGCTCCATGATGAAGCTGTCGGACTTCCGGATCGTCTACACCAGCCCGCTGATCATCAATTCGCCCACGACCGTGCTGTCCGACATGCCGGATGACCTTAAGCAGGCAATCAAGCAGGCTTTCCTTGACGCCCCGACGAAGGACAAGGCCGCCTTCGACCGCCTGTCAGACGGGAAGGCCCGCCCCTGGGCGGAGACCAACAACGCTGCCTACGACGACACGATCAAGCTGATCCAGTTCGTTGACGCGCTGCGCAAGCGCTCTTCCTGAACGGACAACCCCGGGGCGGCAGCCACGCCGCCCCGGGCATTGCCCACATGATCCGCACCGTACCCCTCCCGCCCGCGGCGCAGCTTGCGCCAATGATGAACGCCTACCGTGATGCAGTGGCCGCCAAGCAGCGTCATCTGGTGATCGGCTTTGCGGTCGGCGCCGTCGCTTTTGCCCTCGCCTTCGTCGGCGCAGAGGTCAATCTGCCGACCCTGTGGGCCAAAATCGGCAACTTCACCAGCTACTTCGACCGGCTGATGATGCTCGATACCGGGCAGCGCGTCTGGACCGACCCACGCGAGTGGTTCTGGGGCCTGCGCAAATGGCTCGTGCTGATGGGCGAGACCCTTCTGGTCGCCTATGTCGGCACGGTGACTGGCGCCCTGATCGCATTCTGCGGCTGCTTCCTGTGCAGTGCCCATCTGGTGCGTGCTGCCTGGCTGCGCTTTATCGTGCGCCGGCTGCTGGAATTCTGCCGCACCGTACCCGACATCGTCTTCGCGCTGATCTTCGTGGTCGCCTTCGGACTGGGCACGATGCCCGGCGTGTTCGCACTGGCCATCCACACAGCCGGCGCACTCGGCAAACTGTTCGCCGAGGTCGTGGACAACATCGACCTCAAGCCTGTCGACGGGATCGCCGCGACCGGCGGCTCCTGGTTCTCCCGCGTCCGCTTCGGCGTGCTGCCGCAGGTGCTCTCCAACTTCGCCAGCTATGGGCTGCTGCGCTTTGAGATCAACGTGCGCGGCGCCGCGGTGATCGGCTTCGTCGGCGCTGGCGGCATCGGCGAGGAGCTGATCCTGGCCATCCGGAAGTTCTTCTATTCGGACGTCAGTGCCATCCTGCTGCTGGTGGTCGCCTGCGTCATGTTGATCGATGCGCTCTCCGAGCGTATCCGGCACCGCCTTCTCGCGATGGAGTCGGGCAAGTGAGTGCGAACCCGATCAACGCGGCCTTTCTTGCCCAGCGCGCGGCCATGCAGGCGAAGTATCCGGAGCAGACCGGCCCAGGATGGCAGGGCAGCGCCGCGACCGTTGCGCTGTTTGCCGGCGCTTTGGCCCTCTACGTCTTCGGCTGGTGGGAGCTTGGCTTCTCCTTCAGCAAGATCGCCAACGGCCTGGGCCGGCTTGCTGATATCGCCCTGCTGATGGTGCCGCCCACGCCGGAGACCTGGGCCCGGTTCTGGCTCTACTTCGAAGCACTCGGGCAGACCTTGGCGATCGCTTTCCTCGGCACGCTCTTCGCCGCAATCCTGGCCTTCCCGATCGGCTTCCTCGCCGCCAAGAACGTGGTGGCGAACCGCGTCGTGCACTTCCTCACCCGCCGCACGATGGACAGTGTGCGCAGCGTGGATACGCTGATCTGGGCGCTCATCTGGATCAATGTCGTCGGCCTCGGCCCGTTTGCCGGCGCGCTGGCGATCATGTGCGGCGACCTCGGCGCCTTCGCCAAGCTGATGTCAGAGGCGATCGAGACCGCAGACCGCAAGCCGGTCGACGGCATCACGGCCACCGGCGGCTCCCGCCTGGAGGCCATCCGCTTCGGCATCCTGCCCCAGATTCTTCCGGTCATCGCCAGCCAGGTGCTCTACTACTTCGAGTCCAACACCCGCTCGGCGACCATCATCGGCATCGTCGGCGCCGGCTGCATCGGGCTGCATCTGTCCGAGCCGATTCGCGTGCTGGAGTGGAACCACGCCTCCTTCATCATCCTGATGGTGCTGGTGACTGTCGCCCTGATCGATACCGTCAGCCAGCGCCTGCGCAACGCCATCATCGGCCGCCGGGCCGGATAGCTCCGGCCTAGCGCCGGGTGATGGCCCAGTAGAGCGAGGGCCGTCCAGCAGCCAGAGCCTTGGCTTCGTAGCGCGTGGGCGGCCAGCCCTCAGGGCGTGCTGTCGCCGGCGGAGGAACCTCGAACAGTTCCTGGGCGGCCAACACGTCTGTCACCCATTGCTGGTAGGTCGGATCGTCGCTGGCGATCCGCCAGGTCCCGCCCGGGCGCAGCACGCGGGCGATCTCAGGCAGGATGGCAGGGTGGACGAAGCGGCGCTTGGCATGCCGCGCCTTCGGCCAGGGATCGGGAAACAACAGGAACAGCCGATCCAGGCACCCATCCGGCAGCAGCCGGATCAGGCCGCGAGCGTCGTCATCCCATAGGCGCAGGTTGCCGGGAAGCAGACCTGTCGCCTCCTCCCCTTCCTCGACGAGGCGGGCGAGCAGGGAGCAGATGCCGTTCTCGAAAACCTCGCAGGCGATCAGCCCGATGTCCGGGTTTGCCGCGGCCTGGGCGAGGGCGTGCTCACCGCCGCCATAGCCCACTTCCAGCCAAATCGCCCGCGTCGGGGATGCGAAGGAGCGGGGAGGATCAACGCTGTCCGACGCACGAAAGCGCATGCGGGGCAGCGTCGCTTCCATCATGAGCAATTGCCGCGGGCGCAACGGATGCGTCCGCGGCCGTCCGTACAGGCGGTCCGGCGGGGGTTTGAGCCGCGCCGTCTCGCTCAGCGGCCGAAGGCCGACTTCAGGGCGCCGACCAGATCGGTCTTCTCCCAAGTGAAGGTGCCCTTTTCAAGGTCCGGCTCACGCCCGAAATGCCCATAGGCGGAGGTGACGGCATAAATCGGCCGGTTCAGATGCAGATGCTCACGGATGCCGCGGGGGCGCAGGTCCATCAGCTCGCGCAAGGTCTTCTCCAGCTTCGCCTCGTCAACCTCATACGGGTTGCCGTGGAGCTCAACATAGACCGATAGCGGATGGGACACGCCAATGGCGTAGCTGATCTGCAGCGTGCAGCGTTCGGCCAGACCGGCCGCCACGACGTTCTTCGCCAGATAGCGGCATGCGTAGGCTGCCGAACGGTCAACCTTCGTGGGGTCCTTGCCGGAGAATGCGCCGCCACCGTGCGGCGAAGCGCCGCCGTAGGTGTCGACGATGATCTTGCGGCCGGTCAGGCCGCAATCGCCGTCCGGCCCGCCGATCACGAAGTTTCCGGTGGGGTTGATGTAGATCTCGTTCTCGGCCGGCATCCAACCCGGGGGCAAGGTCGCCGCGATCACCGGCAGCAGCTTCGCCTTGATCTGAGACTGCGGCATGCCTTCGATATGTTGGGTCGAAATCACCACGGAGGTGGCGCCAACCGGCTTGCCATCAACGTAGCGCAGCGTCACCTGACTCTTGGCGTCCGGCAGCAAACCCGCCAGCACGGCATTTTCACCGCGGCGCTGCTCGTTGACGTGCTGCAGCAGGCGATGGGCGTAAAAGAGCGGCGCCGGCATCAACGTCGGCGTCTCGGTGCAGGCATAGCCGAACATGATGCCTTGGTCGCCGGCACCCTCGTCCTTGTTGCCGGCAGCATCGACGCCCTGCGCGATGTCGGAAGACTGGGCATGCAGATGGACCGCCACATCGGCGCGCTTCCAGGAAAAGCCCTCCTGATCATAACCGATGTCCCGGATGGCCATGCGGGTCAGATGGGTCAGCAGTTCCGGGGTGACCGTATCCGGGCCGCGGGTCTCACCCGCCAGAACGACGCGATTGGTCGTCACCAAAGTTTCACACGCAACTCGCGCATACGGATCGGCGGACAGGAAGGCATCCAGCACCGTATCGCTGATCCGATCGGCCACTTTGTCGGGATGCCCCTCCGAGACAGACTCGGAGGTGAAGAGAAACTCGCCCTTATCGCGCATAATTTGGTTCCGAACTCGCTGAGGTTGCGAATAGGGGTATAAGCACCCCGAGGAAAACGAACGGGGGGGTGTGTGACGGAAACCCCCCCCCCGGTCAAGTCACGGCTGTTAGAGCGTCAGCGTTCCATGCCAAGCACATGGGTCATGCCATACAGCCCCGCTGGGCGACCATGCACCCAGCGTGCTGCCTGGATCGCACCAGTGGCGAAAGCCCGTCTGTCAAAGGCCCGATGACTGAGCGAAATGTGCTCGTTGGCGGCAGCAAACAGCAAAGTATGCTCGCCCACCACCTGGCCACCCCGCAGCGCGGCAAAGCCTATGGCGCCAGTGCGCCGGGCACCGGTATGGCCGTCGCGCCCGCTATCGCTGACGTCCTCCAGCTTTGCACCCCGTCCCTTCGCTACCGCGCGGCCAAGGCCAACAGCCGTGCCAGAGGGAGCATCGACCTTCTGCCGATGATGCATCTCCAGTATCTCCGCGTCGTAGGTCTCCGCGGGCAGAGCTGCTGCCATCCGTTCAGCCAACGCCATCAGCAGCACCACGCCCGGCGCATAGTTGGGGGCGTAAACGACCGGCCCGTGCCTGGCCGCCAGCGCCACAAGGGCCTCGTCATCCGCCGACAGGCCGGTCGTTCCGATCACCCAGGCTGCACCGGCTGACGTGACCACCGCAGCGTGCCCCGATACCGTCGAGGCATGGGTGAAGTCCACCACCACATCGCAGGCAGCGGCGAGAGCCGCCATATCGGGGAACATCGCGATGTTAGCCGGCACCGCACTTCCCGGACGGTCGATGCCGCCGACCAGTGGCAGGCCAGCCGCCACCACTTCCTCGGCAAGCAGCCTGCCCATCCGTCCGGCAATGCCGGCAATTCCGATACCCTTGATCATGACAATCCCCAGTGGATCAGGCGACGCGCGCGCGTGCCGGCTTGCGGCGCGGCGCGGCAGGCTCAGCGGTGTCAGTTTCGGCCGATTGCGCCGCTGCCGGAGCAACCAAGCCGAGCAGCCCTCCCGCCAGCTCACCCGCAGTATCCGCCGCAAGGGCCGCGCGCAGCGCCGCGGCTGCCTGGGGCAGGGCCCCCGCTGCACCATGCGAACGCGCCAGGGAAAGCAGCAGACCGGAATCTCGCGGATGGCTCCGCAGCGCATCCCGCAAGGCTCCCTCTGGCGCCCCTCCGGCAACCGATGCGTGAACGCGGGCCGGATCAAGGGGCGGCGGCGAAGGCAATGCCACAGCGCGTGACGCCAAAACGCGGCGCAGGCTTTCGGGGCACGCGTCCGCCGCTGCGTAGGCGAGGCGAGCCTGAGCGATTTCGCCGACTTCAGCCAACCAGGCCGCCAGCAAACCGGCGGCGCGAGGCGCGGCATCACCCGTGACAGTGTGGGCCAGTGCGATGGCACCTGCCCCATCGCCCGCCGCGTGCATCAGCGCTGCGCGCGCAATCGTCAACCGAGGGTCGGACTGCCCAGCCAAATCGGCCCGTGCCACCACGTCGGCAAGCCAGCGAAGATGACCGTGGGCACGCAGCCGGTCGGCCAGCGCACCCAGATAAGCGGCCCCGGCACGCCGCTCGCGTAGAGCCCAGGCGCGGATCGTGGAGGCGCGCTGCCGGCGTGAAACCCGGGCGCGGACAAAGGTCAAAAGTCGGCGGAGCCTGGCGGGAGCGGAAAGCAGGATGCCAGCGTCTGCCGGCAGATCCTCGATTGGAACAGGCACAGCATCCGGCCAGGCAGGAGGGGCCGTACGCGGGTCGGCGAGAACGAAACAATCGCAGAACTGCGGCAACGAAATCGGTGCAGCCGCCACGGGGGACAGTGCAAGGACATATGAGGCACCGGTGAGACCCGAGGCGCGCAAGGCGGCAACTGCGCCCACGCCACTGCCAACCAGAACAAGCCGCCGCCCACCCCGAATGCGCGCATCGACCGCATCAAGCCATAGGCTCATATCTGTTCCTGCGTAGTCATGCGCCGACTTCTGGCGGATCAGAAACGTCTCGATCCCCAGCGCCGCGGCGGCATCCGCCCCTGACCAGGACGATGCCCCGACATCGGCGAACACAAGAAGCACCAGATCGGAATCACCGGGCTGGTGGAACACTTCCGTCAGCGGTGTCTCGGTAATCGGCGCTTGCATGCGGGAGACCTCGGATGGGGCACGAGTGGCAGGGGGCAACGGCTTTTCGTTCCTTCTACCGAAAAGAACCGCGGCCTGTCGGAATTTTCCGTCAGGCTCGCTTGCCGGAGCCTCGTTTGCCGCCGTCAAAGAAGTCGCGGACCTTGGAAAAGAAGCCCTCGGTCTCCGGATTGCTCTTGGCGTGATCCTTCGATTCCGTGTCGAACTCCTCCAGCAGTTCGCGCTGGCGCTTGCTGAGATGCTGCGGCGTTTCCACCGCGACCTGGATGATCATGTCGCCACGCTGAGTGTTCCCCATCACCGAGAAGCCCTTGCCGCGCAGGCGGAACTGGTCGCCGCTGCCGGTACCGGCTGGGACTTTCATGCGGGTGCGGCTGCCGTCGATAACCGGCACTTCAATCTCTGCGCCCAAGGCCGCCTGCGTCATCCGCAAGGGCACGCGGCAGAAGACATGGGCACCCTCCCGCTGAAAGATTGGGTGCGGCCGGATCGAAACATGCACATACAGGTCACCCGCCGGCGCGCCGGCTCCGCCTGCCTCGCCCTCGCCAGCCATCCGGATGCGCACGCCGTCCTCGACGCCGGCTGGCACCGGGACCGTCAGGCTGCGCTCGCGTTGCACCGTGCCGGCGCCCCGGCAGATCTTGCAGGGATTGCGGATCACGCGGCCGGACCCGCCGCAGGTGTGGCACGGCCGCTCAACCAGGAAAAACCCATTCTGCGCGCGCACTTTGCCAGCGCCGCCGCAGGTAGTGCAGGTATCGGCCGCGCGGTCACGCCCCTCCGCCCCAGTGCCGGTGCAGGCTTCGCAGGAGACGCGCGTTGCAATGCGGATCGGCACCTTCACGCCGGCAAAGGCTTCTTCAAGATCGATCTCCGCCGCCGCCCGCAGGTCACGCCCGCCACGTTGGCCGCCACGGCCACCGCGCTGGCCGCCCATGAACTCGCCAAAAACCTGATCGAAGATGTCGCCGAGCCCTGCGCCGCCCCCACCGAAATCAAAGCCGCCGGGCTGGGGACCGCCATTCTCGAAAGCGGCGTGGCCAAACCGGTCATAGGCGGCTCGCTTCTGCTCGTCCTTCAGGACGTCATAGGCCTCGTTGATCTCTTTGAACTTCGCCTCGGCCGCCTTGTCGCCCGGATTGCGATCCGGGTGATACTGCATCGCGGCTTTTCGATACGCCTTCTTCAGGTCATCGCCGCTGGCGTCTTTCGCCACACCAAGGCTTTGATAGTAGTCCTGTTTCGCCATCTCAGCCCTCGTGCCCGCATCCGCGCGCAAGGCGGGGGGAATTCTTCATGGGGTGCTGAAACAGACGGCACCCGGCTTGTTGCCAAGCGCGGGTGCCGCCATCAGCGATCACGTAAGCGGGGCCGCTCAGGCGCCCGGCTTCTTCTTCGACTTGTCGTCCACATCCTCGAACTCGGCGTCGACAACCTTCTCGGCACCAGGGCCACCGGCCGGTCCGGCCTGCGGGCCTGCAGCCGCGCCGGCCTCCGCCTGGGCCTTGTACATCGCCTCGCCGATCTTCATCGCCACTTGGCTGAGGCGTTCGGTCGCCGCCTTCAGCGTCTCGGCATCATCGCCATCGATCACCGCCTTGACGGCGGCAATTGCTGCCTCCGCCTCGGCCTTGTCGGCCGCAGCGATCTTTTCTGCGTTGTCCTTCAACGTCTTCTCGGTGCTGTGGACCATGCCGTCGGCACCGTTGCGCGCCTCCACCATCGCCCGGCGCTTCTTGTCGGACTCAGCGTTGGCCTCGGCTTCGCGGACCATCTGCTGGATATCGGCATCGGAGAGCCCGCCGCTGGCCTGGATGCGGATCTGCTGCTCCTTGCCGGTGGCCTTGTCCTTCGCCTGCACGGACACAATGCCGTTGGCATCGATGTCGAACGTCACCTCAACCTGGGGCACGCCGCGCGGGGCAGGCGGCAGGCCCTGGAGATCGAAATTGCCCAGCAGCTTGTTGTCGGCCGCCATCTCGCGCTCGCCCTGGTAGACCTTGATGGTCACGGCGGTCTGATTGTCGTCGGCGGTCGAGAACACCTGGCTCTTCTTCGTCGGGATCGTCGTGTTGCGATCGATCAGGCGGGTAAACACCCCACCAAGCGTCTCGATGCCGAGGCTGAGGGGCGTCACGTCAAGCAGCAGCACGTCCTTCACGTCGCCCTTCAGCACCGCGCCCTGAACGGCGGCACCGATCGCCACCACTTCGTCGGGGTTCACGTTGCGGGCCGGCTCACGACCGAAGAACTGCTTCACCACCTCGATCACGCGGGGCATGCGGGTCATGCCGCCGACCAGGATCACTTCCTCGATCTCGGAGGCGGAGACGCCGGCGTCCTTCAACGCCGCTTTGCAGGGCTCGAGGGTGCGGGTCACCAGATCCTCGACGAGGTTCTCCAGTTTCGCGCGGGTCAGCTTCATCACCAGGTGCTTCGGCCCCGTAGCGTCTGCGGTGATGAAGGGAAGATTGATCTCGGTCTCCTTGGAGGAAGAGAGTTCAATCTTTGCCTTCTCGGCGGCTTCCTTGAGGCGTTGCAGCGCGAGTTTGTCGCTGCGCAGGTCGATGCCATTCTCTCGCTTGAACTCGGCCGCAAGATACTCGATCACCCGCATGTCGAAGTCTTCGCCACCGAGGAACGTGTCGCCGTTGGTCGACTTCACCTCGAACACGCCGTCGCCGATCTCCAGCACGGACACGTCGAACGTGCCGCCGCCGAGATCATAGACCGCGATCACGCCGCTCTTCTTCTTATCCATGCCGTAGGCGAGGGCGGCGGCCGTCGGCTCGTTGATGATGCGCAGCACCTCGAGACCGGCAATGCGGCCGGCGTCCTTCGTCGCCTGGCGCTGGCTGTCATTGAAATAGGCGGGAACGGTAATCACGGCCTGGGACACGGTCTCGCCAAGATAGGCCTCCGCCGTCTCCTTCATCTTGCCGAGCACGAAAGCGCTGATCTGGCTCGGTGCATACTTCTCACCGCGCGCCTCGACCCAGGCATCGCCGTTTTCGCCGCGCGCGATGCCATAGGGCACCATTGCCTTGTCCTTGGCCACCAACGGATCGTCGAAACGGCGGCCGATCAGGCGCTTGACAGCATAGAGGGTATTGGTCGGGTTGGTCACCGCCTGCCGCTTGGCCGACTGCCCGACGAGACGCTCGCCGCTGTCAGAAAACGCCACGATGGAGGGGGTGGTACGGGCGCCTTCCGAATTCTCGATCACGCGGACATCCTTGCCCTCCATGATCGCCACGCAGGAATTGGTGGTACCGAGGTCGATACCAATGACCTTGCTCATAGTCGTCTCCTTGTTAGCGGATCGCCTTCGGCCCGAAGCACCGCGAGCGTCCCCGTGGACATTGTTGAGTCATATACTCAGCAAACGGCCCGGAACAAGGGTCGCCTGCACAAAAACGAAGCAGATTACGTCGCGGCAATCGGTGCCTTGGCCACCACAACCATTGCCGGGCGCAGCAGCCGGCCGTTCAACGTCCAGGCTGCCGTCCAGGCCTGGATCACCGTGCCAGGCGGATGTTCGGTGCTTTCCTGCTCGGCCATCGCCTGATGGAGGTTGGGGTCGAAGCTCGCCCCAGTCGGGTCGGTGCGGGCAATGCCGTTGCGCTCCAGCAGGGCGATGAAGCTGCGCTCAACCCCCTCGAAGCCAGCACGCAGGCGGTTCGCTAGATCACTCTCGTCCACGTTCGCAGGCGGCAGCGCATCAAGGCCACGACGCAGGTTCTCGGCCGCTTCAACGACATCGGTTGCAAATTTCTGGACGGCAAACTGCCGGGCTTCATCCACGTCGCGCCGGGCACGCGTGCGCACATTCTGCGTTTCGGCCTCAGCACGCATCCACTTGTCGCGCATCTCGTCGCGCTCGGCCTCAAGCACGGCGATACGCGCAGCGGCCGCCTGCATCAGGGTTTCCGGTGCCTCGGCGTCCAACGATGCAGCCGGGTCGGGGGCGTTTTGGTGTGTGTGATTGTCGCTCATAATCTGCTGTCGATCATTGTGCCTGCTGCATCAGGTAGTCGGGCAAAGCGGCCAGCACAAGCCGTCGGCACCGTCCGATCGGCAGGCTTGTCACCGATGCAGGTCATCAAAGGGTTAACCGAGCAGGCGGCCGATCACCCGCGCCGTATAGTCAACGACGGGAATGATCCGCCCATAGTTGATCCGGGTCGGGCCGATCACCCCGATGGCGCCAACGATGCGGTTTGCCGCATTGCGCGCGGGCGCAACCACCATCGCGACGCCTGATGTGCCGAACAGCCCGCTCTCCGCCCCGATGAAGATCCGTACCCCGTCGCTCTTCTCCGCCAAATCGAGCAGCCGGAGCATCGTCTCCTGCGCCTCTAGCCGTTCGAACAGCGCCTGGATCGAGGACAAACGTTCGATCTCCGTGACATCCGACAGCAATTTGGCCTGGCCGCGCACGATCAGGCTGCCGCTGCGCGCCTCGCCAGTCCAGGTTGCCAGCCCCGCCGCCACCACGGCGGCCGTCAGCTCGTCGAGCTGCGTCCGGTTGGATGCCATCTCGCCGGTGACGAGCGTGCGCAGCTCACCCAGCGCCCGCCCACCCAGCCGCGCATTCAGGTAGTTCCCTGCCTGCACCAGCGAAGAAGGCGGCAGGCCCGGCGGGATATCGATGACCCGATTTTCGACATGGCCATCGCCATTGACCAGCACCACCAACGCCCGGCCAGAGCCGAGGGGCACGAACTCGATATGCCGGAGCACCCCGTCCGACTTCGGTGCCAGCACCAGCCCGGCCGCCGAGGACAGGCCCGAGAGCATCGCCGAGGCCTCGCCCAGGGTCTCCTCAAGGCTGCGCCCCGATGCCGCAAGGCTGGCGGTGATCGCTTCCCGATCGTCCTCCCCAAGTTCGCCGAACTGCAGCAGCCCATCCACGAACAACCGGAGCCCCAGATCTGTCGGCAACCGGCCGGCAGAGGTGTGCGGTGCAAACAGCAGCCCCGCTTCCGTCAGATCAGCCATCACGTTGCGGATGGTCGCAGGCGAAACGTTCATCGGCAGCCGGCGTGAGAGGGTCCGGCTGCCCACCGGCTCGCCAGTTTCCACGTACTGCTCAACAATTTCCCGCAGCACTGCCGCAGCCCGGGCATCCAGCCCACCGGGCCGCGCCACCGAATGATCCGCCATCACCGCACCTCCAGACCCTAAAAGGTAGAAACACCGAAGCCACGGTCAATCAGGTCCGGTGCGGCGCATCGAGCTATCGTAGCATTGATTCGACCGTCTGTTGGACTTCCAGCGCCTCCGCCAGAGTCGCCAGGTGGTGCGCCGCATTGGCGGTCATCAGGGCCACGCCCTCCAATTGCCGGCGCAGAACCAGCGGGCGCATCCGCGCGTTCGGCATGGCGCCGGGATCGGGTTGCCACGTATCCCCGACCAGCCGCTCAGCAATTGACCAGTCGCGCAGCCGGATGCTGCCCTTTGTACCGGTAAGGGTCCACAGATTGTGGTCGTCGGCCTCCGTTCCGCCCACCCGGCCATGCAGCGCCACGGGGATGCCGCCCGCCTCCAGCCGAGCTTCCAGCTTGCGCTCACTGCGGCCGGGTTCGGGAAATGCGGCGCGTCCGGCAAGCAGATGCAACGGGCCGCAAAGCCGGCGGGTGAGGAACAGGAAGTGGGAGACGACTTCGCGGGTGAAGCCGCCTTCGGCCGGAGCGTCGAGCCATTTGGCGGCGTCGCGCTGCCAGCCGCGTGGCCAAGTGGCGAACTCCACAGCGATGTCCAGGCGGGTCGCGGTGCCGATGGTATTGGCGGCGAGCCATTCCCGCAGTTTGGCCACGCCCAACGACGACGCCATCGGGAAATTCACCGCCGCGCGGGCACCCGCGGCACTGGCGACGAAGGCCTCGGCCGCTGCCGTGTCCACAGCCAAAGGCTTCTCGCAGAACACCGCCTTGCCGGCAGCCAGAGCAGCCGCGGCATGCGTCAGGTGGCTCGCCGGCGGAGAGGCAATATAGACACAGTCACTGGCAGCGATCAGCGCGGCGGCGGTTCCTGGTTTTGGAATGCCCACGAGGTCGGTTAGCGCGGCCGGCGAGGGATCCCATATCCCGGCGATCCGCACGACATCCGCAGCCTGCTCGGTGGCGGCACCAAGCATACGCCGCCCCATGATGCCTGCCCCGATAATCCCCAGTGATATCATTTCTCTATCCTTCGCCTGCATAGCCCCCACTCTTGCGCGGGCCCGCTGCGGAGGCCATAGCACGGCGGAACCGAACACGGACCATCACCATGCTGCCTGCCCCCCGCCCGTCCGGCCGCGCATCTGATGCGTTGCGTAACGTGTCCATCACAACCGGGTTTTCCCATCACGCGGAAGGGTCATGCCTGATCAAGATGGGCGGGACCGAGGTGCTGTGCACCGCAAGCGTCGAGGCACGCGTGCCCCCCTTCATGCGCAACTCCGGGCAGGGCTGGGTCACGGCAGAGTACGGCATGCTTCCCCGCGCGACCCACACCCGTGGCGACCGTGAAGCAGCCCGCGGCAAACAATCGGGCCGGACACAGGAAATCCAGCGCTTGATCGGCCGGAGCCTGCGCGCCGTCGTCAACCGCGCGGCAATGGGCGAGATGACGATCACGCTCGACTGCGACGTTCTGAACGCCGATGGCGGCACCCGCTGCGCCTCGATCACCGGCGCCTGGGTGGCCCTGCATCTGGCCTTCCAACATCTGGTGCGGATGAACGTGATCAAGGCAATCCCCATCACGAGCCAGGTCGCCGCCATCTCCTGCGGCATCGTCGCCGGGACGAGCGTGCTTGATCTCGACTACGCCGAGGACAGCGGAGCCGAGGCGGATGCCAACTTCGTGCTCACAGAGGCCGGAATTGTCGAGATTCAGGGCACGGCCGAGAAAGACCCGTTCAGCGAGGCGCAGTTCCTCGAACTCCTGGCGCTCGCCAAGGCGGGCACGGCCGCGCTGTTCGGCCACCAGCGCGCGGCCCTCGGGCTCTGATGGCCAGGCGCCTGCCGCCCGGATCGAAGCTGGTCCTGGCCAGCCATAATCCTGGCAAGCTGCGCGAGATCGGCCCGATGCTGGCACCTTTCGGTGTGCAGGTGCTTTCTGCCGGCGCCCTCGGCCTGCCGGAACCCGAGGAGACGGCGCCGGATTTTGCCGGGAATGCCCGGCTGAAGGCCCTGGCGGCCGCGATCGCGACTGGGATGCCAGCCCTCTCCGACGATTCCGGATTCTCGGTGGCGGCGCTCGGCGGCGCACCCGGCGTCATCTCCGCGCGCTGGGCCGGGCCGGAGAAGAATTTCGGCATGGCCATGGAACGAGTGCACCGCGAAGCAGGGGATGCAGTCGATAAAGCCGCTTGGTTCACCTGCGCACTGTGCCTCGCCTGGCCCGATGGCCATACCGAGGTCTTCGAGGGACGGGTGGACGGCTCCACTGTATGGCCACCCCGCGGGCACCTGGGGTTCGGCTACGATCCAATGTTTCTGCCGGCCGATGGTGCCTTGACCTATGGCGAGATGGACCCGGTGGAAAAGCACGCAACCAGCCATCGCGCCCGCGCCTTCGCTCTTCTGAAGGCCGCATGCTTCGGCTGATCGCCGTTTTGCTGCTGCTCACCGCCCCCGTTCGGGCGGCCACGGAAGCTGCGCCGTTTCAGCCCTCCCCCGGTTTCAAGCTTCGAAGCCCCGCCCTGGCCGCAGGTGCACTGGTCTGGCTGCACGGCAGCTATGACACTGACGCAACTCCCACACCGCCGGCGGAACCGCGCTGGGTCACCCGGATTCACCGGTCTGGCTACGACATCTGGCGGTTCGACCGCACCCCCGGCCGCGACCCACTGGGCGAAAGCGGGGGGTTGCTGGTCATGGGGCTGGAGCAGCTGCGCGCCGCTGGCTACCGGCAAATCGTGGTGGCAGGCCACTCGCGCGGCGCGTTCATCGCGCTCGCTGCCCTAGAACGGCCCGACCTTGTCGACGCGGTCGCGGCGATCTCACCAGCCGCGCACGGCACACGGGCCGAACGCCGCCCGCAGGCGCTCAGCGACTTCAGCGCGCGCCTCGCTGCTGTGGGGCCGGCGCGTCTGGCGTTGGTACTGCTGCGCGACGACCCCCTAGACCCCGATCCAGCCGCACGCCTGGCGATCGCGCGAGCTTCGCGCGCCGTGATCTTGGGAATCGACCGACCGCAGCGGCCCCGCGGCCATATGGGCGGCTATGAACCTGACTTCGACCGCCGCTATGGCGCATGCCTGACCCGCTTCCTGACCGGCGGGCGATGCTGAGATTGGCGCAAGGCCTGTATTCGGGTATTTGACAACTTCCACAGCACCGAGACCCCCTGATGGCCTTCCAAGGCAGCAAATTCACCGATCGCGCCTCCTCCTCCGCCGCCGCGAAGCAGGCGCTGCTGGAGAAGTTCAAGCAACGCGCCGCGCCGGACGACCCGGCGATGCTGGCATTGGCCGCCGAGCGGCGTGCGATTGCCGAAGCGCGGGAAGTCCGGGCTGCTGAGCGCCGGGCCGCGAAAGAAGCCGAGGCCGCGCGCATGCGCGAGGAAGAGCGCCTGCGCGAGATCGAGCGTAAGGCAGCCGAAGTCGAGGCACAGCGGCTTGCCGTGCTGGAACGGGCCCGCCAGTTGCAGCTTCTGGCCGACCAGAAGGCCGAGCGCGATCGCCGCTACGCCGCCCGCAAGGCGCGCCGCTAAGCTCTCCGCTACTCGGCCGCCGCCGCCCGCGCCCAGAGACTGGGGTTCAGCTCCTCCTCTCGGTCGGGGAAAGCCAGCGCGCAACCGAGTGTCACCAGTGCGAAGGCCGCCAATACGAGCAGCACAGCGGCCTGACTACCGGTCAGACCATGCAGGAAACCGATGATCGGCGGCGCCGCGGCACTCCCGAGAAAGCCGACAAAAAACCGCACCGAATACATCCGCGTCCGCAGGGCTGGGGAGATATAGCGGGCGGTCATCGTTTCATTGACCGTCACCTGCCCGAAGATCACCGCCGCGACCGCCCCCGCGAGGGGCAATACCAGCCAGCCCTGCGCAAAGGCCAAGCCTGCCAAGGCGGGCGCCAGCACGAGTGCCATTGGCAGAAGCAGCCGCTTCAGCGTCATCCGGTCGATCATCCGGCCGACGGTGAGCTGCGTGACAGCCCCACAAAGTGTCGCAACGGTCGCTGCCACGCCGGCCAACGGCAGCAGGCCGGGACTGTCTGCCAACCGTTCCTGCATCAGCTTGGGCAGCAGCAGCGTGAACGCATTGAAAACGAGGCCTGAGACGGCGGCGATCAGCAACAACACAAGGACCGCCCGCCGCACCAGATGGGACGGGATTTCAGGAAACGGGCGCGCATTGCGCCGCGCTGCCAGATCGAGGTTCGGCACGCGCAGCCAGGACAGGCCCGCGAGCACACATAATGCGCCCGGGACAACGAAGGCGGCCTGCCAGTCCCAACGGAACACGAGAAAGGCAGTGACCATCGGCGCGAGGGCCACGCCGACATTGCCGAACACACCGTTCAGGCCGATCGCCCGGCCCGGCTGTTCGCCAGCAGCTTCCACCAGGAGCGCGGTGCCGATCGGGTGGTAGATGGCGGCGAACAGCCCCGTGACGGCGAGTGCCACGGCAAGCGTGATTGGCGTGTCCGCAAGTCCGGTGCCGATCATGCCGAGGCCGGTGCCAAAGAAGAACGCCGTCATCAGCGCCCGCCGCCCAACCCGCGCCGCCAGCCAGCCTTGCGGCAGGGAAAACAGGCCGTAGAGCAGGAAGCCGCCGGTTGCCAGCGCCAGGATCGGACCATACTCGGCACCAAAGCCGCCGCCGGGCTGTGCCATCGACAGCACGGCTGTCGGCAGGATCAGCAGGCAGTAATGGGTGAAGCTGTGGGCGGCGTTCACGTGAACGATGACCAAGCGGTTCACATCCGCAGCCATGCATGTTTCCTCGATTGCTTGCAGCAACTATCGATGCCCGTCGGCAGTGGCGCAAGTCAGGTGGCGACTACGCCGGTGGTGTCTGCCTCCAGCGTGAAGGCGGCAGAGATCAGCGCCCGTGTATAGGGCTCAGCCGGCCGGGTGAAGATATCTTCGGCAGGCCCCGCCTCCACCACCCGCCCGCCGCGCATGACGATCACACGGTGCGACAAGGCGCGGATCACCCGCAGATCGTGGCTGATGAACAGGTAGCCCAGTCCATGAGTCTGCTGCAGCCCCCGCAGTAACTCCACAATCTGCGCCTGCACGGTCATGTCCAGCGCGCTGGTCGGCTCATCGAGCACGACGAAGCTGGGCTTCAGCACCATCGCGCGCGCGATGGCGATGCGCTGGCGCTGGCCGCCGCTGAACTCGTGCGGGTAACGGTCGGCACTGTCCGCCGGCAGACCAACCGTGGCCAGCGCCTCGGCAACCCTGGCCGCGCGCGCCGCCGCGTCCAATTCCGGGGCGTGCACGCCAAGCCCCTCGGCAATGATCTCGCCCACCGGGAGGCGAGGAGAAAGGCTCCCGAAGGGATCCTGGAAGACGATCTGCATCTGCGCGCGCAACCGGCGCAACACCCCCTTGTCCATGGACGCGAGGTTCTGCCCGGTCAGCAGGATTGTGCCTTCGGAGGGCACGAGGCGCAGCAGCGCATAGCCCATGGTCGATTTGCCCGAGCCGCTTTCGCCGACCAGCCCTACCGTCTCACCAGCGCGCACGGCCAGAGAAATCCCGTCCACCGCCTTCACATGCCCCACGGTGCGGCGCAGGAGGCCACGGCGGATCGGGAACCAGACCCTCACATCATCGGCCTGCACGATTGTCTCGGCGTTGTCAGACAACGGCGCCGGCCCGCCCGATGGCTCAGACTCAAGCAACATGCGCGTGTAGGGGTGCGTCGGCGCCGCGCAGACCTGGGTGACCGGCCCGGTCTCGACGATATGCCCATCCTTCATCACCGCCACCCGGTCGGCGTAGCGGCGAACGATGTTCAGATCGTGGGTGATCAGCAAAATCGCCAGCCCGCGTGCCGCCTTCTGCGTTGCCAGCAACTTGAGGATCTGCGCCTGGATCGTGACGTCCAGCGCGGTTGTCGGCTCGTCCGCGATCAGCAAGGCGGGGTCGTTGGCCAAAGCCATGGCGATCATCACCCGCTGCCGCTGACCCCCGGAGAGCTGGTGCGGGAAAGCGTCCAGCCGCCCCGCGGCGTCCGCAAAGCCCACCTCCTCCAGCAGGCTGGTCACCCGCGCGCGCAGCGCCGCTTCGGGCAGGGAGCGGTGCAGAGTGATCGCCTCCGCCACTTGGTCACCAAGCCTGGCCAGGGGGTTGAGGCTGTTGATCGGCTCCTGGAACACCATGCCGGCAACACCGCCGCGCAAGCGCCGCAGCGCCTCGGGGCTGGCGGCCGTCACATCCTGCCCGTTAAGCGTGATGCGGCCGGACACGGCGGCACCAAGCGGCAGCAGCCCGAGCAACGACAGGGCCGACAGCGATTTGCCCGATCCACTCTCGCCAACCAGCGCCAGAACCTCACCTGGCTCGATCGCGAACGAGATGCCGTGCACAACCTCCCGGGCACCAAAGCGGATCATCAACCCATCGACGGATGCCAGACTCATGTGCCGCGCCGCGGATCGAATGCATCGCGCACCGCCTCGCCGACAAAGATCAGCAGTGTCAGCACGGTGCCGAGCACCACGAAGGCGGTCAGCCCGAGCCAGGGGGCGGACAGGTTGTTCTTGCCCTGGCTGACCAGTTCACCCAGCGAGGGCGAGCCGGGAGGAAGCCCGAAGCCGAGAAAGTCCAGGCTCGCCAGGATTGTCACAGAGCCGGACAGGGTGAAGGGCAGAAACGTCAGGGTTGCCACCATCGCGTTGGGCAGGATGTGCCGCCACATGACCATCGCGTCCGACACGCCGAGCGCCTTCGCCGCGCGCACATAATCCAGGTTGCGGCCACGCAGGAACTCCGCGCGCACCACTCCGGTCAGCCCCATCCAACTGAACAGCAGCAGGAAGATCAGCAGAATACCGAAGCTCGGCGTGATGACGCTGGAGAGGATGATCAGCATGTAAAGCTGCGGCATACCTGACCAGATTTCGATGAAGCGCTGGAACAGAAGGTCGGTCAGCCCGCCCCGAAATCCCTGGATCGCGCCGGCGGCAATCCCGACGGCCGAGGAGATCGCCGTCAGTGTGAAGCCGAACAGCACGGAGATGCGAAACCCGTAGATCACCCGCGCCAACACGTCGCGCGCCTGATCATCGGTCCCGAGCAGGTTGCGCGCAGAAGGCGGGGCGGGAGCCGGCACCGGAAGGCTCTTGACCACGGTGTTGTAGCTGAAAGGGATCGGCGGCCAGACCATCCATCCCTTGGCCCTGATGGCCTCGGCCAGTTGCGGGTCGGTATAATCGGCGTCTGTTGGCAAGAACTCGGCGCCGAAGGTCTCTTCGCTGAGGTCCTGCATGACCGGCACATAGAACTTGCCGTCGAAGCGGATCAGCAGCGGCCGGTCATTGGCGATGAACTCCGCGAACAGGCAGATGGTGAACAGCACCATGAATATCCACAGTGACCAATAGCCGCGCCGATTTGCCTTGAAGTTGGCCAGCCTGCGCTGGGAGACGGGCGACAGCACCATCAGCGACCCTCGAAATCGATGCGCGGGTCGACCACGGTGTACATCAGATCGCCGATGATCTGCATCACCAGCCCCAGCAGAGTGAAGATATACAGCGTGCCGAACATCACCGGGTAATCCCGGCGGATCGCGCTTTCGAAGCCGAGCAGGCCCAGCCCATCGAGAGAGAAGACGATCTCCACCAGCAGCGCCGACCCAAACAGCATGCCGACGAAAGCGGCGGGGAAGCCGGCGACGATCAGCAACATCGCATTACGGAAGACATGCCGGTACATCACCCGCCGCTCGCTCGCACCCTTGGCACGTGCGGTGATGACATATTGTTTGCGGATTTCCTCCAGAAAGGAATTCTTCGTCAGCATCGTCAAACTCGCAAAACCACCGATGACGAGAGCGATCGTCGGCAGCGCCATATGCCAGAGGTAATCCGCCGCGCGCGCCGGCCAACTCCATAGCTCGGCCCCGGGACTGGAAAGGCCGCGCAGCGGGAACCACTGGACGAAACTGCCGCCAGCGAACAGCACGACCAGCAGAATGGCAAAGAGAAAGCCGGGGATGGCATAGCCGACCAGGACGGCCGCCGAGGTTGCGACGTCAAAGCGGCTGCCGTCGCGGACGGCTTTGGCGATCCCGAGCGGGATCGAGATCAGGTAAATCAGCAGCGTTGACCACACGCCGATGGAGATCGAGACCGGCATCTTGTCGCGGATCAACTCAACCACCGTGCGGTCACGAAAGAAGCTGCGTCCGAAATCGAAGGTCACGTAGCCCTTCACCATGTTGAAGAAGCGTTCATGCGCCGGCTTGTCGAACCCGAACATCTTCCTGATGTCGGCGACCAGCGCCGGATCGAGACCCCTGCCACCCCGATAGCCACCCTCGCTCGGGGCCGACGCAACTTCGGATGCGCCCCCTCCGGTCACGCGGCCCAAGGTGCCTTCGCCCTTACCTTTCAGCTCCGCGATCATCTGGTCAACCGGCCCGCCAGGCGCGAACTGCACAACGACGAAATTGATCGCGATGATGCCGAACAGAGTCGGAATGATCAGCAGCAGACGACGCAGGATATAGGCGCCCATCGGCGGTTCAGTTCCCCGCCCGCTTCGCCGCATCCGTCGCCGCGGATCGCGCCGGGTCAATCCACCAGGACGAGAAATCGAGACCGGTGCGAACCGGCTTGTCGGGATGCCCGAAGCGATCCCAGTAGGCCACACGCACCGCGCGGCTGTGCCAGTGCGGAACCACATACCAGCCGGCGAGCAGCACGCGGTCCAAGGCGCGGGTCGCGGCAACGAGGCTCGCGCGGTCGGGTGCATTGATCACTTTGGGGATCAGCGCCTCGACCACGGGATCGCAGATGCCTGCGAGGTTATCGCCGCCTTCATGCTTCGCCGAATCGCAACTCCAGTAGCCAATCTGCTCGTTTCCGGGCGACTCACTCTGCCCGTAAACATTCACCACCATATCGAAATCGAAGCTATCCTGCAGGCGCTGGCTCTGGGCCGGATCGACGGTGCGCACTCGCGCCTCGATCCCCAAACGGCCGAGCCACTGCACGTAGGGAAGGGCAATCCGCTCCCAGGTTGGCTGATCGAGCAGAATCTCGAATGTGAGCTGCTTGCCCTGCGCGTTGACGAGCTTGCGCTCCTTCACTTCCCAGCCCGCCGACTTCAGCAACGCCAGGGCCCGCCGCGCCTCCTCACGGTTGTTGCCGGAGCCATCGGTGACCGGCAAGACGAAGGGCTGAGTGAAAATCGACGGGGGCAGCTTGGCACGAAACGGCTCCAGCAGCGCCAGTTCTCCCGGCGCGGGCAGACCCTCCGAGGCGAGATCGCTGTTCGAGAAATAGCTGCCGGTACGGGTGTAGCTCCCGTAGAACAGGTTGGCATTCGCCCACTCGTAGTCGAACACACCGGCGAGGGCCTGCCTTACCCGCACGTCCTTGAACACCTCACGCCGCGTATTGAATACGAAACCCTGCATCCCGGTCGGCAGGCGGTGGCGAAGCTCCTCCTTCTTCACCAAGCCCCTGCGCACGGCGGGGAAGTCGTAGGCGGTGGCCCATTCCTTGGCGATGTTTTCCTGGCGAAAGTCGATCTGTCCCGACTTGAAGGCCTCCAGGAGTACAGTGGAATCGCGAAAGTACTCGACCCGTCGCCGGTCGAAGTTATCAATGCCGCGCGATGTCGGCAGGTCCCGCCCCCACCAGTCCGCGACGCGCGCCAGCACGACGGTTCGCCCAAGCTCGAACCTGTCAATCCGCCAGGCGCTGGAGCCCAGCGGCGGCTCGGTGATCGGCTTGGTGAAATCGCGAGTCGACCACCAGTGCTTCGGCAGCACGGAGAGCTGCCCGAGGATGGACGGCAACTCCCGGTTCGCGTCCGTCTTGAAGCGGAACACCACTCGGCGAGGGGATTCCACCTCCACCCGGTCCACGTCCGCATAATACTGGCGGTAGTTTGGCCGCCCCTGCTCGCGCAGCGTGTTGAAGGTCCAGGCCACGTCCTCAGCGGTGATGGGCTGACCATCGTGAAATTTGGCGTTTGGCCGCAACTCAAAAGCCACCGACCTGTTGTCGGCCGCGATCTCCACTGTTTCGGCCAGATGGCCGTAGGAGGTGGACGCCTCGTCCGGGTTGTTGCGCATCAGCGTGTCGTAGATCGCAGCGGCCGCGCCCGCCGGCACGCCCCGCAGGATGAACGGATTGAAGCTGTCGAAGGTGCCGATCGCCCCCAGTGCGACTTCTCCGCCCTTCGGCGCGTCGGGGTTCACATGCGGGAAGAACTTGAAGTCCGGCGGCAGCGCCGGCGTGCCGAGAAGGGAAACGGCGTGGGTCCGCGTCTGCGCGATGGCGGGCGTTGCCGACAGGAGCAGCACGACGGCGAGGAGAAGGGATCGCATGGCAGGCCTCACGCAGTCAGAATGGCGATGGTCGGCTTCAGCAAAGCGGGATCACCCACGGCGATGACGCGCCCGTCGCCGTCGGGGTGCAGTTTCCCCCCGGCCCAATCGGTGACGCGGCCGCCAGCGCCCTCGACGACCGGCACCAGCGCCGCCCAATCCCAGACTTTGTTTCCGGCCTCGACGACAATGTCGATCTGGCCCAGGGCCAGCAGGCCGTAGCTGTAACAATCACCCCCGTAATAGGTACGCCCGGTCGCCGCGCGCAGGGCATCCCAGCGCGCCGTCGCCTCGTCGAACATGTGCGGCGTGGTCGATGACAGCTCAGCGGCGGACATGGCGGAACAGGCGCGCGCGCCCACGCGCCCGCCCATCGGCCCGGTGAATGTGGTTGTCTGCCCCGCAGCCCCTACCCAGCGTTCACCAGTCACCGGCTGGTCGATGATGCCGATGATCGGGGTATCCCCGTCCAGCAAGGCGATCAGCGTGCCGAAGGTGGGCCGGCCGGTGATGAAAGCCCGCGTGCCATCGATCGGGTCGAGCACCCAGCGCAGCCGCGCATCGGCATTCTGCAGGCCAAATTCCTCGCCGAGGATCCCATGACCAGGGCAGCGCTCTGACAGCACGGCCCGCATCGCCTGCTCGGCAGTGCGGTCAGCGATGGTGACCGGTGAGGCGTCGGTCTTCATATCGGCGCCGATACCGGCGCGGAAGAAGGGCCGGATCACCGCACCAGCCACATCGGCGGCAGCCTCGGCAGCACGGATCAGGGGGATGAGGTCGATTTCAGGCATGCATGGGCCTCAGGTTGGGCCGATTGCGCCGGCCTGACGGGGTACATATGGTGCGACAGCTTACGGCAGGAAGCGCTGATGAATCCAATCGTCTTGATCCCCTCCCGGCTGGCCGCCACGCGCCTGCCACGCAAGCCACTGGCCGACATCCACGGGCGTGCGATGATCCTGCACGTCCTCGACCGCGGACGCGAGGCCGATATTGGCCCAGTCGCCGTCGCCTGTGCCGATCAGGAGATCGCCGACGCAGTGCGTGCCGATGGCGGCATCGCCATACTCACCGACCCGACGCTGCCGCGCGGGTCTGATCGCGTGCAGGCCGCCCTCGCCGCATTGGACCCGGAGGGGCGGCATGACGTGGTGGTGAACCTGCAAGGAGACCTGCCGACCATTCCCCCGGCCTATATCCGTGCCGTCTTGGCCCCGCTGGCCGATCCGAGCATCGATATCGCTACGCTGGTGGCCCCCATCACCACGGCGGAGGAAGCGGCAGCCTCGTCTGTCGTGAAGGCCGCCTGCGCATTCGACGGCGGACGCGCAGTGGCACCGGCGCTCTACTTCTCCCGTGCGGCGATACCGTGGGGCGAAGGGCCACTCTGGCACCATATAGGCATCTACGCCTTCCGCCGCACGGCGCTTGCCCGCTTCGTCGCCCTGCCGGAATCCCCTCTGGAGCGGCGCGAAAGCTTGGAACAGCTGCGCGCGCTCGAAGCCGGCATGCGAATCGCATGTGCCCGCGTGGAACACGCACCCTTCGGTGTGGACACGCCCGCCGACCTTGATCGCGCCCGCGCCGATCTCGCACCCTGAGAGAACCCATGACCGGTAGAATCGCTTTCCAGGGCCGCCCTGGTGCCTATTCCGACCTCGCCTGCCATAATGCCTATCCGTCCATGACGTCCCTGCCATGCGACACGTTCCACGATGCCATGGAGGCGGTGCGCGGCGGCGCGGCCGAACTGGCGATGGTTGCCATAGAGAACAGCTTGGCCGGGCGCGTGCCCGACATGCACAGCTTGCTGCCGGAATCCGGCCTGTTCGTGACCGGCGAGGTGTTCCAGCGCGTCGAACATTGCTTGTTGGGCCTGAAGGGCGCACCGATCGGCGGCCTTAAGCGGGCGCATTCGCACGCCGTGGCCCTGGGCCAGGTGCACAACATCCTGCGCGAACTCAATCTGAAGGCGGTTGTGGAGGCGGACACCGCGGGCTCGGCCGAACTCGTGGCTCAATGGGGCAACCCTGAGGATTGCGCCATCGCCTCCTCGCTGGCCGCAAAGATCTTCGGGTTGGAGATTCTGCGCGCCAACGTGGAAGACGCCGCCCATAACACGACGCGCTTCTATGTCATGGCCCGCAAGCCGCTCAGCCTGCCGGCCGAGACGCCCGGCCTGATGACGACATTCATGTTCAGGGTACGCAACGTCCCAGCCGCGCTCTACAAGGCGCTTGGGGGGTTTGCCACCAACGGGATCAACATGACCAAGCTGGAGAGCTACATGCTCGACGGCCAGTTCACGGCGACCCAGTTTCTGTGCGATGTCGAAGGGCACCCCGAGCAGCCGGCGCTGCGCCGGGCGCTGGAGGAACTCAGTTTCTTCTCACGTGAAACACGCGTGCTAGGGGTTTATCCGGCCGCGACGTTCCGGCGCGATCAGGTGGCCACCGGGGACGACTGATCGCCCCCGGCGCACATCGCTACTGGACCGGCGAGAAGCCCGTCGGCGTCAGGATGCGGTTTTCCATCTCAACCAGCACGTCCGCCTCAGCGACGGCGGCCAGATAGGCACCCCAGGCCGGATCGCCCGCCATCGCCTTGCGCCGAGCCTCGCGGTCACCCTGGTTCTCGTAGCCCCACATGTGGACGACGCGGTTCAGCGGGCCTTCCACCGTCGTGTACCAACCCATGCAGCGGCCCAGATACTTCTGCTGCAGCGGCCAGGCCTTCTCCTCGTAGATCTTGACGAAAGCCGCCATCTTGTTCGGCTTGCAGGTGTAGATGCGCAGATCAACAATCATCCGACGTCGCTCCCTCCGGCCGGCCAACCCGGCTTTCGCGCCACGATAATCCCGGTAACGCGCCGGCGCTACACCCCGCCCCAGACCTCGCGCGCCACCTCGACGCAGAGCTCCAACTTGCGCCACTGCTCATCTTCGGTGAGCAGGTTTCCTTCTTCGGTGCTCGCAAAGCCGCATTGCGGGCTGATGGCGAGCTGCTCAAGCGGCATGTATTTGCTGGCCTCGTCCAACCGCCGCTTCAGATCGTCCTTGCTCTCCAGCTCGCCGGTCTTGCTGGTCACCAGGCCGAGTACGACGATCTTTGGGCCACGGGGCACGAAGCGAAGTGGTTCGAACCCGCCGGCACGGTCGCTGTCCCATTCCATGAAATAGCCATCGACGTTGATCTGGTTGAACAACACCTCGGCCACCGGCTCATAGCCACCTTTGGCGACGAAGGTGGAGCGGAAGTTGCCGCGGCAAAGGTGCATCGTTACCGCCATACCCGCCGGGCGGCCGGCCACAGCGCGATTGATCATGCCTGCATAAATATCCAGTAGCCCGTCGACGTAGTCACCGCGTTGCTTGAGCCCCTCGATCTGCTCGGGGTCGCAGAGATAGGCGATATTGACCTCGTCGAGCTGCAAGTATCGGCAGCCCGCGGCTGCGAAGGATTGAACCGCGCCGTGATACGCGGCTCCCAGGTCATCGAAGAAGAGATCAAGGTTCGGATAGATGGAACGATAGATCGAATCGCGCCCTCCGCGGAAATGCAGGACGCTCGGGGCAGGGATGGTCTGCTTGGCCAGGCAGGTTTTCGTATGACCCGCCGTGAAGCGGTAATCGTCGACGAACACCTCCTCCTTCCAGCCGATCCGGCCATGCACCCGCAGTTTATGACCGAGCTGAACGCCGCCCTTGAACTCAACCTTCTGCTCGGGAACATAGAGCTCGGCGCCTTCAAGGCGGGAGACAAAGTCATAGTGCCAGTAGGCACGTCGGTACTCGCCGTCCGTGGCGGCGCGCAAGCCGATGGATTCCTGCTTCGCGATCGCTGCCGCGATGCAGCGATCTTCGACCGCGCGCAATTCCGTGGCAGGAACGTCCCCAGCGGCATGGGCCGCCCGTGCCTCACGCAGGGCGGTGGGGCGCAGCAGGCTGCCGACATGGTCGGCGCGAAAGGGGGGGCGGGTCATGGCGGTCTCCTCGGTTGCACCGTTTGTAGCGCATCAGGGGCCGGGGATTACAGTCCGGCACATGGACCCGGCGAGATGAAGCCGGTATGCCCCGTCCCATGATCACCGCGCGCATTCTGATGCCTCTCGCCGGTTTTGGCCGTCGCCACCCGTGGTCCGTGGTGCTGGGTTTCCTGCTGCTGGGCATGTTTTCGATCGGCGCCAGCTTTGCACGCCTCGGGGTCTCTACCGACACGACGAAGCTGTTTTCCGAGACACTGCCCTGGGTTGAACGCGACGCAGCCTTTGCACGCGACTTCCCGCAGTTTTCCGACCTGCTTGTGATCGTCATCGATGGAGCAACGCCGGAGATCGCCGACGAAACTGCCACAGTGTTGGCCACGGCCTTGGCGCGAGATTCCAAGAATCTGCGCAACGTCCGCCGGCCGGATACCTCGCCGTTCCTGGAGGCCAATGGCCTGCTGTTCCTGGACAAGCCATCCCTGGCGGCGGTGCTTGACCAGACGATCGATGCGCAGCCTTTCATCGGTCAGCTGGCCGCCGACCCCAGCGCGCGGGGTCTGTTCGCAGCTCTGGCCCTGCTCGGGCTGGGGGTCGAAAGCGGCCAGGCCGATCTTGCCCCCTATGCCACCGCTCTCTCCTCCTTCCATACCGCCTTGGAACAGGCGGCCGCCGGCAAACCCGTGCCCCTCTCATGGCAGCGTCTGCTTGGCGGCGCCCTCTCCGACCTGGCCGGTCCCTACCGCATCGTGCTGGCAAACACGGTGCTTGACCTCGGGGCGCTCGAGCCTGGGGCAGCCGCCGCTGCCACCGTACGGGCGGCGGCAGCCGAGCTGGAGTTCGTGCGGGCCGGCCAGGCCAGGGTTCGCCTCACCGGACCGGTGGCGCTCGCCGACGAGGAATTCGCGACCGTCGCACAGGGCGCGGTCGAGGGCACGATCGCCAGTGTTCTGCTCGTCACCCTTTGGCTCGTGCTGGCGCTGCGGTCGTGGCGGGTCATCCTGCCTGTGCTGATGACATTGGGTTTCGGGCTGCTGTTGACAACGGGCTACGCGGCGCTGGCGGTGGGAACGCTGAACCTGATCTCGGTTGCCTTCGCGGTACTCTTCGTCGGGATAGCGGTCGATTTTGGGATACAGTTCGGCGCCCGATTCCGCGGCGAGCAACCCGACCTGTCCGACCCCTCTCCTGGACTGGAGCGCACGGCTGGGCTGGTGGGCCCGCAGATACTCGTTGCTGCTGCCGCCGCCGCGGCGGGTTTCCTGGCTTTCGTGCCGACTGATTTCCGCGGCGTGGCAGAGCTGGGTCTGATCGCGGGCGGCGGCATGCTGATCGCCTTTGTCTGCACCGTCAGCCTGCTGCCAGCCCTGCTGACCCTCACCGGGGCCCGCCAGGGAGCCATCGAGGCCGGCTTGCCTGGTGGCGAACTGGCGGAACGGCTCCTGGTGCGCGCGCGCATTCCTGTCCTGGCAATGTTCGCGGCTCTGGGGATTCTGGGTGCCCTACTTGCGCCCCGCCTGAGCTTCGACAGCGACCCTCTGCACACGAAGGATGCCAGTACTGAGGCGATGACGACCCTGGCTGACCTTATGGGTAACCCGCTGACCAACCCTTACAGCGCAGACATCATGCTGCCGCCCGGCACCGACGCCAAAGCTGTCGCGGCAAGGCTGCTTGACCTGCCGCTGGTGGGCGAGGTCATCAGCTTGGCCAGCTTCGTGCCGGACGACCAATCCGAAAAGCTCGCGCTTATCGCCGATGCGGCGGGTCTGCTGTCCGCGACGCTGGCGCCGCGGGCACCGGCCGCACCGGTGCTCGCCGCCGACCTTCGCCTGGCCGCAAGGACGGCATTGAGCCAAATCGAGCGGGCGGCCCCCAAGTTGCCGAAGGACCATCCGTTGGTCGCCATCGGTGCCGATCTCGCCCGACTGGCCGAGGCATCCGACGCATTGCTGATGCAGGCCAATACGGCCTTGACCCGGTTTCTGCCGCTGCAACTCGACAGGCTGCGCAAGGGGCTGGCAGCACAGCCTGTCACTGCGGCTGACGTGCCCGCGGACATCGCGCGCGACTGGCACACGGCTGCCGGCCGACAACGGGTGCAGGCGACCGCCGCTACTGGCGCACAGGACTCGGACGGGCTGCACGACTTCGTACGTCAGGTACAGTCCGTCGCGCCGCAAGCTGGCGGCTCGGCCGTCCAGATCGTCGAGACCGCGGGCACCATCGTCGATGCCTTCCGCATTGCGCTTACTGCCGCCGTCATTGCAATCATTGCCATTCTGGGGCTGCTGCTGCGCAAGCTTGCGGATGTGGCGATCGTGCTTGTGGCTTTGGCACTCTCCGCGCTGATGACCGTGATAGTGATGGCGCTGATGCCCCTGCCACTGAACTTCGCCAACATCATCGCCCTGCCGTTGATCCAGGGAGTTGGGGTGTCATTCAACGTGTATTTCGTCATGAACTGGCGGTCCGGCGGGCGGCGGTTCCTGGGTACTGCCACCGCGCGCGCAGTGCTGTTCTCCGCGTTGACAACCGCAACCGCGTTCGGATCGCTTGCGTTCAGCGGGCATCCCGGCACGTCAAGCATGGGGGTGCTGCTGCTCATCAGCCTTGCCTGCACCTTGGCCGTCTCGCTGCTGTTCGTGCCGGCGCTGCTGGCTGGGCCCCGCCGATGAGGTGGCTGGTAGGGCTGACGCTGCTCCTCCTGGCCCCGCCAGCGCAGGGACAGTCGCGGTGGCCGCAGTATCATGTGCTGATGTGGCAGGCGCAGACGGCGGATGGTTATCGCGCCCTTCGCCAATTCGGCATCACCGGCGCGAAGGTCATGGGTATTCGGGATTCGAGCACCGACGAGGCGGTCCGCGCCAGGATCGCCGCCCCGCTGGCCGCTGAGCTGCCCTGGTATGTTGAGAATATCGCAACGGACTTCTATTCGGCTTATCACCGCTGGACCCCGGAACATCCGCGCGAGGTCACTTGGCTGTTCAATGAGACCAAGCGCCGGTATCGCGCCAACCCCAACGATCCGGCGGCCTACGTGCGCATGCCCAGCCTCTCCGATCCCGCCTGGCATGCCCGGATCCGCAGCCGCCTGACAGAAACCGTGCGGCTGCATGGGCCGCACCGTCCGTTGTTCTACAACCTGGGTGACGAGACAGGGATCGCCGATCTGGCGGCGCCCTGGGATTTTGACTTTTCCCCGTTGGCACTCGACGCCTTCCGCGTTTGGCTGCGCACCGAATATGCGACGCTCGACGCGTTGAATGCCCAATGGGGCAGCGCGTTCGCCGCGTGGGATGCGGTGATGCCGGAAAAGACAACCGCAGCGATGGCGCGCAACGACAGCAATTTTTCCGCCTGGGCCGACTTCAAGGCCTGGATGGATATCGCCTTCGCAGACGCCCTGCGCCTGGGCACCAATGCCGTCCATGCCGCGGACCCCAACGCCCTGGTGGCGATCGAGGGCGCGCAAGTGCCGGGCTGGGGCGGCTACGACTATACGCGCCTGCCGCACGCGGTAGATGTGATCGAACTCTACGAAGGCGCCAACAATCTGGAGATCGCCCGATCGATCAATCCCCGCCTGATCACCCTGTCCACCAGCTTTGCTGAGGGTCCGGCCGAGGTGCACCGGCTCTGGCGGGAGGCGCTATTGGGGAATCGTGGCAGCATCATCTACGATGAGACGGGAGATTACGCACAAGGAAGCACGCGCGCCTTGTCGCTGGCGCCGGTGTTCCGCGAACTGACCCAGGGGCTCGGCGCCCGGCTGATCGCCAGCACGCCGCATTTCGATCCCGTCGGCATTCTCTACTCGCCAGCTAGCCAGCGCATCCGCTGGATGCTCGACCATCGCGGCGGCGGAGCAGCCTGGACCGAGCGCAATTCGGAAATCGAGGGAGGTGCGGACCACCAGCAGCGTGCCGCCCGGCGTCGGGCCACCCACGCCCTAACCCACCTGGGCCTGCAGCCGCAGCATCTGTCCCCGGCGATGCTGACCGACGGCAGCTTGCAGCAGCGTGGCATCCGTCTGCTCGTACTGCCCGATGCGATCGCCCTGTCCGACGCAGAGATCGCCGGATTGCGCAGGTTTATGGCTGGCGGTGGGGTCATCGTCGCCGACAGCCCTCCCGGCCAATATGACGCGCATGGCCGCATCCGAGACCTGCCGCCGCTGCGCCTCGTCCTCCCCTTCCCCCCAGCCTGGCAGCGCGACGGCGACCCCGGGGCGGTGGATGCGGCCGCGTCCCTGGCAGCCCACGCCGCCGTGGTGCCGCTGGTCGCACTACGGCAAGGAGACGGAAGCCGGGTGGCCGACGTCGATATCCGGCTGTTCCGAGACGACGGCGCGCTGTTGATCGCTTTGCACCGCGATTTCTCGCGATCGCCGGCACCGCTCGATGCGGTCCTGACGCTGGCAGAGCCAGCCTATCTGCGCGACCTGCGCACGGATGCCCCTGCAGTGGCGCGGCTGAGCCTGGACCCGGTGATCCCCAGCCTCCTGCGCGCCAGCCGCCCGTAGGCGGCGGCTCTCTACGCAAAGGGCAAACCGACATAGTTTTCGGCCAGCGCCATCGCTCCGGCCTTCGAAGAACAGACATAGTCGAGTTCCGCCTGCTGCATGCGGCGCTCGAAAGGTGAATGCGTGTCGAAACGGTGCAGAAGCGATGTGAGCCACCAAGAGAACCGCTCTGCCTTCCAGACCCGGCGCAGAGCAGTGACCGAGTAGGTGGACAGCCCCGTCTCGTCGCCCCTGCCGTAAAAGCGCTCTAGCGCGCGGGCGAGCAGGGCAACATCGCCAAAAGCGAGGTTCATGCCCTTGGCCCCGGTGGGTGGCACGATGTGAGCGGCATCTCCCAACAGAAACAAGCGGCCGTACTGCATCGGCTCCGCGACGAAGCTGCGCATGGCAGTGACACCCTTCTGCAGGATCGGGCCCTCCGTCACCTCGCCGCCCAGCCGCAGGCGCAGTTCGTCCCAGATGCGCGCCGCTCCCCAGGTCTCGGCATCTTCGTCGGGGGCCACTTGAAGGTAAAGGCGGCTGATCTTTGGGCTGCGCATCGAGAGCAGGGCGAAGCCCCGGTCGTGGCTGGCGTAGATCAGCTCCTCGCTGGCCGGCATGGCCTCGGCGAGGATGCCGAGCCAGCCGAAGGGATATATGCGGTCGAACAGCGCCAGATTTGGCATGGCCGGGCGGCAGATACCGTGAAAACCGTCGCAGCCGGCGATAAAGTCGCAATCGAGATGACCAGCACGCCCATCATGGCAAAAGCTGATCCGCGGTGCGCCAGCGATATCGTGCACGGCGACATCGCTCGCCTCGAACAGGATCGGCACGCCCGCAGCCAAATTGGCGGCAATCAGATCGCGTACCACCTCATGCTGGCCGTAGACCATAATCGATTTGCCCGTGAGCGCGCTGAGGTCGATGCGGTGGGTAGCGCCGCCGAAATGCAACTTCACGCCGTGATGCTGCAAGCCCTCACGATCCATACGCGCGCCCACCCCGGCTTCGCGGAACAGAGCAACCGCGGGATGTTCCATCACCCCGGCCCGGATGCGGCTCTCCACATAGATTTGGCTCCGCGCTTCCAGCACCACGCAGGCAATGCCCTGCAGATGCAGCAATCGGGCGAGCAGCAGGCCGGCCGGGCCAGCACCTATGATGCCGATCCGCGTCCTCATTGTGCGGCGCAGTCCCGCCGGGCATAGACGCCGGCCGCAGCGGCAGGAGACACGTAGCCGTCTGCCACGTCGTCCTCGACAGCTTCGCGAGGGCGTTCGCCAGGATCGCCGTAGCCGGCGCCACCGGAAAGCTGGACCTCCACCACAAGATCCGCAGCCGAGAGAGTCACGAGTTCGCCCGTCCCGCAGTCATGCACGATGTTACCGGCAAGGTCGCGTATGACCCCCAGCACCCCGCCGCCCGCACGGCCGCCGAACAGGCCGGGAGAGTTGACGCCGACGCCCTCTGGATACACGGAGAAAAGGGTGGGTCGGCCATCGTCGTGCAGTTTGCGCAGGCGTGTGCGGACACCCAAGCCCCCGCGATGCCGCCCGGGGCCGCCGCTGTCGATCACCAAGGATTTCTCCAGCACCAGCACCGGCGCGCGGGTTTCCAGCAGCTCGATCGAGGTGTTGCTGGCCGAGGTGGGATAGAGCAGCGCCGACTTGCCATCTCCACCAGCCGACGCGCCTTGACCACCGCCCATGAAGAAGTGGTCGGCATACACATGGCCATCGGGATCATGGCCGTAGATGTTCACGGCATGCGGCAGGCCAGTGGCCGCCTGCACCTGGGTCGGCGCCGCATCGGCCAGCGCGCGGAAGATGTTGGGCGCGATATACCAGCCCACCCGAGTGCGCAGGTTCACGCTGGCCGGGCGGTTGCAGTTCAGGATCGAGCCTTCCGGGACCCTCACGGTGAAGGGGCGGAAGCAACCTGCATTGCTCCGGATCTGCGGGCTCAGGATGCACTTCAGCGGATAGGTGGCATGCGCCGCGGTGTAACTGAAGGTACAGTTCAACCCGCCCTGGGGGAGCTGCGCCGGAGCCCCGGCAAAATCGAGCTCGATGGCATCGTCCTCCACAGTTACCTTCAGTGGATAGCGCAGGCGGGTGCCCAGCGGGTTGTTCCAGGCCTCGGAGGTATACTCGCCGTCCGGCAGCGCGCGGATCGCGTCGCGCATCGCCCGTTCCGATCGGTTCTGCACAACGGCGGCAAGCGCGCTCAGGTCATGCATCCCGTATTCGTCCATGAATGCGATGAGCCGATCGGCACCCAGCTGGTTGGCCGCGAGGAAGGCATGGATGTCGCCCAATACCTCTTCGGACTTGCGGACGTTTTCAGACAGCAGGGTGAACAGGTCTTCGTTCGGCACACCCGCGCGGTAGAGCATCATCGGTGGGATTTGGAAGCCCTCGTCGTAGATTTCCCGCGCCCGCAGGCTGTCCTTGGTGCCGCCGATGTCACCGACGTGGCCGACGGTCGCGGTCAGCGCCACCATGCGATCGCCGTGGAAGACCGGAGTCACCACTGCGATGTCGAACAGATGCCCTGCGCAGAGCCAGGGATCGTTGGTCACCAGCACGTCACCTGGCTTGAGTGTATGCGGCGGATACTTCCTCAGCAGTGCCCTCACCGCAATCGGCACGGTGAGGTTGAACACGGGCATCGCGCGGGGCGAATGGGCGAGGCTCTCGCCATCGGGGTCCAGCAGGTCGCAGGCAAAATCTTGAGCCTCCGACACGATCAGGCTGAAAGCGGTGCGCACGATGCTGTGCCACATCTCCTCGACCACAGTGATCAGTCGCGCCCACATGATCTCCAGCGAGACGGGATCCGCCTCGATCATCGCGATCGGGGTGGCGCTGGTGATCAGCGCTGCCGCCTGTGGCGTCTGTGCCACGGAGATGCGCAGGGTGCCGGTGACATCGACCGTCATAACGTCGCCGGGGGCGAGGATGGTGGTGGCTTCACGTTCCTCGATGATGGCGGGGCCGGCGATGCTCACGCCGACAGCGAGGGCGTAACGGTCATAGACGGCGACGGGCACGAAGCCGTCGCCGAACCATGCGTCCCGGACGGCTTTGCAGGCCGGTCCGGTGGTGGTAGCCCCACTTGGTCGAGAGAGAGCGTCGGCAGCTTGCCGCGCACCCGAACACGCAGGCTGACCAACTGCACAGCCACCCCGCCATAGACCGAAGTGTAGCGTGCAGTATAGGCAGCAGTGAAGCGCCATATGATCTCCGGCATGGTCGCCTCGGTGACCGTCCCATCAGGCAGAGCAACGTTGATCTCGTGGAGCTGACCGAACAAGCGCATGTCCGCCGAACGCTCGAACGCCATCTCGTCGGCCGGCACGCCGGCGGCAGCCAGGCGCGCAGCGATTTCGGCGCTCAGCTCGGCCAGCACCGCCTCGATCGCCACCGCAGCGCCCCTATCGTCGAGCCGCTGCGGGTGGCTGCGCACCTGCTCGAAGGACACGGGGGCTGCGAGAAAGCCCAGCGCCGAGGCGGCGCCCGAAGCCGGCGGGATCAGCACCTCCCGCACGCCGAGCGCACGGGCGACACCGGCCGCATGGGCAGGACCTGCACCGCCGAAGCCGACCATCGCGTACCGGCGGGGATCGCGCCCCTTCTCCACGATGTGAATGCGCGCGGCCGCGGCCATGCTCTCACTCACCACACGATGGATACCCCAGGCCGTCTCCACAGCCGAAAGCCCCAGCGGCGTGCCGACGGTTTCCAATGCGCGGATGGCGGCATCGCGATCGAGCGTCATGCGTCCACCGAGGAAGAAGCCTGCATCGTAGTAGCCCAGCACCAGATTGGCATCGGTGACAGTGGGTTGCTCACCACCTCGGCCATAGCAGGCGGGACCAGGAGCAGCGCCGGCCGAGCGCGGTCCGACGCGCAGCAGCCCTACCTCGTCCACTGTGGCAATCGAGCCTCCACCGGCGCCGATCTCGATCATGTCGATCACCGGCACCTTGATCGGCAGGCCAGAGCCCTTCTTGAAGCGGTGGACGCGGGCAGCCTCCATCTCCGCGGCGATGGCGGCGGCGCCATTCTCGATCAGGCAGGCTTTGGCGGTCGTCCCGCCCATGTCAAAGCTTATGACATCGCTGTGGCCGTTGAGACGGTCGAAGAAGGCAGTGGCCAAGCCACCACCGGCGGGGCCAGATTCCAGCAGGCGGATCGGAAATGCACGGGCGGTGGCCGCGTCCACGAGGCCACCAGCAGAATGCATCAGGTGCAGCGCGCCACGGAATCCGCGTGTCCAGAGCTCATGTTCGAACCGGCGGATGTAGCGGTCCATCAGCGGCTGTACGAAGGCATTCGCACAGGTGGTTGTAAGGCGCTGATACTCCCACAGCTCCGCCACCACATCGGACGAGAGCGAGACCGCGATCTCTGGGAACAAGGCGCGGATGGCGGCGCCAGCGGCACGCTCGGGTCCGGGATTACGATAGCTGTGCAGGAAGCAGACGGCGATTGCTTCCACCTTGTCCGCGACCAGCTTCGTTGCAGCTTCGCGCACGCCATCCAGGTCCAGGGGCACGACGATGTTGCCATCCCTGTCGATCCGTTCGGCGACTTCGAGGCGGCGGCGGCGCGGCACCAGCGGTTCCGGAAACTGCAGGAACAGATCGTAGATATCATAGCGCTGCTCGGTGCCCATTTCGAGGATGTCACGGAAGCCCTTCGTGGTGATGAGGCCGAGTGTGGCACCCTTGCGCTCGATCAAGGCATTGGTCACCAGCGTGGTGCCGTGCACGATGTGCCCAATGTCCGACAGGGAAATCCCGGCTTCCGCCACCAAAGCGGCCAAGCCTTCGAGCGCACCAACCGAGGGGTCCTCGCGGGTGGTCAGGCACTTGTGCAGGCGGATTTCGGCGCGCTGCTGATCCAGCAGGACGAAATCGGTGAAGGTGCCGCCGATGTCGAAGCCGAGGCGCCAACGCTGGGTCATGAACGAAAGTCTCCGCTTCTGGCGGCAGACTACGAAGCAGGCGTCCGGCTGGCCAGCCGCGATCAGGTCGCGCGGCCGGCCATCTCCCGCAAGGTGGCGGCAAGCCGGGTGGGATCGGGTTCCGCTAGCCAGCGCGCACGTGCGGTCAGCGCCTCGGCAAGGCGGGTCTTGTAGACGTAACGGGATATCTCGATCGTCCCGAACTGGGCAAGGTGGGCAGTGACGAACTGGGTATCCAGCAAGGCATAGCCGCCCAGGCGAAGCCGGGCGACCAGATGCGCCAGTGCGACCTTCGATGCATCGCGCGCCCGGCTGAACATGCTCTCGCCATAGAACGCGCCGCCCAACGATACACCATAGAGCCCACCCACCAGCACGCCGTCCTGCCAAGTCTCCACCGAATGGGCATGGCCCATGCGGTGCAGGGCAGTAAACAGCCGCTCAATCTCCGGATTGATCCATGTTTCCTCCCGGCCAGGCTTCGACTCCGCGCATCCTGCGATCACGCCAGCGAAATCGCGGTCGGCAGTGACGGTGTAAGGGCCGGAGCTGATGGTGCGAAGCAGGCGGCGCGGGAGGTGAAACCCGTCCAGCGGCATGATGCCGCGGCGCTCGGGGTCCAACCAATACAGGCGATCGCTGTCGCGCGTCTCGGCCATCGGGAAGATGCCGATGCTGTAGGCGCGCAGCATGAGTTCGGGCGTGATGGCGAATGAGCGGCGGGACATGCCTTAGTGTCGCCGATCCTGCCATGTGAAGGGAAGTACCAAGCCGCGACCACCATACCTACTGCAATATGGAGCGGACGGCTCCCATCTTCACCGACAGGGCACCGAGTTGGAGCCGGAGCTCTTTGCCCTGCTGCTCCACTCCAGTTGCCTTGGCGACCACCACGAAGGGCAGTTCTGCTCCCGCCGACCCGACGGGATGGGTTTTGACAATCACGCGATAAGCACCATCTGGCGCGACGGCCCCGCGCTCAGTGGTTCCATCCCACCCCCAGCCGTTCTCTCCTGCACTCGCGTTCACAACACCCTCAGCCAAGCGCTCACCCTTGGCAGAATATACGGCGACCTGCACAGGCCCGGCAGAAGCTGCAGTGAAACGCACGCCGGCCTGACCACCCTGCAGCGCCAGCTGGTCCGAATATACGGCAATGCTGCGACCGACAATAGAAGATGACTGCAGAACACCATTTGTTTGGCCAAGTTCAATCAGTTGGTTGAGATTGCTGTTCATGTTAATTTGCTGCTCGACGCTCGAATACTGAACCAGCTGGCTAGTGAACTGATTAGTGTCGAGTGGACTTGTCGGGTCCTGATTTTGCAGCTGGGTCGTCAACAGCTTCAGAAAGGTCTGATAGTTGCCTGTTAGAGGCTGTCTCTGAACGCTAGCGGAATGGGGTTGGGTGGTCACGGCAGGATGTGATTCCAACGGGTTGTCGAGACCGAGTTGGATGACCAGACCCATGTGGACCGCAACCACCCGTGCGCAGCATATGCGTGACGGGCTCCGCT